>JAZRTS010000194.1:0-11998 GCA_045652135.1 Eubacteriales bacterium | reverse complement strand
ATGATGCATTGCGCCGTGCGCAATATGATGTAAATTCGCTTCGCTCATTTATGATGCGAAGCGTTCCTTAATGTTGCGAAGCAACACATCATTAACGAAGTGACATCATTAGCACAGCGTCATCATGTTCCCGAAGGGAACGCTTCATTGAAAAAAGCCAAGTCATAGACTTGGCTTTTTTCTGGCGCGCCTGGGGGGATTCGAACCCTCGACCTACCGGTTCGTAGCCGGGCACTCTATCCACTGAGCTACAAGCGCATACAGGTGTTTTTCTGTACCCGAATATAATACCACAAAAATTCACTTTTGTCAATAGCAAAAGTGAATTTTTGCGAAATTTCATTTGATTTTATTCTTTGTTGAGGTATGATCTGACGAGAATATTCAAAAGCTCATCTCTGTCGATCTTTCTGATGATGCCTCTTGCGTTCTTATAATTTGTAATGTACGTGGGATCTTCGGAAAGAATATTGCCGACGATCTGGTTTATCGGATTGTAGCCCTTTTCCTTGAGCGCCTGATACACGTCCCTCAACGCCTGTTTTGTTTCCAATTCCTTTTCGTGCGAGATCTGAAAAGTTATGGTCGTGTCCTTGTCGTTTGCCATCGGTATACCTTTTTTCCTTTCATTTCTATAGCTTTTTGTAATTATACCACAAAATTATGAAAATATCAATAACAAAAATCAAGAATTTGATAATTTATATTCAAAAGAATCGACAAGAGCCGTAAAACACGCCTCTATTATATCGTGCGAAACACCGACTGTTGTCCAGTTTTCCACCCCGTCTGTCGATTCGATAAGCACTCGCACCTTTGCCGCAGTTGACGTTCCCGAATCTATTACACGCACCTTGAAGTCCGCAAGGCGCATTTCCGACACCTGCGGATAAAACACGCAAAGCGCACGGCGAAGCGCCGTGTCAAGCGCATTGACAGGGCCGTTTCCGAGAGATGCCGACACCTCTGTTTTATCCCCGACCTTTATCTGGATCATAGCGCCCGACGTCATTCCGCCCGTCCCCGACGGATAATCATCAGTCGTTTTATACAAAAGCACATCAAAATGGGGAGTATATTTACAGAGCGTTTTTTTGAGCAAAAGATGGAGCGATGCTTCTGCCGCTTCGTAGTGATAACCGAAAAATTCCTTTTCTTTAAGCGCTTCAAGCGCAAGCATAATTTCGGGAGAATCCTTTTCTACATTTGGAATTATGTTTCTCACGTGCTCCAAAAGCGTGTTTCTGCCCGATATTTCAGACAAAAGGAACTGTCTTTCGTTGCCGACGAGCGCAGGATCGATATGTTCAAACGATGCAGAATGTTTTTTCACCGCATCAATGTGCATTCCCGCCTTGTGGTGAAACGCATTTCTGCCTATGTACGGCTTATTGCTTCTTATACCTACATTTGATATTTCCGATATCTTGATCGCCGTCTTTTTGAGCCTTCTCATATCGCACGGAAAATCAATTCCGTATTTGAATTTAAGATTGGGCATTATGACGGAAAGATCTGCGTTTCCGCATCTTTCTCCGAAGCCAAGGAAAGTACCCTGTATCTGCACAGCCCCTGCCTTGACCGCAAGAATGGAATTTGCAACGGCACAGCCGGTATCATTGTGAAAATGCACGGATATTCTTGTATCAGAAAATTTTTCGCACACATCTTTTGTTATTTCATAGGACTCATACGGCATCGTTTCGCCGTTTGTGTCGCAAAGACACAAAACATCCGCCCCTGCATCTTTTGCGGTATTAAGCACCTCTATGGCATATTCACGGTTTTCGTTGTAGCCTGCGTAAAAATGCTCGGCATCAAAAACGACCTCCTCGGCAAATTGCTTCAGATATTCGACCGTTTTCTTTACAAGCTCAAGATTTTCCTCTTTCGTTATCCCAAGCACCTCACGTATGTGCAAAACAGATGTTTTTCCGAATATGCACAGAACGGGTGCGCCGGAGGCAACAAGACTTGCAAGCGCAGGATCATTTTCGGGCTCAGTACCGTATTTCAGCGTTCTTCCGAAAGCGCAAAGCTTTGCGTGTGCAAGCTTTTTGCTTTTCATTTCACGGAAAAACTCCTCGTCCTTGGGGTTTGATGCGGGAAATCCTGCCTCGATATAATCAATACCGAAGCCGTCAAGCGCATCAACTATCCTTATTTTATCAGACACGGAAAACGAAACGCCCTGCCCTTGCGCACCGTCACGCAGGGTAGAATCGTAAATTTGTATTTTTTTCATATCAGATAACTTTCATTGCAAGATTTTTAACGTATACACCTGCTCTGTTATGGTTCCAGAGCTTTACGTAACCGCTGTTGAAAAATGATACGTCAAAGCCGAGTGAAATATTTTGTATGGATTCTTCAAAATTGTCCTCATACGTAAACACGCTGAGAGTGGAATTTCCACCGTTATCTCCGATTTTGAGCTTATATACAAGCACATTGAAGCCGTTGTCGCTTGCCTGATATATGTTTATCACGTTTGCCGCACGGTCATCTTCAATACACACACGGCGGAAAGAATCGGTAAACGAAAACGGAAGAACGAATTCAAAAATCCCTTCGTTCCAAGTCGTTTCGGAATCACCCTTTATGCCCATAACACCGTTTTTGAACGATATCCAAATACCGTTATTCTCATCTGCGATACCGCCATCCGAATCAATGCGCAAGCCTGCAAAAAGTGTCTGCCACTTTTCATCGTTTTCGGCGGTTTTTGTATTAAGCTCAAACTCAAATCTGTACGCTTCCTCAGGGCCGACAGTTGCAAGATACGTTATATCAAACATATTTTCACCGTCAACACCCATATATCCGTCATTGTAAACGGGCTTGCCCGTTACAGACCAGTTTTCATCCGTGGCAAGTATCTGCTCGCCCATTGAAGCCGTTTCCCACGCATCGTCGTACTCTGATGGAGCTTCCGTGACAATGCTCGGCTTTGTTGCTTCTATTATCTCTTCTGTCTGACTGTCAACCATTGTCTGTGCAGAGTCTGTCGCAACAGAAGTATCTTCGCTCGGCGACGCCGTTTCGCCGACCGTTGTAATCTCACCGTCTTTCGAGCATCCTGTAAGAACGATAAGAAGCGGCAAAAGCGCACAGATGATTTTTGTAAAATGTTTCATTTTTTATTCCTTTCAGAATTCTAAAATATCGCTTAAAACCGCATTTGAAACATTGAAGCCTTGCGGAGTAAAGCGCACAAATTCGCCGTCAGTCATAAGACCTAAGGCTACGTATTTTTTAATTTTTCCGCCGTAGCAAACGTCAAAATTTTTCCTTGTAAAAGCCTCGTATTCAGCCTTTGAAACGCCTTTTGTAAGACGGAGATTGAGCATTATATACTCTGCCTCTGCCTCATTTGCGTCGGGAAATTCTTCCTCGGAAAGCACGGACTTTTCACCGCATTTTCCGAAGCAGTAATCTGTGTACAAATGAATATCGGGGGTATATGTATACCGTCTGCCATCATAAAATGACGCTGCTGACGGGCCGAATGAGATATACTCATCCCTGTGCCAATACTTTAAATTATGGCGGCTTTCAAGTCCGTTTTTGGCATAATTCGATATTTCGTATCTTTCGATGCCGTTATCGGAAAGCCTTTTCGTGCACAGCTTTGTCATTTCGATCACGTCGTCTTCGCCCGGAAACGAAAATTTATCCGCATTTTCAAAAAGCGGTGTTCCCTCCTCAAGCTTCAGCATATAGGCTGAAACGTGTTCGGGTGACATTGACAGCGCAAAATCGATCGTTTTTTCAAATGAGTTTATTGTTTGGTGCGGTATGCCGTACATAATATCAAGACTTATGTTATCAAAGCCTGCATTTCTTGCCTCTTTGACGGTTTCTTTCACATCCTCTGCTGTGTGTATTCTGCCGAGGGCTGAAAGCTCATCTTCGTTTGCAGACTGCATACCGATGCTCAAACGGTTGAAGCCGTGCTTCTTCATAAGCACAAAATCCGTACTGCCTGCAGTTTTCGGGTTACATTCTGCCGTTATTTCAGCATTTTCGCACATATCAAACGATTTTTTAACCGCATCCAAAACACGGCAAAGCCGTTCTGCACCGAAGTATGTCGGCGTACCTCCGCCGAAATAGACCGTATCGCATCTTATGCCGCTGTACGTGCTTATATGACGTATCAGCGCTTCTTCATACACATCGGCAAATTCGGCGCTGACACCGGAATAAAAGTCGCAATAAGCGCACCGTTTCACACAAAACGGGATGTGAATATATATTCCGACGGGTTTATTCATCAAGCTTAAGCACAGCCATAAACGCTTCCTGCGGAACTTCGACAGTACCGAGTGAGCGCATACGCTTTTTACCCTCTTTCTGCTTTTCAAGCAGCTTTTTCTTTCTTGTGATGTCACCGCCGTAGCACTTCGCAAGGACGTCCTTACGCATAGCTCTGACCGTTTCACGTGCAATGACCTTGCCGCCGATAGCCGCCTGAACAGGCACTTCGAACAGCTGTCTTGGGATATTATCCTTTAATTTTTCAACTATCTTTCTTGCTCTGCCGTACGCTTTATCGGTGTGAACGATGAACGAAAGCGCATCGACAACGTCGCCGTTCAAAAGAACGTCAAGCTTTACAAGCTTACTCGGCTCATATCCGTCAAGCTCATAATCAAGCGAAGCGTAGCCCTTGCTTCTGCTCTTGAGTGCATCGAAAAAGTCATAAACAATTTCGTTAAGGGGTAATCTGTAATGAAGCTCAACACGTGTTGAGTCGAGATATTTCATATCGTAGAAAATGCCTCGTCTGTCCTGGCAAAGGTCCATAATTCCGCCGACATAGTCAACGGGTGTCATAATGTTACCCTTTACCATCGGCTCATACGGAATGTCTATTTCATCGGGGGACGGATAGTTCAAGGGGTTATCTATAAACACCATTTCACCCGAACGCTTCTGAATTTTGTAAATAACGCTTGGCGCAGTGGTTATAAGGTCAAGATTAAATTCTCTTTCAAGTCTTTCCTGAATTATCTCCATGTGGAGAAGTCCCAAAAATCCGCAACGGAAGCCGAAGCCGAGGGCGGCAGAGGTTTCGGGCTCATACGTAAGGGACGCATCGTTAAGCTGTAATTTTTCAAGTGCATCCTTTAAATCCTGATATTTTGCGCCGTCAGCGGGATATATGCCCGAATATACCATCGGCATACACTTTTTAAAGCCTTCAAGCGGCTCTGAGGTGGGATTTTCCGCAAGCGTTACAGTGTCACCAACACGTGTATCTGAAACGTTTTTAATACTTGCTGTTATATATCCGACGTCACCTGCACGCAAAACATCTGTCTTTTTAAGTCCGAACGGCTCCATCGTGCCTATTTCAACAACATCAAATTCAGCGCCTGTGTTCATCATTCTGATGCGCTGTCCCGCTTTAAGCGAGCCTTCCATAACGCGGATGTAAACAACGACACCTCTGTAGGAATCATAGTATGAGTCAAATATAAGGCATTTAAGCGGTGCATTTTCGTCGCCTGTGGGACAAGGGATAGCATCGACTATCCTTTCAAGCACAGCGGGGATATTTATACCCGCTTTAGCCGAAATTGCAGGCGCTTCGTCAGCAGGTATTCCTATAATATCCTCGATTTCAGCTCTTACACGTTCAACGTTTGCCGCAGGCAGGTCTATCTTATTGATAACGGGAACGATCTCAAGATCGTTATCCGAGGCAAGATATGCGTTTGCAAGTGTCTGCGCCTCGATTCCCTGTGTGCTGTCGACAACGAGAAGCGCACCCTCACAGGCATTCAGTGAGCGTGACACCTCATAGTTAAAGTCAACGTGTCCGGGGGTGTCGATAAGATTGAGGGTATACGTTTCACCGTCGGGAGCTTTATATTCAAGCTTGACGGCACGTGCCTTTATGGTAATTCCTCTTTCCTTTTCGATATCCATATTGTCGAGCAGCTGCTCTGTCATATCACGGCTCGCAACTGTCTGCGTATGTTCAAGTATTCTGTCGGCAAGAGTTGATTTACCGTGGTCGATATGCGCTATTATACAAAAATTTCTTATTTTCTTTTGTCTTTCTGATGCGTTCATCCGATACTACTCCTATTATAATGACATCATTATACTATAGAATTTCATATAAATCAACAGCTTTTTTTGTAATTTTAAAGAAAATATCCGTAAATTATATAACTGTGCTTGACAGTAATGTTAAAATTGTTTATAATGGATATAACGAACAATTCAGAAAGGAAAAAAGTATGAAAAAGTTTTTGGCTTTATTTCTTTGCATACTTATGGCACTTCCCATTTCCTTTTTCGGCTGTACCAAGGATGAAAAGCAGAGCGATGACGTAACGCTCGGCCCTGTTTCGGGTGTTGCCGATGAAAGGCTGGAGCTTGATGTTCCCGACATCGATTTCGGTGACGATTATACATTTACGATAATCGGTAAGGGCGGAAGCGGTTGGAATGCCGAGGATATGCTTTGCCCCGAAGAGGATTCCGACGACGTGCTTGATCACGCCAAATATGCCCGTTACAAGGCTATTGAGGATATGTACGGTATAAAGATCGTGACACAGCTCAAAGAGGATATATACACCGTTGTAAAGAACAGTGTATCATCAAATGACAAGAGCTTCGATATGATCTATATGAATACATACAACACAGCAAGTGCGGCAACTGAGGATCTTCTTTATAACCTTTACGATGTTGAGTTGCTCAACCTTGATGCTCCCTGGTATGACCAGAACTACAACAACGGTATGTCTATAGGCTCAACACTTTATTCCACGGTTAACCATATGCTTACGATGGATATGCATTGCACATGGGTAATGATGTACAACAAGGAGCTTATCACAAGATACGGCCTTAAAGATCCCTACGATATGGTAAAGGACAACACCTGGACATTTGACAACTTCACAGCAATGCTCGAAGGCATTTCAACGGATAACGGCGACGGCATCTGGGACAGTAACGACATATACGGCTTTGCCGCGCACTCAGGTTCAGCACGTAACTTCTTCTACGGTGCAGGTATGACGGTTTGCGATAAGGACTCCGCAAATTATCCCGAGCTTGTGATCGGCAATAACGACAATATAGTAAAATTGCAGGCAAAGGCTGTCAAGCTGCTTCACGAAGGCAACACCACGCTTTTCCACAGAACCGGTGACGATTTCAGTATAGCTGACGTATTCCGTGAAGGAAGAGTATTGTTCCTTGCGGAAATCGCAGGATACCTTAACTACTTCAGAGAAATGGAGCAGGATTACGGTATCGTTCCCTACCCCAAGTATTCTGCCGATCAGAAAAGCTATTACACAACAAACGACCCGTGCATAATGGTAATGTCACTCCCTGCATTTACACATACTTCCGAGGAGATACAGCGCATTGCAACAGTTACGGAAGCGCTTTGCTGGGAATCTTACTACACGCTCAGCCCTGCATACTATGAAGACGTGCTTGGCGGTAAGAGTACACGTGACGAAGGCTCATACGAAATGATAGAGCTTTGCCGTGAATCACGTATCTACGATTTTGGTCTGTTCAATCCCGACATATCGCTTCACAACGCTTTCGAATCACTTATTGAAAACAGCAGCACCAACTACGCATCGCTTGTAAAGCGCCGTATAAAGGGTGCAACAACTGAGCTTCAGGAAATAATCGAGCGTTACGAAAAAGACTGATATATTCCGAATTACAAAGCACCTGCATCGAATGGGTGATGTTCTTATCGGAGAAATCGCAAATCAGTTTGTCTTATTTAATCCGCAGTAAACAAATAATAATCCCCGACAGATTGTCAAAAGATCTGTCGGGGTTATTTTTATTCTGTTCAATAAATTGGAATTTGTTACGATGTTGTATTTTTGAAATCTGAAACTTTCAGTATAATAAGCGGATATGTAATAGCACAGGCTGTATCCACAATAGCCATAAACATATCTTGATTTTTATTCATTACAACAACCCAACAACCGATCGCTTCTAAAAGTATAAACATCAGTGGGGCAAATCGGAGTATGTAGCAAAATATGTTGTTTTTTCTGCCGTACCACAGGAAAAAAGCGAAAAAGAAACATATAAAGGCAGGCAATAGTCCATATCCCAATTCTTGCCACAAACCTTCATAAAAATATGAATCAGTATTGTAACCGTTATTCACAATTGCAAGACGTTTGCAGATTCCTGTAATATAAAACATAAAATAGATATAAAGTGAAACATGTACTCCAGCGACATAGTGCTTGGAACTGAAAAGTGCAATGAGTGACGAAGTCCATATCCAGAAAGCAAAGGTTCCAGAACTAAAATTTGCTAACCCCCAAAAGTCATCACTTGGGAACAAACTAAAAAATGCAACCAAAATCCCCGCAAATATGCCAATGAAAGAAATCAAAACATATGAAATCCATTTATTCCTGAAAATCTCATTTTGCAATATATATCACTCCTTCAAATTCTTATTTATCGTTCTGTTTTATCGCCGGTTTCGCCTTTGTATTACAAGGCACAGGGCAAAACCCATACCCCTAAAGTTGCACGCACCCAAAGGCTCCCTCCGGGAGGGAGCTGGCGCCGTAGGAGACTGAGGGAGAGTGCGTAACAAGAAAGTTGATACAAACCTAAAGTCACGCAGGCTCCTTCCACCGCTAATGCGGTTCCCCTCCCTCTCAGAGGGAGGCTTTTACTGCGGCCTCGATGTACTCGCAGACACCCCGAAAGTTTGTGTTGATCTGTCGGTTTGTAAACCGTATGACCTTCAGATCATACCCTTCAAGTATTTCCGTGCGGAATTCATCCTTTTGTCTGCCTTCTTCGGTATAATGCTGTGACCCATCAATTTCTATTATCAGTTTGGCTTTGTGGCAGTAAAAATCTGCAATAAAATTGTCTATGGCTTTTTGTCTTTGAAATCTGATTTCATATTTTGATAGTGAATCATACCACAAATGATTTTCCTGCGGCGTTGCATTTTTACGAAGATTTCTTGCAAGAGTAATATTCTTTTCGTTGCAATCAAGCGACATACTTACTCCTCCAAAGTTTTATCGTTCCCATTATATCACAAATCGGCAGAGGAAACAAGTGTTTTCTCTGCCGAAATTTTTGTGCCTGCAAAGTCTCCGTTAAAAACAACAGATAACTGCTGGGCTTTTGTTATTTTTTTAAAATATGTGGTAAGTCTGTTAACTTTAATATAAATATTATTCAAATTATTGCACTTGACAAAATTTGTGCTTACAGTTATAATATATGCTAACAAAATATATTGAAAGGAACTCAGCAATGAAAAAACTTTTATGTTTGGTACTTTCACTTCTTATGATAGTACCCGTATCGCTGGTAGGTTGCGGAGGTGACGGCGACGACACAACTGTTCCCACCATTACAGTCGATGTAAAAGATGAGCGTTTGCCTCTCGATGTCCCTGAAGTTGTGATCCCCGAAGACAAGGTCTTCAAGATCGTCGGCCAGGGTGACGGTGACGGCTGGAAAGCAGATGACATTCTTTGCCCCGAGGAAGACTCCGATGACGTTCTTGAAAGTGCTAAATACACACGTTACAAGAATGTTGAAGAAATGCTCGGTATTGAAATAGATGTTTATCTTAATCCGACCATCTACAACACGGTACAGGCAAGTGTACAGTCAAATGACAAGGGCTTTGACCTTGTATTTATGACAGTTGACAACGCTTCCAATGCCGCTATAAGCGACCTTCTTTACAACATCAACGAAATCGAATCCATCAAGACAGAAAGCCCTTGGTATGACCAGGGTTACGTCGAAGGTCTTTCCGTAGGCGATGAAATTTACTCTTTGGTAACGAGTGTAGGTATTTACGATACATACATCATGTACATTCTTATGTACAACAAGAGACTTATCCAGACATACGGACTTGAAGATCCTTACCAGATGGTTAAGGAAAACAGATGGACATACGATAACTTCGTAGCTATGCTTGAAGGTATCTCCACAGACAACGGTAACAGCGTCTGGGGTCCTGAAGATACATACGCATTTGCAGCTCACCCCGGTGCTGCGGGTAACTTCTTCTACGCATCCGGTCTTAAGATATGCGAGAAGGACGATGCGAACCTCCCCGTAATGGCAGTTGAAAACAACTCAAAGGCTGTTGCGCTTCAGGAAAAGCTTATTAAGCTTCTCTTTGAAGAAAATACAACTATGTACGCAGGTGTTGCGGGCTTTGCCCCCTCCGACTGCATAAACGCATTTATGTCAGGACGCTTGCTCTTCATGGGCGAGATCGTCGGATATCTCTGCACAACATTCCGTGAAATGGAAGATGACTTCGGCGTTGTTCCCTATCCTAAGTACGATGCTTCGCAGTCAAGATACTACACAACAAATGACACGGTTATCAACGTAATGTGCGTTCCGAGATTCATCTACACAGAAGAAGAACTTGAAGTGCTCGGCACAATCACAGAAACGCTCTGCTGGGAATCCTACTACACAGTACGTCCCGCGTTCTACGAGGACGTTCTCGGCGGTAAGGGTACACGTGACGAAGGCTCATACGAAATGCTTGACCTTTGCCGTGAGTCCCGTGTTTATGACTTCGGTCTGTTCAACAGATCCATCGACCTTTCTAACCTCTACAGAGACCTTATTTCAAACAAGACAACGAAATACAGCTCTACTGTAAAGAGAAACATCAAGCAAAGCCAGGTGGCTCTTGATGAAATCATTGCAAGCTATACAGATAACACCTAAATAAAACAATATCCTCCCGAGGCTCATCTTGGGAGGATATTTTTAACTGTGCAGACTCATCAGAATAATATTTATCGATTTGAACTCTTCCCTATTGTCATTATAATAATTTCAGATGAATTCAATTTAAGCGCCCCTGTCCACACCCCCCATGTAGTTCGCATTAATTCTCTATACGAATTACACGAACTACTGCGAACTACCGCAGTTGACAACGTCAACTGCAACGGGGATAGGGGCCACACCGCTTTGCGGTGTATATGGATAAAATAAAAAGATCTCTTAATGTTTATACATACAGAGATCTTATTTTTTATCTGTTCTGCCAAGTAAATAATCAAGCGACACTCCGAAATAATCGGCAAATTTTATAAGAGTTTCGTAGTCTGCCTCTCTTTCCATATTTTCATATCTTGAAATAGTATTTTGGTTCATATTTAAATCAAGTGCAAGTTTTAATTGAGATATATTTTTCTCTTTTCGCATTTTTTTGAGTCGAAATTCCATTTTTTCTCCTTTTTTGAGATTTTTATTAAAACCCCTTGACATTATTATACCACTTTGGTATAATTCAAATATCCCATTATGGGATATAATTATAAAAGGAGAGTTTTTATGAAATTCTGTTCAAAATGCGGAAAAGAGATTGTAGACGAAGCGATCGTTTGCACCAACTGTGGTTGTGCTGTTGCTGATTCCAGCGCCCCTAAGCAGATTTATAATGATGAAGTGAGCATAGGACTTTGTATTTTAGCTGCTTTGATTCCTTTGTTTGGAATTATTTACTGGCCGGTTAAGCACAAAGAAACTCCTAAAAGAGCGCAAGCGTGTGGCATAACAGCAATAGTTGCGTGGGTTATTTACATACTGCTTCTTTTGTGATGTTATTATATGTAAAATGAAAATGGGTCTGGCTCAAGTTGAGAAAATTGAGCCAGACCTATTTCATATAGTTTGTGATACAAACTACATTTCATTCGTGGCTTGTGCTCAGTAGCAAAAGCCTCTTTCAGTAAGCAAAAAACAAAACAACCTCGATATATCGAGGTTGTTTTTATTATGCATTTAATCAGCAATATTTCTTCATTGCTTCCGTCAGGTTTTCAACGGGCATTGAAGCTGTGATGATAACATCAACCTTTGTGCGTTCGGAGAACGCTTCACATTCGGTAAGGAAATATTCAAAAGAAGCGAGATCATCCTTACAGATCTTAAGTGCGGAATCTATGAAAATGTGTGT
>JAZRTS010000193.1:0-22333 GCA_045652135.1 Eubacteriales bacterium | reverse complement strand
TATCAATCTCCTATGGGTATGGGACACACAACAAGATTTCGTTGCAAAATGGATTATAACACATAGATATAGATTTGTCAAGTCTTTTTTTCTTAAAAAAGCGGTTTTTGACGTTTTTTATTTAGTCAATCTCACCATATTACTTCAAAAAAGCACTAAAATATCGCATATTATTCATTACAAAAATGCAGATTGACTAAATTTTCACTTGACTTTTTTAATGATATATGATAAAATATATACAGAGGTGTTAAAAAATGTTTAAAACAATATTCGACCAAGAAAACCTGACAGCAGTAGCAAAGGAAAGAAAAAAGCGTAAATTCAAGCCCGGATACGACGGCATGTCAATGGACGGCGCCGGCGCATGGTTATTCATAAACAGCAAAAGACTGATACGCGATATAAAAGCGAAGGAGTATTTTCCGATGCCGGCGCTCGGCTTCAACACAGCCAAAACAAGCGGCGGTTACAGAAGTCTTGTCAGGCTGACTGCTATTGACACCGTTTTGCAAATTGCGGTAAACAATGCCCTGATACCTGAATGTGAAAAAATATTTTCAGATTGCAGCATGGCTTTCCGACCGGGCAGAGGTGTTTACACGGCACTCAAGCGATACGTTGATCTTGCGGGAAAATACAGTTTTGCAGGAAAAATAGATATTTTAAACTGTTACGGAAACATTGATCACGAGATACTTTCAAATACTCTGCCGAATTTTATACAAGATGAATGTATTAACGATTTAATAATGAAATTCGTCAAAACACCCGTCTGCGCCGATAAAGAGATAACCGAAACGGAAAAAGGGTTACTGCAGGGCATGCCTCTTTCCCCGACGTTATGTAATATATATATGCACAGTCTTGATGAATTTCTTACAAATTCAGAAATTCCTTGTATACGGTATGCCGATGATATTGTTTTATTTGCAAATTCCCTCAATGAAATAAAAAGCATATGCGAAAAAGCCATCAAGTTTATTACGGAAACACTGAAGCTGTCGTGCAACGAGAAAAAAACAAAAATAGATTCCCCAGTTTCTTTAAAATATCTCGGACACAGATTCACCAGAGATAAAAAAGGAATAATCGCGTTTGAAGCGACTTTAAATACCGCCGCTACATATTACAATTGGAATTCACGACGTGCCGACAACAACCGCGGCCGTGTGGATATACTAAGCGACGGAATACTCCGCCAGAGAGATTTTTCAATTTTCTTTGACACCGACACCACAGACACGCACATTCCTCCCGTTGCAACAAAAACGATAAATATATATTCCAACGTCATATTTGACACGGGATTTTTAACAACGGCTATGAACAACGAAATTACCATCAACGTATTTTCGCAGAACGGAGAAAACATAGGGACTTTTACCCCTTGCACAACGTTATCATCTCCGCGTACCACGTATAGTCAATTATCGGCATACTACGACAAAGAAGAACGAATGTATCTGGCAAAGGAATTTGTTTTAGCCTCCATTCACAATTCCCTTTTGAACATACGATATTACAATAAGCAGGACAAAAAAGCCGTTTTTGAATCCGCCATCAATAAACTGCAGAAAATAAAAAAGGAAGTAAAATCCGCCAACGGAGACGAAGAGCTTCTTTTACAGGAAGCGCGTGCAAGGCAAATATACTACCAATGCTACGATCATTTTATAAATAACGATGATTTTCGCTTTGACGAAAGATCAAGACGCCCTCCCAAGAATAATTTCAATGCCCTTTTGAGCTTCGGCAATACGGTTTTGTACAATCTGATTTCAACGGAAATCCAGAAATCACCGCTCGACGTAAGAATAGGATTCCTCCACGCAACAAAAAACGGTCGAAAGGCTTCATTGAATCTGGATATTGCAGAAATATTCAAGCCTCTTTTAGTGGATAGAGTTATATTCACACTTATAAACAAGGGGATCATTCACCAAAAGCACTTTACTACGTGCGAGAATGACGGTGTTTATCTCACCGAGGACGGAAAAAGAGAATTTTTGCAGGCATTCTATCAAAAATTAGAAACAACACTTGATATCAAGGACATTAAAATGAGCTATAACAGTATCATATCCGAGGAAATAAGAAGCCTCGTACGTCATTTCAGAAAAACCCAAATTTACAAAGGCTTCAGGCAGGTGAGATGATGTTTATTATTTTTGCATACGACGTAGAAGAAAAAAGAACTGCCAAAGCAAGAAAGATAGCCGAAAAGTATTTAGCGCCGATACAACGTTCACTTTTCCACGGCTATCTGAGCGAAAAACAGCTTTTACGTCTGAAATCAGAAATGTCACGTGTGATAAATAAGGAGCTTGATTCCATTACGATCTACAAATTCAACGAAGAAACACCCGACATTGAAGAACTCGGTTTAATTCAGAATCACGATCGTTTTATACTTTAAACCATTAAACATAAGGAGAAACAATGCAGATAACAGTAGATTTTAAAGGCGAAAACATTTCCCTTCCGCTTGCGCGCAACGAAATAATACAGGGCTTAATATACAAGGCGGCATCGGAGGATCCCTCTTATTCAGATAAGCTTCACAACGTCGGCCGTGATTTTGACGGAAGAAAATATAAGCTTTTTACGTTCAGCGAGCTTCGCGGTAAATATTCCGTTGAAGACAAAAATATCATATATCCGTCAAGTGCTTCGTTGACGGTAAGATCATTTGATCCGTATCTTATACAGTTACTTTTGCTGTACTTCGGCAAAAACAAGTACATAAAGCTCGGAAACAACACCGTAGAGACTGAAAACGTCAAAATCGATGAGACGCGCATACACGAAAACCGAATACACACAAAAACGCTGTCCCCTATAACGATATACAGCACTTCGGAGGACGGACACACGTATTATTACAATCCCGAAGAACCCGAATTTTACAACGGAATAATAGTTAACGCAAAGCGTAAATATATGAGTTGTTTCGGCAACAGCGAAGAATTCGAATTAACAGTAAAGGCTGCAGAAGGAAGAAAATTCATAAAACGCGCAACGAGATTCAAAAGCACGTTTATAACAGCCTGGCACGGCGATTTTATCCTTGAAGGCCCTGCAAAAGTTCTTGATTTTTTGTATCAAACGGGTATCGGAAGTAAAAACTCCGAGGGGTTCGGAATGTTGGAGCTGATATGTAAAAAATTATAACTAAAACGTCTGTACAGCAGATCAATCTGTTGTACAGACGTTTTTTCAGTGTTAATCAAACGTTTTAACATGAGATATCGTCAAGCGTAAACGGTACACATTTTTCAAGGTCATCAAGCGAAAGCTCAACTTGATATCCTATCTTTCCACCGCTGAAAAATATCGTTTCGTATAATGATGCGGAAGAATCGATAACGGTTTTAAAAAGCTTTTTCATTCCTATGGGCGAGCAACCGCCGTGGATATATCCCGTCAAAGGCAAAAGTTCCTTTGACTTTATCATAGACACACTTTTTTCACCGACGGTCTTTGCCGCCTTTTTTAAATCAAGTTCTTTTTCAACCGGCACGAGAAAAACGTAATTTTTCTTTGATGCGCCCTCTGTTACAAGTGTTTTAAACACTCTGTCAGGATCCTGACCTATAACGCGTGCAACTTCAATGCCGCTTATAACACCGCTGTCAAGGTATGTAAAGCTATTATATTTTATCTTTTTGGAGTCAAGGACTCTCATTACATTTGTTTTTTCTTCGTTCTTTTTCATTTTTACTCCTAAGTATTTTCTGTTTCTATTGACACGGATAATTTTTTTGTGTATAATTTTCTAAAAAAATGCAGGTGATAAGATAATGATAAAAAACATTCTTACCGTAATTCTTATATTCGTTATAATTTTTTCCGCTTCTTGCGCCGATACATCAAGTGGTGTAGAAAGCAATGCAAACGGAACGGTTACGGATGCATACACACCAAATGACACAGCAAATATACCGATAACGGTGAAAAAGGAAAAAATAGTATTTGCCGATCACACCATTTCCGATGAGCTTATCACGGCGGGCGAAGACAAGTATGCCGTCAGATTTACTACTGAAAGCAAACTTCATTCGTTTGATCTTCACGCTTTTTCGCTCAGCGGCATATGCAGCGCAAAAATTGCGCTTTACGAGTGGGCAGGCGATTATGACACGACCGTCAATACTACGCCTTATGACACCTATACTTTAGGTCCGCTTGGAAAAAAAGATATGGGTATAATATCGGCAATGTCGTTTCCGAGCACAAAAACACCCCCTGCAGGTGAATATCTTCTTGTAATATCACTCAGCAATCCCAGCGGCGCTATTCTCATGGGGCAAAAGACGGACGATGCAAAAGAAAACGGTGTCGTATGCTATAAAAACGGTGTAGAATATGACAAAACGCCATGTATGACCATGACGTTTCAAAGTAAATGATTATTGAATAAACAAATCCTCTGTCATAAATTCGGGATCACATGTGAGATTTATCTTCAGTTTCTTAAAATATGCTTCCTCTTGTGCAGGGAGCATTTTTGTACTGTGCGCTTCGCAGTAGAAAAGTTCGGGAAGTTTTGAAAGAATGTAATCCATCTGTGGATTCATCGCACGGCAAAGTGACATTGCCAGAAGCGTTTCGTGGATATTGAGCGCCGTTACTTTGTCGCCGAGTGACTTTTTAAGCGATGTTATCGGCTCTAAGACAAACGGAGAAAGTATGTGCATCCCCTTCGGGATATCCGCAAGGACTTTAAGCGCATTTACAAGCACCGCAGAAGGCGCTGTCAGAAGCTCACCCGCTTTGCCCGAAATTATGCGTCCGTCAGAAAGCTGTATTGCAACGGCATTTATGCCAGTTGATTTCTCTTTTTTTCTTGCCGCGTTTACACATTCGCGGTCGGTAACATTAATACCGAGCTCCTGCATAAGATTTTCAAGTCTGTGTACGACGTCTTTATCGCACGCGCCGTTTTTATAGTCACAGTATGCCTTGAAATATCTTCTTATGACCTCATGCTTTGATGCCTCTTTGCATACCTCATCATCTGCAATGCTGTTTCCTGCCATATTCACACCCATGTCCGTAGGTGATCTGTATATGCAGTCTTCTCCCGTTATTCTGTGAAGTATCTTTTTAAGAACGGGAAAAGCCTCAACGTCACGGTTGTAGTTTACGGTCGTCACACCGTACGCATCGAGGTGATACGGGTCTATCATATTAACGTCGCGCAAATCAGCCGTTGCGGCTTCATAAGCAACATTTACGGGATGCTTGAGCGGGAGATTCCATATCGGGAACGTTTCAAATTTTGCGTATCCTGCGGTAATGCCTCTTTTATGCTCGTGATAAAGCTGGCTCAAGCACGTTGCAAGCTTACCCGAACCCGGGCCGGGTGCCGTCACCACAACAAGCGGACGTGTGGTAGGTACAAATTCGTTTGCGCCGTAGCCTTCATCGCTCACTATCGTGTCTATGTCATTGGGATAGCCGTTTATACAGCGGTGAACAAATACTCTTTCGCCTCTTATTTCAAGCTTCTTTTTGAATATATCGGCAGATGGCTGCCCTTTATACTGTGTTATTACAATAGCGCTTACGTATATATCAAGTGAGCGCAGATTGTCTATAAGACGCATAACGTCGGCATCGTATGTAATTCCGAAATCGGCACGTATCTTCTTTCTTTCAATGTCAGCGGCATTTATGATGACAATTATCTCCGTTTCGTCTTTAAGCTTCTGCAAAAGCTTTATTTTTGCATCGGGCTTAAATCCCGGAAGAACACGGGAAGCGTGCATATCATCAAATAACTTACCGCCGAATTCAAGATACAGCTTGTTATTGAATTTTTTTATTCTCTCTAAAATGTGCTCTGTCTGCAATTTGACGTATTTTTCGTGATCAAAACCGATATTCATTTCAAGCTCCCAAACATAAACATATATATACGAACAATTATATACCACAAAACGGAATTTGTAAATACCAAAATCGAAAAAACACTTACGTTTGTAAGTGTTTTTTTGCATATTTCAGTTTTTTTTGCCCTTCGGCTCTTTAACTCTCGGTTCTACGGGGATATTATATATATCACGGTATGACATCGCTTCATCCTCATACATCGGGAGAGACGGTGCAAGCCCTGTACACTCTGTTGATGAAGCAACTGAGCCTATTTCGTCATCATCTTCAAAGGGGAGTTTTTCGGGATAAACTATCTTTTTGTTGTTTTTCACAGCTTTACATCCTTTCTTTTATTACAAAAGTATTGTTTCACACAGCGTGATAATTTATTCCGTTAATCAAAATTTAATATTTGTTCTCATTATATATATAATTAAAGAGTATGATGTAAGTAAGTATATACTCAGGAGCAACTTATGAAAAAAATATGCTATATAGTCGGAGCATCGGGTGAAGGCTTCAAGCCCTTTACTCCAAAAGACGGCGACCTTATAATTGCCTGCGATGGCGGATATCATTCACTTATAAAAAACGGATACACCCCCGATATTTTGATCGGCGATCTTGATTCACTTCCGCATACGGATATATCGTGCGAGCTGATAAAGCATCCGGTGATGAAGGATGACACGGATATGATGCTTTGCATAAAGCACGGCATCGGCAAGGGATATAAAAATTTCGTTATTTTCTGCGGTGTGGGCGGTGCAAGATTCAGCCATACTTATGCAAACATACAATCACTTGCGTACCTTTCCGACAATGATTGCTTCGGCAAGCTTATTTTTGATAACGGCGAAATATTTATGCTGAAAAACGGTACTGTTGAATTTGACGAAAATACAAAAGGCGACATCTCCGTATTTGCCTATTCCGATGTTTGCTCGGGTGTTACCGAAAAAGGTTTGAAATATTCACTTGAAGACGCAAAAATCGGCAACCGCTTTCCGATAGGTGTCAGCAATTCATTCACGGGAAAGCCTGCGAGTATTTCCGTAAAAGACGGAACTCTTCTGATAATCGTAGAAAATTAATAAATAATTATTTATAATTCAAAATATATGTTGTATAATGAAGAATACACATTCGATGAAACTTACTTAATATAAAGAGGATTTAGCACTTATGATAAACTTTAATGAGCCCATATCAGGGCTTACTCTCCCCTGCGTGCCTTTAAGAGGCATTGTTGCGTTCCCCGGTATTCCCCTTAATTTCGAGCTTTCAAATGAGCTTTGCCGCCGTGCAGTTGACGCCGCCGCGCGTACCCCCGAAAGACTTGTATTTCTTGTCCTTCAAAAAAATATAGCGGCAGAAAAACCTGCTTGCAACGAGCTTTATGAAATAGGTGTTATCGCAAGGATAAAACAAACCATAAAAACACCCGACGGTACTCAGCGCGTTCTTTTTGAAGGCGAATGCCGTGCTGTATGTGAAAAATACAGAAAAGGTCATTACATAACGGCGGATATCTCAGAAACATCTGTTGACAGCTCAGTATCGGACATAAGCAAAAAAGCGCTTATGCGTGAGCTTCAGTCGGTGATGGAGAAAACTATAAGATATATGCCCACTATCTCCAAGGAAATAGTTTTTGCTGTAGGCAATATCAAATCTCTCAGTCTTCTCTCGGACTTTATTGCGCTTAACATTCTGCACAGTCTTAGTGACAAACAGTTGGTTCTTGCCGAATTCGACATTGAAAAACGTGCAGAACTGCTTCTCACGCTGCTCAATAATGAGCTTCAAATACTTGCGCTTGAAGTGAAAATACGCTCTAAAGTAAAGGAACAGATGGATAAAAACCAGCACGACTATTATCTTCGTGAGCAGATGAAGGCAATACAAGAGGAACTCGGTGAGGACGATGACGAGGAATTAAGAGAATACACCGAAAAAATAGAAGCGCTCGGCTTTGATGAAGAAACGCACGAAAAGCTGATGAAGGACATCAAAAAGCTTTCAAAATCACCTTTTGCATCAGCCGAAAGTACGGTTCTGCGCAACTATCTCGATACTGTTCTTGACGTTCCGTGGAATACGCTTACCCCCGAAAAAAACGATATTGCACGTGCTAAAAAGATACTTGACCGTGACCATTACGGTCTTGACAAGGTCAAGGAAAGAATACTTGAATATATCGCAGTTAAGGCTGTTAACCCCGAGCTTCGCAATCAGATAATCTGTCTTGTAGGCCCTCCCGGTGTCGGTAAGACTTCAATAGCTTCATCACTTGCCGAAGCTATGAAGCGCAAATTTGTCAGAACATCGCTCGGTGGTGTCAAGGACGAAGCAGAGATAAGAGGTCACAGAAAAACTTACATCGGCTCCATGCCAGGCCGTATTGTTGACTCAATAATACGTGCAGGCTGTATGAATCCGCTTATTTTGCTCGATGAGATAGATAAAATGTCATCGGGTGTAAACGGAGATCCCGCATCTGCCATGCTTGAAGTGCTTGACAGCGCACAGAATAAATCATTCAGAGATCACTTTCTCGAAATACCCGTTGATCTTTCAAATTGCGTATTTATATGCACGGCAAACTCACTTGATACAGTTCCCCGTCCGCTTATAGACCGTATGGAGATCATCTCGCTTGACTCCTATACACGTAAAGAGAAATTCGAAATAGCAAGACGTCATCTTTTGCCCAAGCTTCGCAAGAAGTACAATCTGATGTATCTTGAATTCAAGATAACGGGTGATGCACTTTACACACTCATCGACAGCTACACTCACGAAGCGGGCGTGCGTAATCTTGAACGTGTACTTGACTCGCTTATGAGAAAGACAGCAAAGCTCATTGCAAGCGGTGAGGCGGAGTTTGTAAACATATCGGTTAACAACCTTGACTCATATCTGCCGTTTGAGCATAAGATGAAAAACGAAAAGATCGCCACCTGCGACGAGATCGGTGTTGTAAACGGTCTTGCGTATACACAGGTCGGCGGTGACATACTGAAAATCGAGGTATCCGCACCGGAAGGAAACGGAAAGCTTGAACTTACAGGCTCACTCGGAGACGTTATGAAAGAGTCGGCCAAGGCTGCCATAACATACATAAGATGTCACGCCAAAAAGTTAGGCATCGATCCCGACTTTTATAAAAACCGCGACATACACATCCACGTACCCGAGGGCGCTGTACCGAAGGACGGTCCCTCTGCCGGTGTTACGATAATGACAGCACTGACAAGCGAGCTTTCGGGAATCCCCGTCAAGCGTGACGTTGCAATGACAGGTGAGATAACACTACGCGGCCGTGTGTTGCCTATAGGCGGTCTTAAAGAAAAGACGGCGGCGGCATACAGCGCAGGAGTCAAAACGGTGCTTATTCCGTCTGACAACATCTATGATCTTAAAACTATTGATCCCGAGGTACGTGAAAAACTCACATTCATTCCCTGTGCAAGTGCCGATGATGTACTGAAAAATGCACTTGCGGATACCGATAACAGCATTTGCCGTGATATATATACCTTGGCAAGTGAATCACACCCTTTGAATAAAAAAGGCACTGCAAAGACTCCTGCAGTGATAAGATGATATGAAAAGACTGAATTTAAACAATATTAAGCTTACTATTTCAGCCGGAAGGCTTGACCAAGTGCCGTCGGGAGGTACTCCTCAGGTGGCGTTTTCAGGCAGATCAAACGTCGGCAAAAGCTCACTTTTAAATGCTTTGACACAGAGAAAGTCGCTTGCGCGAGTCAGCGGAACACCGGGTAAAACAATAACGGTAAATTTCTACGAAATAGACGGCAAGCTTTTTCTCGCCGATCTTCCCGGATACGGATATGCGCAACGTTCTGCAAAGGATCAGGCTGTATGGTCAACACTCGTTGACGGATATCTGTCAAGCGGCAAGGATCTCAAGCTCGTGCTTCAGCTTATCGACCTTAAGGTAGGTCCTACGAAGGACGATGAAATGATGTTGCAGTGGCTTGTAGACAGCCGTATGCCGTTTGCGGTAGTTGCAACAAAGGCAGATAAGCTTAACAAAACAAAAAGAACCGAATCGCTTGAAAAGCTTCACAACCACCCACTCATTCCCAATGGGATACCGATAATTCCCTTTTCCGCTTTAAACGGCGAGGGTACGGACGAAATACGCTCGTTCATTGGGAAAGTAACTAAAATATAAAGGAATCGAAAAAAAATGAATAACATTCAGGATTGCTACGGAATAAACGAAAACGGCCATCTTACCATAGGCGGCGCCGATACTGTCGCCCTTGCAGAAAAGTATGGCACACCTCTTTACGTTCTTGATGAAAACAAGATACGCCGTCAGTGCGCAATATACAGAGATGCAATAAAGAAGCATTTTCCCGAAGGCTCAATGCCCTTTTATGCAAGCAAGGCTTTGTCTTTCGTTGACATTTATAAGATAGTAAAGTCGGAAAATATAGGTATCGACATTGTTTCCCCCGGTGAGCTTTATACAGCCCTTTCCGCAGGCTTTGACGTTTCAAATGCTTGCTTCCACGGAAACAACAAGACAGATGCCGATATTGAATACGGAATAAGCTCGGGGGTTGGATATTTTGTCGCCGACAGCCGTGAGGAGGTCGAGGATATTGACAGAATCGCAAAGAAGCTCGGCAAAACACAGAAGATACTTCTGCGTATCACACCCGGTATTGACCCTCACACGCTCAAGGCAATAAGTACGGGCAGAGTTGACAGCAAGTTCGGCACACCTATAATCGAGGGTAAGGCAGAAGAAATAACCTCCCTTGCTCTTTCAAAGGAAAACGCAAGGCTGTGCGGCTTCCATTGCCATATCGGCTCGCAGATATTTGAACCTGCGCCCTTTATCGACGCGGCAACTGTAATGATCTCTTTTCTTTCCGATATGAAGGACAAATTCGGATTTGAAGCAGAAGTACTCAACCTCGGCGGCGGCTTTGCCGTTAAGTACACAGCCGAGCAGATCGAGGTCAACATTTCCGAATATATAGGAGAAATTGCAAAAAACATTACGCACCTTTGTGAAAAATATTCCGTAAAGATGCCCAAAATATTTATGGAGCCGGGCAGAAGCATTGTTGCTGCCGCAGGCATTACACTTTATACCGTTGGTACACGCAAGGAAATCCCCGGATTCAAGAACTACATTTCAATAGACGGCGGTATGCCCGATAACCCCAGATATGCGCTTTATCAGTCACCCTACACCGTTGTATGCGCTGACCGTGCTGATGCTCCTGCAGACTACAAGGCGACCGTGTGCGGCAGATGCTGTGAAAGCGGCGACCTTATTGCAGAGGATATTAAGGTGCAGAAAATGGATCGAGGCGACACACTTGCCGTTCTGGTAACGGGTGCTTACAACTATTCAATGGCATCTAACTACAACAGGATCCCCCGTCCTCCGATAGTAATAGTCAAGGATGGAGCTGACCGTCTTTCCGTAAAACGTGAAAGCTTTGAGGACCTTATCAAAAACGAAGTACTTTAATTTACAGCATCAGGCTGACACCGTTTTCGGTGAATGGAGATTGTAATGAGCTATTTGATGAACATATTTTCAGATCCGTATGAGCTTGTAATGTTTCTTTTCCGTATACCGATAGTGCTTATTGCACTTTCGGTACACGAAGCATCGCACGGCTTCGCCGCTTATAAATGCGGCGATCCAACTGCAAGAAACCTCGGCAGGCTCACGCTTAATCCGATACGTCACCTTGACCCTATCGGTACTATCTGTATGCTTTTATTCGGAATAGGCTGGGCAAAGCCCGTGCCCGTGAACACAAGATATTTCAAAAATCCGAGAAACGGTATGGCATTGACCGCATGTGCAGGTCCTTTGTCAAACGTGATAATGTCCCTTATCGGTATTATCGTGTTTTCTTTGATTACGTGTCTTATAAATCCCGAATCTACCGTTCTTTTGCTTATCGGATTCTTCTTCTACTATTTCCACATTGTCAATCTTATGCTCGGACTTTTCAACCTCATTCCGATACCTCCGCTTGACGGCTCCCGAATTGCGTTCATCTTTTTACCCGATAAGATATACTTCGGAATTATGAAGTATGAGGAAATAATCAAGATAGTTTTCTTGGCATTTCTTTTCTTCTCAGGCGCATCGCTTATAGGCGATCTTGCATCGTTTATATCAGACGGCATAATGGAGCTTATCTTAAAGATACCAGGATTTGATGCATATGAAATAAACGTATTTTTCGCTCGCTTCTACAATATATTCCAAGGAAACGGAAACACTCTTGTATGACGGAATTAACTTATAAAATAGAGGTATTTGAAGGGCCGCTCGATCTGCTTTTGTCGCTGATACACAAAAACAAGGTCGATATATGCGATATTCCGATAAATGAGATATTTTTACAGTATATGGAATATCTTGACGAAATGAAGAAAATGGATATGGACATCGCAGGTGAATTTATCGTAATGGCATCAGAGCTTATGCTGATAAAAAGCAAGATGCTTCTTCCCCGTCCTTCCGAAAACGGTGAGGACCCAAGGGCGGCACTTGCGCAAGCGCTTCTTGAATATAAGTATATCAAGGAAATTTCGGAAAAGCTTGATGAATACCAGAAGGAATACAGCGGAAGATTCGTAAAGGAAACAGACGAGATACCGCCCGACAGCGGTTATGTTTGCCCTCACAATGTAACGCTTTTGAAAAGCGCCATGCTTCGTATGCTTGAAAAGCGTGCGGAAGAATCACGTGAGCGTCCAGACAACATAAGACCGATTATAAAGCGGAAAATAGTTCCCGTTTCGATAAAGATAATAGGCGTTATGAAAACGCTTAAAAGAGGTGGCAAAACGCATTTTGACAGACTTTTTGAGTCTTGCACATCTAAATCGGAGCTTGTGGCAGTCTTTATGGCTGTGCTTGAGCTTCTTAAAGTAAACAGAATACTTATACATGAAACAGAAAACACGCAGTTTGATCCGTCCGATATTATCGTTGAGCTTAACTGTACGGCATAAAGGGGGTAATTACAATTAATACAGAAAATGAACTTACACCGATATTTGATCCGCAAAAGGCGGCAAATACCGTAGAATCCATACTTTTTGCCGCAGGCTATCCGGTAACACGTGAAAAGCTTATGTATGCCCTTCCCGCTTCAGAAACAGAGCTTGACGAGGCAATAAAGCTTTTAAAGAAAAAATACAGTGATCCGGACGGTGGAATACTGCTTGTATTTTTATCCGATTGCATACAACTTTGTACAAACGAAAAGTACAAAGAAGAAGTAAAAGAAGCGCTCGGCATCAAGAAGGGCGGAAACCTTTCGCGCTCATCTTTGGAGGTTCTCGCTATCATTGCTTATAATCAACCCGTGACAAAATCATATATCGAAAGTGTCAGAGGCGTTGACTGCACGTACACGGTCACATCACTTCTCGAAAAGGATCTTATCGAAAACTGCGGCACGCTTGACGCACCCGGACGTCCGTCACTTTACAGAACAACGCCCGATTTTTTGCGAATTTTCGGAATATCCGATATTTCAGAGCTGCCGCCGTATCAGCTTGTAGGCGCTGACGGTCAAGTCGTTATCAAGCCGTAAGGACAAAGTATGATATTTTTGTACATTTTTCTCGGTATACTTGCTTTTCTTGCCCTTATTATGTTCATACCCGTTAAATTCGGTATACAGTATAATGAAAGAGCGGAAATTTATTTAAAGATACTTTTCATAAAAATAAAGCTTTCGCCTAAGAAAAAGAAAGTAAACTTAAAAAAATATTCGCCTCGTGCAATGGAAAAGGCACGGAAGAAGAAAATCAAAAAGCAAATAAAAAAAGAACAGAAGCTTATAAAAAAATCGAATAAGCAGAAAAAGAAGTCGGAAAAAAAAGTATCAAAGATAAAGGATATATTAAGTCATCCTACCGATATGCCTTCTTTTATCACCGATATTTACGATATTCTATCGATCGTCACGGACAAGTTCACAAAGCGTCTTAAAATCAAGATACTTTCGTGTAATATCAACATAGGTTCAGACAATGCGGCAAAGACAGCTGTTCTTTACGGTTCAGTGTGTGCCGGCATAAATGCGCTTTTGTCAGCGCTTGTTCATTTTACAAGATATAACGAAAAGGATAACGAAAACATAACGGTAACACCGAATTTTATAAGTGAAAAGACGGTGTGCGATGTGCATTTGCAGGTGTCGCTCCGACCGGGACAGGTCTTCACGTTTCTCATTTCAGCAATTCCCGAAATATTCAGAATACTTGATTATATATAAATTTGGAGGAAATTATGGCAGAACAAAAATTTTCCGATGCGCTCAGAACATCGCTTGAAAACATTAAAAACATCGTTGAGGCTGACACCATAATCGGTGAGCCGATAGTGACATCATCCGGCGTTACAATTATTCCCGTATCAAAAATTATGGTCGGCCTTGCCACAGGCGGTGTTGACTATATCGGCAAGCATACAAAGGGGCAGAATGACCGTGCCAACAGCTTTACAGGTGCCGGCGGTTCGGGTGTGACAGTATCCCCTGTCGCATTTCTCGTAATAAAACCCGACGGCGACGTATCAATGATGAGCATAAACAATCCGCAGGATTCGGCAAATGACCTCGGTTCAAGTGTACTTTCACTGCTTAACAAAACACCCGATATTGTCGGCAAGGTAAAGGAGATTGTAAAATCGGTAAAGAAGAACAAAAAGGGCGAAGACGGAAACGTTGAGGAGCTTGACCTTTCCGAAATAATGGATACAGAAGAATAATTCTTGTTTTCACCTCATATTATGTAGCACGGTGTCATCACCAAATATGATATACTGCGGAGTTAATATGAGGAAAGCATTTAATATCTGTATTTCAATATTTACAGCCATTTGTCTTACATTAAGCCCTTACGCTTCAAGCGACGGTGAGGTATCGGTTAACACCGATGTAAACTTCCCTTCCGTATCAGCAACGTCAGCTTGTATTATCGAATGTGATTCGGGCGACGTGATATATGAAAAAAACTCAAACAAAACAATGCCGATGGCAAGCACAACGAAGATAATGACAGCGATCGTCGCCATTGAAAACGCACCGATGAAAAAGATAATAACTGTGTCATCGGAAGCGGTCGGAATTGAAGGCTCGTCAATTTATCTTTGCGAAAACGAACGGCTTACAACAGAGGAGCTTTTGTACGCTCTTATGCTTGAATCGGCAAATGATGCCGCCTGTGCACTCGCCATTGAGATAGGCGGAAGCGTTGAGGGATTTGTTGATATGATGAACGACAAGGCATCGAGCCTCGGACTTCGCAACACACATTTTACAAACCCTCACGGTCTCGGAGATACCGAGCATTACAGTACGGCGCAGGACTTGGCAACGCTTATGGCTTACTGCATGAAGAACGAAACGTTTGCCAAGATCACATCGACAAAAAAGTTTTCTCTTGACGGCTCAGATGATTCGTATTCAAGGCTTCTGGTAAACCACAACCGCCTTCTCGGAACTTACGAGGGTATCACAGGCGGTAAAACAGGTTATACAAAAAATGCAGGCAGATGTCTTGTCACGTCGTGCGAAAGAAACGGTGTGACACTTTGCGCAGTTACGCTTAATGCGCCCGATGATTGGAATGACCACAAAAGTATGTATTCATACGGCTTTACTTTATACAAGCGTGTTGTGCTGGAAACGGCTGGACAGTTTGAATATACGGCACCCGTATGCGGCGGCGACAAAGAAATCATTACTGCACACACACGTGAAAATGCTTCGGCGGTCATGAGAATAAACGGTTGTGACCTGCGCCGAGTCGTCTATATGAGGAGATTTTATTATCCCGAAATAGAAGACGGCGACATAATCGGATATGTCAATTATTTCAACGGCGATCTTCCTATTGCATCATCTGCGATATACGCTGACTACAGCATCGGCGAGGCTGTAGATGACCGTGGATTTTTTGAAAAATTAAAGGATCTTATAAACTGATGGAAAAAATGAGGATACAAAAATATCTGTCGCTTTGCGGTGTTACCTCACGCAGAGCGGCAGAGGATGATATAAAAAAAGGCATAGTTTACGTAAACGGCAAGGTGTGTGAAATCGGTCAGGTGATCGATCCTGCCGTCGATACCGTTACATATAAGGGCAAAAAAGTTGTTGCAAAGCGTGAAAGCGACCGTATTTATGTAATACTGAACAAGCCGAGGGGTTATATAACAACATCGAGCGATGAGCTTGGACGTAAGACCGTGCTTGATCTTGTATCCGATATTCCCGAAAGAATATACCCTGTCGGACGTCTTGACCGTGATTCGGAGGGGCTTTTGCTTCTGACAAACGACGGCGAGCTTACGAATATTCTCACTCATCCCACGCACAAGATACCGAAAATATATCACGTTAAATTTGCAGGAAAGGTAACGGAAGAACAACTCGCTACACTTCGCAGTCCTTTGGTTCTTGACGGGTATAAAATAAAACCCGTGCAGACTGACATTATCAGAATGACTGACAATGAAACAGTGCTTGAATTCACCTTATTTGAGGGCAGAAACCGTCAGATAAGAAAAATGGCGGAGGCGGCAAATCTTCGTATAATAAGACTTACAAGAATTGCGATAGGTAACATAAAGCTCGGAAATTTAGCCCCGGGCAAATATAAATATCTTACAGGCAAACAAGTTCAATATTTAAAGGAAAAAGGTATATAAAATGCTTACCGTAAAACCAATACAGGACAAGCAGGTACAAAAAGACATCTGCAATTTATGCGGTGTTGAATATAACGAAGCACATTTCTGCTACGGCGGTTATGATGACGGTGTGCTTACTGCCTGCTGTCAGTTCTATTTAAACGGCGAACACGGAATGATAGATGAAATAGCATATGTTCCCGGTAAAGAAAACCGTGATATGATAGTTCTTATGGGAATGTCAGCCGTCAGCTTCATAGACATTTGCGGTATCAAAAAGGTGATATACACAGGAGAACACGAGCACCTTATCAAGATGCTCGGCTTTACCAAAAACGAAAACGGTGTTTACGAATACAATATCGTTCCGCACCAATGTTGTGGAGAAAATCATTGAAACCTTTTGTTTTAGTTGTTTTGGCAATACTACTGCTGTACTTTATACTGTGCTTGTACGTAGCATCGGTCGCTGTAAGAAAAAAGAAAAAACGGACACGGCAAACGCTTGAAAAAATACTTTCCACACCTTCCCTTTCATCAGAACACGAACATGCACGAAGGTGTATTGAAAGAATCGAAACACTTGAAAATGCCGTAACAGAAACGCTCACCGCTGAAAGCTTTGACGGGCTTAACTTGAAAGCATATTATGTTTCCTGCGGCAAGGCAACCGATACGTTTGTTTTGCTCGTACACGGGTACGATTCAGATGCTTTCACTGCTTTTGGCTCACAGATAAATTTCTACAAGGAACACGGCTTTGACATCGTTGTTATAGATCAAAGGGCGTGCGGAAATTCCGATGGTAAATACGTTACCTTTGCAGTGAATGAAAGCCGTGATGTCGCCACATGGTGTCATTATATAGTAAACAGATTCAAAAATTGTAAAAACATCGTTTTGCACGGTATATCTCTCGGCGGTGCAAGCGTTTTGCTGTCATTGGACAAGCAACTGCCGAATGAAGTAAAATGTGTCATAGACGATTGCGGCTTTGACAGTCCTGAAGGAATACTGCACCACGTGCTGAAAAAAGACTATCATCTCCCCGCATTTGTACGAAAAACAGCTATTATCTTCTGTGAGATGCTTTGCCAATGCAGATTCAGAGGTATCAATACCGAAGACATTTTAAAAAATACAGATCTGCCCGTACTTTTCATTCACGGTGCGCTTGACACTTACGTACCGTATTATATGAGCGAAAACAATTTCAAAGCCGCTAAAAATCCTTTTGAATTTTATACAGTTGCTGATGCCCATCACGCAAATTCATTTATACGTGACGAGAACGGATGCTATGGTGCTGTAAAACGGCTGCTTGAACAAGCGTTATAGGATCGAGGAAAATCTATGAAGGATGAATATTTAGAAAAAACAAAGCTTTTAAATCTGTGCCGTGACATAAACAAAGGACTTTTTTCAGAAAATGCATGTGATGACATAAAAGAGCTTCTCATACTGTACAATAAATGCGGAAACAGAACAGATAAGGAAAATCAAAAAAATATCAATTTAAAAAACAAATCCGATAAAAAACAGCTTTTAAAGGTAATTTACATTTGCTTTGTGAATATGTGGGAGCTTGATCTGAATTCCTCCGAGCGTCTTGTGTTTGCTGAGGAAATAATAAAAGACGGCGGATTCCTCTACAAGTCGCAAAAGTACGGAACAAGAAGCATTACAATGGAACTTTTACGTTTGGCAAAAAACGCTTTAAGTGACAAGTTCGATGAAGAAAAGGAAGAAAAAAAACGGGAAGAACTTTCGGCCCTTGCCAAAAAATTCTCCCGTTTAAAGATAATTTTATTCAATAAAGTCAGTTGACAACATTTACAGGCGTACCGTTTTGGTATGCCTTTATATTTTCCGCAACTATGTTTATGAGCCTTATACGTGACTCAAGAGATGCCCACGCAACATGGGGTGTGATCGTGCAGTTTTTAGCTTTAAGCAAGGGATTTCCCTCTTTCATCGGCTCAACCGTCAGAACATCGAGCGCCGCACCTGCTATTTTACCGTTATTAAGCGCCTCTGCAAGGTCAGCCTCGTTTATGACACCGCCTCGTGATGTATTTATGAGATACGCCGTCGGCTTCATCAAGGAAAGCGTTTTTTCACAAACAAGCTCACGGTTTTCAGCCGTCAAGGGAGCGTGAAGTGTAAGATAATCGCTTCTTTTAAAAAGCTCATCAACACTTACGTATTCATAGTCATTGTCACGTATCGTTCTTGTGCACGCTATTACATTCATTCCTAAAACACGCGCGCACTCTGCAACCTTTCTTCCTATCGCACCCATTCCGTAGACACCGAGAGTTTTACCGTAAAGCTCCGTTATCGGGTACGGAAAGTACGAAAACGCGTACGACTTTATCCATTCACCGCTGTGAGTAGATTCGTTGTAGTTGTGGAGCGACGTCGCGTGCGAAAGAATAAACGCCATCGTAAGCTGTGCAACAGAATACGTTGAATAACCGGGAACGTTTACAACAACGATTCCCCTTTTTTTCGCTTCATCCGTGGATATGTTATTATAACCCGTTGCAAAAAGCCCGATATATTTGAGATTTTTGCATCTGTCCATAATATCCGCATCAATTACAGCCTTGTTACAAATCAAAACCTCGGCATCCTTTGCGGCATCTATTATTTCTTCATGCGGTAAAATATCGTAATATGACACTTCACCGAGCGCTTCAATGGGGGAAAAATCAATATCCCCCACCGTAAGCGTGCATTTGTCAAGCACGGTTATTTTCATAAGTATCTTCCGAACTCCTCTTTTGTTATCGCAACTGCCGAATAGAACAGTAAAAACGCATACATTAATACCGTAAGAATCAGCGCAACGATTACAAGAATGTTGTTATACAGCAATGCTGTTTTCTGTTCAAATGCAGAGCTTGCGCACACAAACATCATAAGCATCGCCACAAGTGACACGATATGTGAAGCAGAAGCAAAATTGCTTTTATCCTTGAAAATAACAACTGTTATAAATATCGCCGCCATAAGCAATACGACAAGTGTCAGAATCGTAAAGAAATAATCCGTCCACGTTGTGTCGCCGAGCTTTGATATAAGCTCCTTTTCTTCCTCTGTAAGAGTTACAGAGTCAAGCAATGTTTTCCTTACACCGCCAAGGAGAGTGATAAGCATTACAACGAACGCACCAAATCCCGATAGCGATGACAAAGATATCAAAAATTTTTTCATAAACACCTTAGATCTTGAAATATTTAACTGCTGACTCAAACAGCTTCATATCGTAGTTACCGGGAACGTTCTTATAAAGTCCCTCGCTGTATCTTTCGGTGTGTCCCATCTTACCTAAAATTCTTCCGTCGGGAGATGTGATACCCTCTACAGCATAATATGAGCCGTTGGGATTATATGCTATATCAAACGTAGGCTTACCGTCCATATCAACATACTGTGTTGCTATCTGACCGTTTTCCACGAGCTTTGCAAAAAGATCATCAGGACAGATAAATCTACCCTCACCGTGAGATATCGGAACTGCATATATTTCATCGGGAGCTGTTGCAGACAGCCACGGGGATTTATTGGAAGCCACACGTGTGTTTACAATCTTCGACTGGTGGCGGCCTATCGTATTGAACGTAAGCGTCGGACAGTTAACATCAGTTTCAACTATCTTACCAAACGGAACAAGACCGAGCTTAATAAGTGCCTGGAAACCGTTACAGATACCTGCCATAAGTCCATCACGATTATTAAGAAGCTCATCAACCTTTTCGTGAATAAGAGGATTACGGAAGAAAGCAGTTATGAATTTGCCTGAACCTTCAGGTTCATCACCGCCGGAAAATCCACCGGGGACGAATATTACCTGTGACTTTGCTATCTTTTCGGCAAATGCTTCTGCACTTGCTGTAACATCAGCGGCTGTCATATTGTTGATTACAAATATTTCAGCCTCGCCGCCTGCAAATGCTATTGCTTTTTCAGTATCGTATTCACAGTTTGTACCGGGGAATACAGGGATTAAGAACTTAGGCTTTGAAATACCGACCTTAGGGGACGGATATGAGCTTGCCTTATATGAATATGCCTTTACTTCCTCTTTTTTAGTTTCTATGTTGCAGGAATATACGTCCTCAAGTTCATCTTCATAAAGCTTTTCAAGTGTGCAAAGACATATCTTTTCACCGTTATAAGAAAGAGCATATTCCTCTGTTGTATAGCCCAGCGTCTTACCGATGTCAGCATCCTCGGAAAGCTCAAGGATAAAGCTTCCGTAAGAATAGCCGAATATTTCATCCTTTGTAATAGCTTCGTCATAAGCAAAACCGAGCTTGTTACCGAGGGACATTTTCATTATACCCTCTGCAACACCGCCGTATACAGGTGTGTAAGCGGAAAGCACCTTGCCCTCTTTTATGAGCTTTGCAACGAGTGCGAAGTTGTTTTTAAGGGATTCAACCGTGGGAAGACCGTTTGCACGGTATTCGGGATTGATTATAACGACCTTTGAGCCTGCTTTCTTGAATTCGGGTGAAATTGCATTTCTGCAATCACCGCAACCGACAGCATAGGAAACGAGTGTGGGGGGAACATCGATATTTTCAAACGTACCACTCATCGAGTCCTTACCGCCGATAGATGCAATTTCAAAGTCAAGCTGTGCTTTGAGTGCACCTAAAAGCGCCGCAAAGGGCTTGCCCCAACGTTTGGGATCATCCTTGGGCTTTTCGAAATATTCCTGGAATGTAAGGTACATATCAGGGCTTTCAACACCGCTGCAAGCAAGCTTACAGAGTGACTCAACAACGGAAAGATATGCGCCTACGTACTGATTTTCAGACATTATAAAGGGATTGTAGCCCCATGCAATAACAGATGCCGTATTCGTCTTGTGAGGTCCTACGGGAAGCTTTGCAATCATCGTCTGCGCAGGGGTGCGCTGATACTTACCGCCAAACGGCATAAGCACCGTTGCAGCACCGATGGTTGAGTCAAATCTTTCGGAAAGTCCGCGCTTGGAGCAAACATTATAGTCACTTGCGAGCTTCTTGTATTCATCTGTAAACGTACCGTTTACAGCTTTTTTGCTTATACATTTTTCATCAACCGCAACGGAAATATGCTTTTCAGCGCCGTTTGAATTCAAGAAGTCACGTGAAATATCGACAATGACCTTGCCGCACCATTCCATTTTAAGGCGTTTTTCTTCCGTTACAGTTGCAACTATTGTTGATTCGAGGTTTTCTTCCTTTGCAATAGCGATGAATTTTTCAACATCTTTAGGATCAAGGACAACTGCCATTCTTTCCTGCGATTCACTTATTGCAAGCTCCGTACCGTCAAGTCCGTCATATTTCTTCGGAACTGCATCAAGGTTTATGTAAAGACCGTCTGCAAGCTCACCTATAGCAACGGAAACACCGCCTGCGCCGAAGTCATTACATCTCTTGATAAGCGTTGATGCTTCGGGGTTTCTCATAAGTCTTTGCAGTTTTCTTTCCTCGGGAGCGTTACCCTTCTGAACCTCAGCACCGCAGGTGTGGATAGATTCAGCAGTGTGTGATTTTGACGAGCCTGTTGCACCGCCGCAACCGTCACGGCCCGTTCTGCCGCCGAGAAGAACAACGATGTCGCCGGGAGCCGGTACTTCACGTACAACGTTCTTTTCGGGAGCAGCACCTACGACAGTACCAATTTCAAGTCTTTTCGCAACGTAACCAAGTCGGAGGCCAA
>JAZRTS010000192.1:0-4934 GCA_045652135.1 Eubacteriales bacterium | reverse complement strand
AACACTTACCGACGAGGAACACAGAGATATAATTGCTTATACTGTAAAACAGGTAAACAAGAGAGTGCCTGTTATTGCCGGTACAGGCTCAAACGACTTTGCGTATGCCGTTGACCTTTCACGCCACGCTTGCGAGGTCGGCGCTGATGCACTTTTGCACGTTACACCTTACTACAACAAGACAAGCCAGAAGGGTATTGTTGAATATTTTTCAAAGATAGCTGACGCTTGCAGTAAGCCCGTTATTCTTTATAACGTGCCCTCACGTACGGGTGTCAATATAAGCATTGACGCTTACCGTGCGCTTGCAAAGCATCCGAATATTATCGCAACGAAAGAAGCTTGCGGAAACTTGAGCTTCATCGTTGAGCTTATGGAGGCTGTAGGTGATGACATTGACGTTTACTGCGGTAACGATGACCAGATAGTACCTATGATGAGCGTTGGCGCATCGGGTGTTATCTCCGTTTTGTCAAACGTAATGCCCAAGGAGACAGCTGACCTTACACATCTCTACCTTGAAGGAAAGTGCAAGGAAAGCGCAAAGCTTCAGTTGAAGCTTCTCAAACTTATAAACGCTTTGTTTATGACTGTTAACCCTATCCCTGTAAAGACTGCGCTTAATATGATGGGTATGTGCGACATCGAAATGCGTCTGCCCCTTTGCCCTATGACAGAGGCTGAAGATGAAAAGCTGCTTAACATATTGAAAGACTACGGTCTTATTTAAGGAGGACATATGAATATCCTCCTTTGCGGATGTAACGGAAGAATGGGTAAGGCTGTTGTTGCCGCTTGCGGTAATGAAGATAAGATCGTCGCCGGCGTTGACGTGACAGAAGAAAATACTTGTTTCCCCGTTTATAAAAGCATATTTGAAGTTGACGAAAAAGCCGACGTTATAGTTGACTTTTCTCATCATACACTCATTCGCGATATTCTTTCGTACTCAAAGGAAAAGGGTATACCTGCCGTAATATGTACGACAGGTCACACCGATGAGGAGAAAGAATATATGTCGCGTATGGATAAGGAAACGGCGGTATTCACATCGGGCAATATGTCGCTCGGCATAAATCTTTTATGCAAGCTTGCAAAGCAGGCGGCAGAGATCCTGGGAGACGATTACGACGTTGAGATAATTGAAGCGCATCATAATAAAAAGCTCGATGCTCCCAGCGGAACGGCGCTTATGATAGCCGAGGAGATAGAATCAGCGCTTCCGTATGATTCTGACAGAGTTTTTGACAGAACTCCTTACCGTAAAAAAAGAGAAAAAAATGAAATTGGTATCCACTCGATAAGAGGCGGTTCCATTGTCGGTGAACATGAAGTAATGTTCTGCGGCGGCGGTGAAGTGATAACCGTGAAGCATTCGGCGCTTAGCCGTGATCTTTTTGCAGAGGGCGCTGTCAAGGCGGCAAGATATATGGTTGGCAAGAAATACGGCAGATATTCTATGAAAGACGTCTTAAAGGATGCAGGAAAAAAAGCCGAAAGCGTTTTATAATTAGATAAAATAAAAGCTCTGTGACCTCACAGAGCTTTTTTGCATTTTTTAAGCGTTTAATTAATATTATTTATTACTGAACCATATGGCGCAGAGCATCAAGACATTCAGGACAGATAAGCTTACCCTTATAGTATGAAACACCGTTTGCGTTTCCGCAGAAGATGCAAGCAGGGAAATATTTTTTAAGTATTATTTTGTCATCCTCAATGAATATCTCAACCGAGTCTTTCTTGTCAAGATCCAATGTTTTTCTTATTTCAATGGGAAGAACGATTCTTCCAAGCTCGTCAACCTTTCTGACGATACCAGTTGATTTCATCATAGCAAAATCCTCCTTGAGCTAATATTGGAATATGGGTGCTTTTCTGGTTAAAATGTACCAAAAATACATTTTTTGTTAAATAGGTAAAAATAAAACGAAATAGGATAAATAACGATAAAAGTAAATTGCTGGTATTTAAAAGTCGAAGTATGTCGAATTTGTGAGGGGATTTGTATGATAGGAACAGTTTTTGCGGTGATGACAGCAGTGTCGCTCATCGTTTCGATATTCACGGGAAGTCTTAATGAGCTTTCAAATTCCATTTTTACAAGTGCTTCGTCAGCGCTTAACCTGACGTTATCGCTGATTTCTGTCATGTGTTTATGGTGTGGAATTATGAATGTCTTTGAGAAAAAAGGGATAATAGAAAGACTTTCAAAACGTATTTCATTCATTTTGCGTTTTCTTTTTCCGGATGCATATAAAAAGGGAATATGTTGCGAAATTTCTGCAAATATAAGCGCAAATATGTTGGGAATAGGTAATGCCGCAACACCGCTTGGTATAAGCGCTATGAAAAAGCTTCACGCTGTAAATCCCGATAAAACGCGCGCAAGCGATGATATGGTTATGCTTGCCGTGCTTAATACGGCATCTATTGATATTTTGCCTGCCACTCTTATTTCACTTCGTCAGAGTGCAGGAGCAATGATGACATACGATATTATTCTGCCAACTTTAATATCGTCAACCTTGACGGTGATCTTTGCTGTAACCGTTACAAAAATGTTTTCAAAGGTGTTTTGATGCAGTATTTTTCATATCTTATAATACCGCTTTTACTCACCGTTATGGGTGTGATTTTTGTGATTGATAAAAATTCATTTTCCGATTTTATTGACGGAGCAAAAAACGGTCTTAATGTTGCTGTCGGACTTCTTCCCACACTCATACTCCTTATGGTCGGTATAGGTATGTTTACTTCATCGGGAGCTGTTGATATTATATGCCGCGCTCTTGCGCCTGCTTTGGGTTTCGTGGGGGTGCCTGAGGAAATACTTCCGCTTCTTGTTTTGCGACCGATATCCGGCTCAGGCTCACTTGCAATGGCAAAAGATCTGTTTGATAAGTTTTCACCCGACTCGTTTGTAGGTCTTGCCGCGTCTGTTATCATGGGTTCTTCCGACACGCTTGTTTACGTTATATCGGTATATTTTTCTTCGGTAGGTGTTAAAAAAACACGCCACGCATTTTTATGCGCGTTTTTAACGATGATATTTTGTATTTTTATTTCCTGCACTGTCTGTCGTATATTTTTTGCAGATACGTAAAAGATAATGCACGGGGGTGATAAAATGAAGAATGAAAGCAAAGCGAAAAAGGTTGTAAACGAATACAAAAAATCGGGCAAGAAAACTGATCCCGAAGGCTGGTATACGGGAAATTTCAGGAATAAAAAGGAAAGACCCGTGCAGGATGCAGATGACCTTTAAAAAAGCAAATGTAGCCATCGCTACATTTGCTTTTTTATCTTTTCGAGGGCGGCTTTTTCAATTCGTGATACCTGTGCTTGGCTTATGCCTATTTCGTCTGCTATCTCCATTTGCGTTTTGCCTCTGTAAAACCTCAGATCGATAACGGCACGTTCACGCTCCGAAAGCTTTTTCAAGGCTTCATTCAGCGCAATATTTTCTATCCACGCACCGTCGTTGCAGTTCTCGTCACTTATCTGATCCATAACGCACATACCTTCACCGCCTCCGTCCGTGAATATCGGTTCATACATAGATACGGGCTCTGATATTGCTTCAAGGGCGGCTGATACCGCATTCTCGTCCTCGCCCAAAAATGCGGCTATCTGGGCTATTGTCGGCTCACATACGTTCTTTTTTGAAAGCTCATCACGTGCGCCGAGCGCCTTGTATGCAAGATCACGCATACTTCGGCTTACTCTTATAGTGTTGTTATCCCTTAAATACCGCCTTATTTCACCTATTATCATCGGCACGGATGTTACAAGGTGAAAAAACACCCTTTTGGTCAAAGGGTGTTTTTGAAATTATCTTATCTTCTTGAAAAGAACTATTCCGCCGCCGATGAGTGCAATGCACGCAATAACTATTGCCGTCACGGAAAGCCAGCCAAGCGAGCCTTTTTCGTCGTCTGTTGATACAGTATCACCGTTTGTTGAAGCGTCATTCGTTACGTCTTTGTCAACAGATTGGGCTGTTGTGTCGGTGGATTCCGTAATCTCCTCGACCGCAGATGTGACGTCAGCTGCTGTATTGCTGTCCTCGGCAGGTGTACTATCCTCTATGGGTGCATCGCTGTCGGTTACGATATCTTCGGTGGGTGCGGTCGTTACAGCCGACGTTGTTGTGTCTTTAGCGGATGTCGTTTCCTTTGCGGTCGTTGTGTCCTTTGCGGTTGTTGTGTCCTTTGCAGTTGTGTCATCTTCTTTTACTGTCGTATCGCTTGATGATGTAGTATCGTCGGGTTCGTTGTTCGGAAGTGAAGATTTTCCAAAATGAACCGTTGCCTTTTGAAGCGGTGAATTGTTGTCTTGTACCAATATACTTGCCCAATTTGCTTCATTGCCCTTATAATATATATCCCTGAGATTTTCACTTCCGTCAAATGCATATTCTTCTATGTGCGTGATGCTGTCGGGAAGTAAGATAGCTTCAAGTGCGGTACATCCGTAAAATACGCTGTTGCAGATACTTGTAACACCGTCGGGGATTTCTATTGTTTTGATAGATGTACAGCAAGCAAATGTAAGATCGCCTATTTCTCTGATGCCTTTGCCGAGCTTGATGGATTTGAGAGCTGAACAGGAAGAAAATACGCTGTCGCCAAGGCGTACGACGCTGTCGGGAATTACAACGGCTTCAAGGCTTTCACAACCGTAAAACGCTTCATCGGAAATCGATTCAACGCTGTTTCCGATGGTGAGCTTTTCAAGTGCGGTACAACCCACAAATGCCCAGTCACCTATATCCTTTATACCGTTTCCGATCGTTACGGATGTAAGTGATGAACAGCCTTCAAACGAACTTCTTTCAAGAGTTTTAACGCTGTCGGGAATCACAAGCGATGTGATTGAGGAACAGTTTCCAAATGCATATTCTTCAATATGCGTAACGCTGTTCGGGATAG
>JAZRTS010000191.1:0-32229 GCA_045652135.1 Eubacteriales bacterium | reverse complement strand
ACGCCTGCAAGAGCGATCATAGCAACTGTAACGATAGCTACTACGAATGCATCGCTTGTTGTGGGGTTGTCAGGTGTTTCGCCTGCATCGGGTGTTTCGCCTGCATCGGGTGTTTCACCTGCATCAGGTGTTTCGCCTGTGCCTGTGTAAGTGTAAGTGATTTCGCAGTACTTGTATCTGCCGTTAGAAGCGTGAGCAGTTGTATCACCGAAAGCAACTGTTGCGTCGTCGTTAGCGCCTACGATAGCTTCAGCAGCTGTCTTTGTGTAGTCGTCACGAATCATAATCTTGTTGTTTTCGAATGTGATTGCACCGTTAAGTGTAACCTTGGGACCAACAGCACCGCTTGCTCTGAGCTCGATAGCGCAGCATCTGTCGCCGGGGTTTGCGTAGTTAGCAAACTTACCGCCGTTAACTGTGATATCAGCAGCAACGCCTGCAGCTTCACTGCCGTTAGCAGCGTCGATACCAGCCTTACCTGCAGAAAGTGTGCAGTTTGTGATAGAAACCTTACCACCGTTTACGAAAACAGCGTCCATGCCGTCATTACCACCCTGAACAGTGATGTTCTCAAGTGCGAGCTCACCGTTGGAGATGGAGATAGCATCGTTACCTGTAGAAACGATAGCACCTGTCTTAGCTGCGGAAGAGTCATAAACCTTAGCAACGCAAGAACCGCCTACAACGTCGAGAACGACATTTGCGGACTTCCATGTGAAGCCGTTAAGGTCAACGATAAGGTTGTTGCCGTCTGTAAGCTGAAGAACTGCATCAGCAGCATCAACGTCAGCTGCAAGCTTGTTTATTGTTTCACCGTCAGTAACGAAGTCTGCAAAAGAAGAAACAGCTACTTCAGCAGCGCTAACTGTGAAAGTCATGCAGGAAACAACCATTGTCACAATAACAAATAATGAGATAAGTTTTTTCATTTTTAAAATCCTCCTTTATATATTCTTTGTCTTGGACACTATAATAATACACCATTGAAATGATTTTGTCAATACCTTATAATGGAAATTTACAAAATCAACGCCGGTTTTATCTTCATATAGCGGTAAATTTTGTTAAATAACTGTTAATTTGCAGAAAAAGTCTTGACTTTTTACGATCGCGTGATACAATGGTATTGTCTGTTAGCACTCACAGATACAGAGTGCCAAAAACAGACAATATCTAACAAAATTCGGAGGAATATAAAATGACTATTAAACCGCTTGCAGACCGTGTTGTAGTTAAAATGGTCGAAGCTGAAGAAACAACAAAAAGCGGAATCATACTCACAGCATCCGCAAAGGAAAAGCCCCAGATAGCAGAAGTGATTGCAGTAGGCCCCGGCGGAATGGTAGACGGTAAAGAAGTTAAAATGACCGTTTGCGTCGGCGCTAAGGTAATACTCAGCAAGTACGCGGGTACTGAAGTGAAGTGTGACGGCGAAGAATATATAATCGTAAGAGAAAGCGACATCCTCGCTTGTGTGGAAGACTGATCCATCTTAAATAAGAAAGGAATATATAGAAATGGCTAAAGAGATCATTTACGGCGCAGAAGCAAGAGCAGCCCTCCAGAGAGGTGTTGACCAGCTCGCCGATACAGTTAAAATAACACTTGGCCCGAAGGGCAGAAACGTAGTGCTTGACAAGAAGTACGGCGCACCCCTTATCACAAACGACGGTGTCACGATCGCAAAGGACGTTGAGCTCGACGATGCGTTTGAAAATATGGGCGCACAGCTCGTAAAAGAAGTTGCTACAAAAACAAACGATGCCGCAGGTGACGGTACGACAACAGCAACACTTCTTGCGCAGGCTCTTATCAGAGAAGGTATGAAGAACGTTACCGCAGGCGCTAACCCCATGGTTCTCCGTAAGGGTATGGCAAAGGCAACGGAAGCGGCTGTTGCGGCGCTTATCGCACAGTCCAAGAAGGTAAACGGCACATCTGATATTGCAAGAGTAGGTACTATCTCCGCAGGTGATGAGGTCATCGGTAATCTTATCGCAGATGCTATGGAAAAGGTAACATCAGACGGCGTTATCACGGTTGAAGAATCAAAATCTGCCGAAACATACTCCGAGGTAGTTGAGGGTATGCAGTTCGACCGCGGCTATATCTCCCCTTATATGGTAACAGATACAGATAAGATGGAAGCCGTTATCGACGATGCGTTCATTCTTATCACAGACAAGAAAATTTCAAACGTTCAGGAAATTCTCCCCTTGCTCGAACAGATCGTTCAGGCAGGTCAGAAGCTCGTTATAATCGCTGAGGACGTTGAGGGCGAAGCACTCACAACTCTTATCCTCAACAAGATCAGAGGCACGTTCACATGCGTTGCTGTCAAGGCTCCCGGCTTTGGCGACAGACGTAAGGAAATGCTCAAGGATATTGCAATTCTTACAGGCGGTGAGGTTATCTCCTCCGATCTCGGACTTGAACTCAAGGATGCATCCGTAGCACAGCTCGGACGCGCAAGACAGGTCAAGATCAACAAGGACAACACCATTATCGTTGACGGTATGGGCGACAAGGACGAGATCCGTGCAAGAGTAAGCCAGATCAAGACAGGTATCGAAACAACAACAAGCGACTTTGACCGCGAAAAGCTCCAGGAAAGACTTGCTAAGCTCGCAGGCGGTGTTGCGGTTATCAAGGTCGGTGCTGCAACAGAAGTTGAAATGAAGGAAAAGAAGCTCCGCATTGAGGATGCTCTCAACGCTACAAAGGCGGCTGTTGAAGAAGGTATCATCGCAGGCGGCGGCACGGCATTCCTTAACGTAATTCCCGCTGTTGAAGCGCTTCTTGAACAGGTTGAGGGTGACGAGAAGATCGGTGTTAAGATCGTTCTCAAGGCACTTGAAGAACCGATCCGTCAGATCGCGTTCAACGCAGGCTTCGAAGGCTCCGTTATAGTTGACAAGATAAAGAACAGCGGTAAGATCGCGTACGGCTTCGACGCTTACAACGAAGAATACGTTGATATGCTCGAAAAGGGTATTGTTGACCCGACAAAGGTAACGCGTTCCGCACTTCAGAACGCTGCTTCCATCGCTTCCACGGTTCTTACAACGGAAGCTCTCGTTGCAGACAAGAAGGAAGAAAATCCCGCACCCGCAGCTGCTCCCGGCGGCATGGGCGGTATGTATTAAAAAACTGTGATGCACAGTTGTACTGTGCATGACAATATCACTTAAATAAAAAGAACGGGTGTAGTTCGTCAATCGAACGACACCCGTTCCGAATAGAATAGGCATTAATGGGTTTGAAGCAGACGATAGTTCGCAGACTGCGAACTACATGAATCGCCCCTACAAGAACACGGTGAATTAAACAAACGATAAAAATATTTCCGCAAGGAAATATGCGCCATTTGCCTGCAGGGCGGCTCGTGGCGAACTACCGTTACGCCTGCGAGCCGTGGGGGTGCAGGCATGGCGCCGTCACCTGCAAACCGCGCCCGAATTAAATGAACAAAATGGATTTGAAACGGACGGTTTCGTGTTTCTTCGAGAGTAAATAAAAAAACGGCGTGGAGCATGTGGTTCGTAGTAGTTCATATAACGAACTACACACGAACCACCCCCCTACCGTAATAAATTTACTCCGAAGCCTCCGCATTCGCTTCTTTAAGCGTTGCAAGGTATTCGGAGGGGTCCTCTGTTTTTCCGTCGCATCTTACCTCAAAGTGCAGATGCGAGGCATCGGAAAGTTCAACGAGTGTCGTTTCACCGACACATCCGAGCGCACGTCCGGCATCAACCGCCGCACCCACTTTTATACCGTCGGCAAGCTGTTCGTTAAGATTCTGGTAGTACGATACAAGTCCGTCGCCGTGGTCAACGGTCACCGTTACTCCCATCATAGGATCGTTGTAGATATCCTTGATGACTCCGTCGGTGAAGCTGAAAACGGGCATGCCGGGCTCGGCATAGATGTCAACACCCGTGTGTGAACGGTAATCGTTCATCGTTGCCGAGTAAATCGGCAAGTCAACGGAATAGCTCTTGATGACCTCGCCGTTCGTCGGCATAACGTAAACGCGGGGAGTTGACACGGGCTTGTCCTCAACGGGTACGTCAACGTCGGCAGGCTTTTCGGTAAGGATGACCGTTTCGGGAGGCTTCGTTTCATCAGGGATGATAACAGGCACTCTCGTTGTGGTGGGCGCTTTCGTTTCTCTTGCTGTGTCGCTTGTCTGTGCGGTATCAGTTCCGACGGGCGGATTATGCTTGTCACGGCGCTTGTTTACGGCTGTAATTACGGAAAATACCATAATTATGACAAGCATTGCGGCAAGTACCACATACAGTATTCTTGCCTGCTTTTCGATGTTTCTTTTTTCTTCCATACGCATTTCTCCGTTTTGTGTATTTGCCCTTACGGGCTGTATGAAATATTTTCACCACTTAACGGCTTTTTATACAACCAAATACGATTTTGACCGATAAACGGTAAGAAAGGATGATACAAATGAGTGAAGAAGTAAAAAAAGGCGGTATATCCGTCGATATAGAACACATTTTTCCCATAATTAAAAAATGGCTGTACTCCGAAAAGGAAATATTTCTGCGCGAGATAGTTTCAAATGCATCGGACGCCGTGACGAAGCTGAAAAGACTGTCGTCTCTCGGTCAGACGGATATTTCCGAGGATGATTACAGAATAACCGTAACGCTTGATAAGGGGGAGGGTACGCTCACCGTTTCCGATAACGGTATCGGTATGACAAAGGATGAGCTTGAAAGATACCTCTGTCAGATAGCTCTTTCGGGCGCCGTTGAGTTTATACAGAAATACGAAAACAGCGAGAGTGAATCGTCGAGCGAAGGCATTATCGGTCACTTCGGACTTGGATTTTATTCCTCGTTTATGGTCAGTGACACCGTAACGGTACAGACAAAATCATATACGGGTACACCTGCCGTCAAGTGGATATGTACGTCTGACGGCGACTATGAGCTTTATGACGGCAACCGCGAAGAACGCGGAACGGACGTCATAATGAAGATATCGTCTGAAGAAGCGGAATATCTTACCGAAGGAAAAATACGCGAGATACTTTCAAAATACTGCTCGTTTATGCCCGTGCCGGTTTATTTCGTGATTGAGGGCGAGGAAAAGGAAGAAAACGAACCCGTTAACGATACCCACCCACTCTGGCAAAGACCTGCATCTGAATGTACAGAGGAGGAATACAAGAGCTTTTACACAAAGGTGTTCAATGACTATAAAGAGCCTCTTTTCCACATTCACATAAATGCCGATTATCCGCTTAATTTCAAGGGAATTCTTTATTTCCCCAGAATTAACCATGAGTACGATTCGCTTGAAGGTCAGGTGAAACTGTATTATAATCAAGTGTTCGTTGCAGATAATATCAAAGAGGTAATTCCCGAATATATGCTGATGCTCAAGGGCGTTTTAGACTGTCCCGAGCTTCCCCTCAACGTATCAAGAAGCTATCTGCAGAACAGCGGATACGTATCTAAAATATCGGCTCACATCGTTAAAAAGGTTGCCGATAAGCTTAATTCGATGTTCAATAACGAACGCGAAGAATATGAAAAGTTGTGGGACGACCTCAAAATGTTCGTTGAATACAGCTCTATCCGTGACAAGAAGTTCAATGACAGAGTAAAAAAGTGCGTCATTTACAAGTCCGCAACGGAGGACGGAAAGTATTACACGCTTGAGGAATATTTAGAGGCGGCAAAGGAAAAACACGAAAACACAGTGTATTACGCAACTGACGTAACAGCACAGGCGCAGTACATTTCGATGTTTGACAAAGAAGGCATCAAAATAATTCTGCTTGACAGAATGCTCGATACGCAGTATATCCACACGGTTGAATCCGATAACAGCGATATAAAATTCGTAAGAATAGATGCTGATGTTGCAGGCGCGCTCAAGGGCGAGGGCGAAGCACTTGAGGATGAAAAGGTAACGGCGCTTTTCAAGAAGATAAGCGGACGTGAAGACCTTAAAGTGTCTTATGAATGTCTCAAGGATGAAAAAACACCTGCGCTTATCAACATCAACGAACAGTCGCGCCGTTTTGAAGATATGATGAGAATGTACAAGCAGGACGGTATGCCCGAAATACCCACGGATATGACGCTTATCATAAACACAAACAGTGCGCTTATAAAGAAGCTTTCAACGCTTGCCGCAGACGATTCGGAAAAGGCGGAAAAGCTCGCAAAGCAGATATATACACTTTCACTTATTGCGCAAAGACAGCTCACTGCCGAGGAATTGAAAACGTTCCTTGACGAAAGCTTTGATATGCTTCTTGATATTTAACGCTGAAAACATCTGTGATATGAAAAAGAGAAGATTTGCGATAAGCGAATCTTCTCTTTCTTTGGTGTTTTGTGTGTCATGTGCATACGCTTTAAGTGAAGCATCACGTGCGCGCCCGTGATGTGAAGCGCGGCTTTGCCGCGTGAAGCGGTGCGCAGCACTGTGAAGCAAGCTCCGCTTTTAAAGCGGAGCTTATGATTTAAGGAATAAAATAATTTATTATTACGTGAACGACGGGGGATTGCCGTTGAATTCTGTGAAACGGCTGTCCGCAGGTGATGGCTCTGACATGCTGAAATACATTTTTGCCGCCTTGGTCGTACCGAAGTCGCGATTTGAACCGCTGTTCTGTACCTTATTGAATGCCTCGCGGAAAAGCGCGTTGTGTGCCTCCTCGCGGTTGAGCAGAAAATCTATCGTTTCCCTTACCTTTTTGTCGTCTATCTGACGGTAAAGGTATTCGTAAACGACCTTTGCTCTTTGTTCCGATGCGATATTGGAAAGAAGATCTGCGCAAAGATCACCTGTGACCGTTACGTAGTCGCCCGTCCACGAGTAACCCGATGCGTTGATAAGTCCCGGATTAAGTCCGAGAATAACGTGTGACTGAATTTCACCTGCGGGTACTTTTGATGCGTCAACGTCGTGACCGTTCAAAAGATTTATCGTCTGCGCCACCATTTCCATGTGTGAAAGCTCCTCGGCGGCAATGTCGAGGAAAAGATCCTTTATCTCAGGGTCTTTTATTCTGAAGCTCTGCGACATATACTGCATTGCCGCTTTAAGCTCGCCGTTGCCGCCGCCGAGCTGTTCTTGTAAAAGTGCCGCGTATCCGGGATTCGCTTTTTCGACCTCAACGGGGTGAAACAGCATTTTTTCGTGTTTGAACATATAATACCCTCCGTAATTATTTCTGACTTCATTATCTCCCGACTTCATCACAAATATTCAAATTTTTTAAATTGGTATTGCATATTACCGCATTATGTGGTATCATGAACAGTGGATAAATATAATTGAAGCTGCGGAGGAACAATGGTCAAGGTCAGCATAATAATTCCCGTTCACAACACGTCGGTATATCTTGACAGATGCTTTGAAAGCTGTCTTTCTCAGACTCTTGACGAAATTGAGATCATAGCGGTTGACGATCTTTCAACGGATAACAGCGCCGATATAATAAGACGGTATGCGGAAAAATATCCTGATAAATTCAGAGGGATATATCTTTCCGAAAATCTCCGTCAGGGTGGGGCGAGAAACGTCGGGATAAGAGAAGCCGTCGGTGAATATCTGCTTTTTTTGGACAGCGACGACTTTATAAAGGCTGATATGTGCCGCGCTCTATATGAAAATGCAAACGGCGCGGACTTATCGGGCGGTGACTGTTGTATATTTCAGGAAGACGGAAAGGAAGAAAATAAGGTGCTTTCTTATTCCGATTCTGACGTCGGTGTGATGAACGAAGAAAAACTGCTTAAATATATGCGCTTCTGCGGTCTTTTCTGGACGAGGATATACAAACGCGGTTTTATTCTTGAAAATAACCTGTTTTTCCCCGAAAAGCTGTTTTTTGAAGATGCGTGGTTTAATTTTATGACGGCGCTTTATGCGAAAACGATACGCAAATGCGACGGCTGTTTCTACTGCTACTATCAGAGCCCGAACTCTACCACAAGAAACAAAAAGGACAAAAGAAAATTTGAACGTCTTAAAATAACCGACAGAATTTTTGACGACTGCGTTGAGCGCGGTCTGTACGAAAAATTTAAAGATGCAGTTGAAACGAAATTTTTAAGCATGAGTGTGGCAAATCTTCTTTACACCTGCTTTGCCGATTACGACAGCGATGAGATCGACAAAATATACAGTATCAGGCAAAGCGTTAAAAAACGTGTTCCCGACTATAAAAAGACATACGCATACAAAAACGTCATAAACGGCGAGGATAAATATTATTTTGACATTATGATGGTATCCCCAAAAATATCAACATTTGTTTTTAATCATCGGTCGAATATGTTCATAAGAGTATTCAGAAAGGTGCTTTTCCTTATAAAATACGGAAAATAATTGAAAATGCTTGCAAAAATAAAAAAGCTCCGACATAAAATTTATCTCGGTATTTACGGACACTGTCCGATACAAAAAAATAAAATAATCGCTTGGAACAGCCTTTTCAAGGGCTTTGGTGACAGCCCGAAGTATATAGTCGAATATTTATGCGAGAATTTTCCCGATAAATACGATATCGTCTGGGTGTACGACAGAACGAAGTCACCGCCGAAGGACTTGCCGCAGGGTGTACGTGCCGTACCTCACTTTTCGATAGAATATCTTAAAGAAATTTCAACGGCAAAAATAATAATTTCAAATATCAGAACGGGTAAGCAGCACTATTTCAATAAGAGAAAAGGTCAGTTTTACATACAGACGTGGCACAGCTCGATAAGGCTTAAAAAGATCGAGGGCGATGCCGTGAAATTCCTTGGTGAGGATTACGCAAGGGTTGCAAAGGAAGACTCCGATAAATGCGACCTCATTGTATCGGGCTGTAAATTCAGCACGGACATTTTCAAAAACTCATTCTGGTACGACGGCGATGTTTTGGAAAGCGGAACGCCGAGATGCGATATATTCTTTAAGGATAACACGGAAAGCACCGAAAAGGTACGTAAGCATTTTGAGCTTGAAAAAGGCACAAAGACCGTGCTTTACGCGCCAACGTTCAGGGATTCGGACTGCGATGCGCTTCACGGTATCGACTGTGAGGGCATTATAAAGGCTTTAAAAACAAAATTCGGCGGCAAATGGGCATTTTTATACAGATTGCATCCGAACGTTGCAAAGGATATAACACCTCCGTGCGAGGGCGCGTACGATGCAACGTCATATCCCGATATACAGGAGCTTATCGCGTCGTGCGATCTGCTTATAACAGACTATTCATCGTGTATGTTTGATATGGCTATACGCAGAATGCCGTGCGTTTTGTACGTTCCCGATATGGAAAAATACTTATCGGATGAACGCGGTTTTTACTTCAGCATTGATGAGCTTCCGTTCCCGTATGCGCTTGACAACGAAAAGCTCACCGAATATATAACAAATTTCGATATCGCAGGATATGAAAACAAAATAAATGAATTTCTCGCATCTGTCGGAAGCTACGAAAACGGCACGTCGTGCCGTACGCTTGCCGAAAAGATTGCGGAAATAACAAAATAAAGAGGGTGTTAAAATGATAATAGGTTATACAACAGGCGTATTTGATCTTTTTCACATAGGACACTTGAATATTTTAAAGCGCGCCAAGGAAAAATGCGATTTTCTCATCGTCGGTGTCAGTACGGATGAGCTCGTTATGCAGTACAAAAACAAAACTCCCGTAATTTCTTACGAGGAACGCGTGCAGATAGTTGAAGCCATAAAATATGTTGACAAGGTCGTACCGCAGACACACCGTGACAAGTTTGCCGCGTGGGAGGAATATAAGTTCGACCGTATGTTTGTCGGTGACGACTGGAAGGGTTCACCTCTTTTTACGGAGCTTGAAGAAAAATTCAAGCCATTCGGCGTTGAGATAGTATATTTCCCCTACACGGAGGGTACGTCTTCAACAATGCTTAAAAAGGCGCTTGCCACATTAACGAGTAAATAAAACGGAGTTAATTATGAAAGATATAAAATTACAAGGTCAGATAAAAAATGAGTCACGTATGATTTGCGACGGTGTAAAACATACGTTTGTGCAGACTCCCAAGGATTCCCCGTACGGCCCCAACAAAATAAATATTGTACAGTTTGATCCCAAAAATGAAAAATTCCGCGTTGACGTTCTGCCGTGTGCGACGTATGCGAATGAGCTTCGCGTGGTGACAACGCTGTGTGAAAGACTTGACAAGGAAACGAATATGACACCTATTGCCGCCGTCAACGGCGACTTGTGGATGGTGTCCTACGCGCACGCAAGAATTGAGGGTAAGGGTACGTCGTACGGAGGCGCATCCGATCCCGTTGTTAAAAAATCAATGACGACACCGAGAGGTTTCAATATATACGGCGGTGAGATAATCTCAACGGCGCATATAGTTAAAGAAACACCGTTTGAGGGCGAGTTCTGGGCATACGGCTTCACCGATGACGGACGTATGGCAATGGGCAATCCCACAGCTGAAATAACTGTTAAGAATATCACAAAGGGAATTTCGATAGAAGTCGAGGGGCTTAACCGACTGCCTGCTGACAACGCGCTCATTATGTACACGGACAGACTGCTTTCAGAGGGCGATTATGCGCTTGACGATGCGTATGAGGTGCGTATCAATACGGGATGTGACTACACCGTGCGCCACGGTGAGGTCATAACGGGTAAGGTTGACAAAATCTTTTCCCCGGATGTATCCGAAAATCCCGAAAAGATAAAGGAAGATCAAATAGTTCTCACAGCACGCGGCGAGGCAATACCGCTTATAAACGGCTTTGATGTAAACGATGAAATCGAAATATCGGTAAATGTGGTTGACACAGCGGAAATCGATACGAAGATATGGCAGGAAATAACAAACGCCGTCGGCGGTCATATCTGCTTTGCAAAGCAAGGTGTGCTTACGGGTGAGGATCCGAGCTGTAATTATCCTGCAACGATAATCGGCTGTGACAAAGATGGCACGATGATGTTCATAACGATGGATGGCCGCCGTGAGGATTCCGTCGGCTCAAATCCGCAGAATCTCCCCGTTTTGGCAACGGATCTTGACCTTTATAATGCATTTTTAGTTGACGGCGGCGGTTCTGCCACGCTTGTCACACGCGCGGAGGATGGGGCGTATAAAATAATAAATACTCCCTGTGATCCCGGAGATGAACCGCGCCCCGTTATAAACGCGGTCGTGCTGTCGCTCAAAAACAAATAATTCGGCTCAAATGAGCTCAAATTGATAGATGCCGTTTTGTTGTTGAATTTTCACATCGGCATCTATACTTTTTTGAGAGGTTACGACCGAATTTGAAAAATTCATTATCGGACCCGAAATGCGGCATACCGAACGGTATAAGGAAATAAATATGAGTTTTAAAAAATTGTCGTTACAAGATATATCTGTTGTAAAGCCCTTTTTTGAGTACGTTGATTCAAGAACTTGTGACTTTTCAACGGGCGGTATGTTTATGTGGCGTGAATATTATGATATGGAGTATATTATCGACGGCGGAATCTTATTTTCAAGATTAAAAGATGAGCGCGGAGATATATACTACAATATCCCCATGTCTGATAATGTAGAACAAGCTATAGATATAAATATCTCAAAATGGCGCGAAAAAGGCGAAAAAATAAAATTTTGCACCGTGCCCGAAAGCTATCTTCCGTATTTTACCAAAATCGCGCCTGATGCTGAAATCACGGAATATTCCGATTTTTTTGATTATTTGTACGACGCTTCAGAGCTTAAAGCTCTCAAAGGGCGAAAATACCATAACCAAAGAAACTTGATCAGTCAGTTCGTGCGTAATAATGCAAATTGGAGTTTTGTGAATATAGACAGCGTTCCCATAGACGATGTAATATGCTTCTTCAAGAAATTTTGCGCATATCAAGCGGATGATACGAAGTTTGCAAACGAAGAAAACAGAATGGTTCTGGAGGTTTTGCAAAATATGGAGCAGTACCGTCTGCTCGGCGGTGTTCTGCTTTCGGATAATAAAATTATCGGTTTTTCATTAGGGGAAATTATCAAAGATACGTTGTTTGTACACGTGGAAAAAGCAGATAAAAATTACATCGGAGCATATCAGATGCTTTCGCGTGAGTTTACGGTAAACTTCGGAAGTGACGTTACGTACGTCAACAAAGAGGAAGATATGGGCGATTTGGGATTAAGAGGCGCGAAAAAAGCGTACAATCCCATATCTCTGTTGAAGAAATACATTGTTACGGTGAATTAGTATGGAAATCCAGAAGATAAAAGCAGACGAAACGAACAAAGTCGCAGATCTGTTTTGCGAATGTTTTTTTGATGACGGTTATTATAAAAAAATTTTTCCCGATCCCGTTACGCGAAAAAAAGAAATGCGCGATAATTTTTACGGCAGTATTTCATATTGTATAAATTTAGACGGTTGTTTCGGCATATATGACGGCGACGTTATGATCGCGTTCGTTTTAACGTTTGATTACGATTGGGTAAAGCAAAATAACAAAGCTGAATTTGAAAAAATATTCGGTTGTGAAAACTCTAAAACAAATCTGCTGTCAGACAGCTTTTTTCAAGAGCAGATAAAGACGCTGAACGGTAAAAAAATATTTTGTTTATCCGTCGCCGTGGCCGCCGAATACAGGAATATGGGCTTGGGCGCATGTATGATCGACTGTATTATGCAGGAGTTTTCCGGATGTCATATAATTGGGGACGTATCAAACGGTGAGTCTTTATCTATATATAAAAAGAGAAATTTTTCGGTTCGGGAGATATCCGCCGATTATTATCTGGTCGCACACGACGCAAAAGATTGCAGCCATACGTTTGAATGTACCGAAAACGTTCGGGCGGCAGTGCCGTGCGACTTTGATTTCGGACAGTACGACATTGATTATAAATTGTTAAAGCCAAAGTTTGCAATATGTGGGTACGAGACTGTAAACAGTAACGGTATTTGTTGTTTCAAAGCGAAAAAAGGCGGCATCGCCTTATCACGTCTTGTAGAATTCAAATATCACGATTTTTTAAAATTTCAAAGGGCTGTAAATATTTCCGCTTGCAGTGAGATACTTCGCGGCGATTTTGTATTTTTTGCTTTAGACGGTGATAATGAGGCGCTTCCTCTGTTTAATGATAATTTGAAAGAAATGATACAATGCCGAAAAGCCGAATGGTCGATCGTTCCGGACGTTTTTGTTTCAATTCCCGTTCGATATGAAAGTATTGAAAAGATAACCTCAGGAAATGCAGGGCAGGATGACAAAACAGAAGCTTTACTGAAAATGCTTGATTTCAGAACGAATTACGAGCTTGGTATTTTTTCAAAAAATGACAGCGTTGATGAGCTGTCTAATTGCAAAAAACGAATAAAAAGGTATTATTTAGGTAAAATCAAGGTGCAAATATCATCGGAAATAACTTTGGAACAGTATGATTCCATCGGAACGCCGATAGGTAATTGCGGATATGTCGATCTGTATATATCGATAGATCAGGAAAGCGATTGCGGGGTTTTGTCGTGGTATTCACTTTCAACTCCGTTTTTGATAAGCCATTATTTAGATAATATCATCAGAAATCAGTTAATGGTCGCAGATGATGAAGGCTTTGTAAATATATTTGATTACGTTAATTCGAAATACGGTATTGTAAAAAGGGGAACACCGAAAAATTTCGTTATTATTCCGTATGAAAAGGATGTATTGAGCGCGAGCCAGACGGCATCTCTGATCTCAGCCGAAACGATTTACCCGGATGGGGAAAATTTCGGCGGTATTATAGATTCGGAAATTTTGAATATAGTAAATTCAAAACAAGGTATGGGGCAGTATGACAGGGCATACGTATACGCATACAGCAACGTCGTTCTTCAGTTTTCGCCTGAATTAAGAGGGACTTTGAGCGAGCGTCTGAACGAAGAATCCATAACGCTTTTTTATATCGAATTGATACTTTATCAAGAAGCGGCGATCCATATTGCCGACCGTGCCATTGCAAGTCTGTTTACTACCACACAAATAGCAAAACCGATAGATTTTCTTATGCAGGTAGACCTTATACACGATAATTATTCGAAAACGATCGATTTTTGGGATATTAACGTTAATTATCCCACTTCTCAAAAATCTATCAATATGCTGCGTAAAGCGTTTAAAATTCAGGAACAAAGAGAATATATGCTGCGCAATCAGGAGCATTTGAATTTGGTGTTTGAGACAAAATGCGATATTTCGGACCGAAACGATACGAAAAGAATGGATAAATCTCTGGCAATAATTTCAGTTCTTGCTATCTTTTCAGCTTGGGTGGACAGCCATGCTTTTATTCAGATATGGGGAGGATCTTTGGAAAATTCAACGGTTGAGCTGTTACAGAGGATCGTATTTTTTATAATCTTGATCATAGCGGGTTATGCGATCATTCTTTTGATAGCCGGACGCTTCAGCAATCTGATAAACAGAAGAAAAAAGAAAAATATTCGGTCGAAGTCCGATAAGGAAAACAAAAAACGAAATAAAAAATGATAATCGATAACAAAAACGCAGACGTACGGAAATCCCGTGCGTCTGCGTTTTTCAGGTTATTTAATTGATATTGTCGCGCCAAGCTTTGTTGATGCGGAGGTGGTGGCGATGCTGCTCTGCGTAGTGTATAGTGTTTTTATACTTACTGCCGCGTGCAAACAGGTCTATTTTGACCTTTTCACCGAAGGATTGCTCCAAAATACATTCCACTATACCGTCATCAAGAAAGCTGCAGGAGAAAATGTCGATGTTCGCGGTGCGCTCCGCTATGCTGTAATGAAAAGCAATATGGCTCTGTGCCACTATGAGCACGCCCGAAATAAATTCCGGTGACTGCGTTTTGTCGTATATAACATACGGACGCGATATGGGAAGCATATTGATCTTCGGAGCTATATTGTCAAGCCATTTGAATATCTGGTCTGCCGTTACGTCGAAATTTTCTACTGTTATCATATAGTGAGGGCCGAAATCCAAGGTGGAATTGATGGCACTCGACGGACTGTTGTCGTTGCGGCGGTCCACAACGTTGGTGTTTATGTTTCTTGCGTATATCTGCTGACCGATAATGTTTATTGCTTCATCTTCCGTGCAAAAGCCGTCAGTCAGAATATCAACGAAATAACAGTGCCTGTAAGGAAAAGTGTGAATGGTCACGTGAGCGCCGTTTTCACAGATGATAAATGCGCTGATACCTCCGTCCTCCGTCTCATCACAGTAATAATACGGAATCAGAAAAGGAGGCATTACGGGACGCATTCCCAATTGGTGTGTCAGATTAACGAGAAGATTGTTGACTGCCATGAAGCTGTTTGACTGCTCCATATCACAGTCGTATGCATCAAGCATAATATGTCTGGTTGCTTGCATCAGATGTTCCCCTTTCCCGTATCGGTAAAGATGTCGTTGAATTTTTTGAAATTGATCAATACCGGGTCTATCCACCATTTGTAGTTGGAACGGATAACGTTAGGCAGACAGTAGTAGACTTCGTTTCGCGGATACGTGAACTCTGATAAAACGTTGATGTCGGTCTGGTATTCAAGATGATTATCGTTGTCAATATCAATATTCAAAGAGAAGTTGACCGTTTTGTATCCGTCGGGATTTTCCTTTCCGCGATTAAATGCCGCGGTGAAGGGGTATATTGTGTTGAGCAGATTTTGATTGTAAGCCGTATCGCTGTAACTGCCCGTTTTGAAGTATTCAAGCGTTTCAAGCGTTGCCGTTACCCATACGTCCGCGTGGCGGTAAGGATCATCGATCACCGATTCGAGCTTGGTATATTGTTTTTTCAGTATACGCTTGTCAATGATCTCATATTTGCCGACCGCAACGTAAAGATTATGCTTGTTCGGCATTTCCTTATTGTTTGACGGGGAACAGAACGAAATAAATTCTCTGAACAGACGAAGTGCATCCTTCGGACGGTCTGCTTCGTAATTTTCTTTTATTAACTTTTCAGCCTTGCTTTTTGCTTTTGCAAAAAATGCTTTTTCAAGATTCGACTGTGTATCGTCTATCTTTGACTTACTCAGACATTTGAAGCTTGCTTCGCTGTCGTATTCGGCTTTGACCTCGCCGTATCCGTACAATCCCGAATAAAAGCACATCAGATGCTTTAATGTCTCGCTGAGGATTATGCAGGAATGACGTATCCGCTTTTCGTTTTCTTCCACGGAATCCATACTTTGCAAAAGCGATATGTTGCTTCTGAGATTTCCCGTATATATCAGATTTTCATCGGTATCGGTTTCCTGAAGCATTGACAGCTTTGAGATTATCAGCATTGCGCGCGCACGCGCCAACAGTCTGCCCGTGGGCTTGGGTGTGGCGATCTTACCGAATCCGCCCGCCTCGCCTACAATGAGCTTTGTATCGTAGATGCGCTGTATCTCCGCATTCAGATCAACCTGCTTGGCTTTGAAAAATGCAAGATCCGTACGTTTGTACAGGTTATTTACGATGTCGTAGAAGGTCTGCGGAACGCTCCACATAAGGCGCTCAAGAACTGCCGTGGGGCTTGCCTCTATAAGCAGCATAATGACGACCGTATCCCAGTCAAGCGAGTGTATGTCGTTATCAACAGCGGATTTGTTCTGGACGCCGTTTTTTTGGAAAATATATGGGTATGCTCCGCCAAAGTGCTTGTAAATGGCTTCCTTGCTTCCGGCATTCGCGCTTATCGCATCGGAAATTGCCAAAGCTAAATTTTTTATGTATTTGTAATTGACAGTATGTATCTGGTCTATGCTGTTTGAGGTTTTTACTATCCGGTCGTTTCTTGCTTTAAAAGCAAAAGCCCAACCGGTTATTTCCATGTAGACTTCGTTTGAGCGTTGCCTGGCCAAGTGCGACGATGCGTCGCTGTTTTCGTCGTCAGGCAGTGCAAACGAAATGGAATTGTTACCTGAAAAATATTTGAGCACAAGTGTCGGCTGCGTTGTGGCGGAATCCGACGAGCTTTCGTGTACTTCTATATTGAACAGATGATAAATTCCGCCGAAATATTTCGGGTCCTTGAACAAGACGTGATTTAACGGCAGACAGTCGAATTCGCACGAGGAATCCTGACATACGAATTTGAACATATCCGTGCTTGTCTGCTGCAATTCGTAATTGTGCAAAAAGGTAAGCGTTTCGAGAAGCTCTCTCAACATTCTGACCGCTTCTTCTTTGTCTTCACACTGATAACGCGAGGGATTTTTATCATAATTGGCGATCATTTTGAAGTACGGGTTGAAGCTGAAACGACTCATATCCCGATTACTTAAATCACCGAAAACATCCTTTAACTCTCCGCTGCTTTGTGCCAGATCAAACTGAATATCAGTAAGAACGTACTGAATGAGCTCCTGCGTGGCGGGATAACGGACGAATGCGTCTTTGAGGCTTTTGATAACGCGCTTTGCGTTGTGCTTCGTCATTTTTTCCGAATACATACTGCCGTAGTCCATATCGTAACGGTAGCATGCGTAGGAAAAATAGAACGTCAGCGACAGCGTATTTTTTACGAATACGGGGAACTGTCTGTATTGGCTTAACAGGTCTTCAATTATTTCTTCCTCGTCGTCCGTGCCGAAAATATAGTTTCGGATATTACTGTCTGTGACCGTATCCTCTATAAGCCTTTCAAGCATCCGTTTTTGTTTCTGCAGCTCATTGCGGACTTTATTATCCATAAACGTTCCTCCGTTTGTCAGCAGTCGCTGATTACCTTTGCGAGCTTCTTATATCTTTCGAGCGCAAGCTTTTCATTATCGTTGAGATCGTCGATCTTCTGCGCTGCAAGCTGACCTTCGCGCCACATAAAGCTCTTGACGGCGGGAATTCCGAATTCGTCCTCGTCAAGCATATCGGTAACGTAAGTTATGTCGTCGCTTGCGTTATTGGTAAGTGTATCGAATTGCGTCTTTATACGCGTTATGGCGTAGTCGGGGTACTTTTTACCGTCAACTACAACGTTTTCCTGCGGAATGACGTTGGGCACGGGAATGATCTTCTTGCGTCCGTCGAATGAGCCGCCGTTCTCAAGAGATTTCAAGAAGCGGACGGTACCGTTTACGAACTGGATGGTGGGACGCATACAGCAAACAACTATGTTTGATACCTGGTTTGTTGCGTTTGCCGTTGCGTTGTTACCTACAGCCGCGTCCAATATAACTGCAGGAACCTTATAATATTTACAAACATCGATGAAGTTCTTCAGCTTTTCCGTAAAAGGATTGTTTGCATCGTTGTAGTTGCCCTGGTCGTCAACGTTCTTTACGTCCTTTGCCGCAAGAAACAAAATGGATTCTTTGTCATATCCAAAACGGTCGCCTACTGCGAAAAGATCCTTAAAGTTGGGATGCTGCCATATAAATTCGGGATAATCCAATGATTTCAAGCCGTTTTTGAGAAGGTCCTGAGTACAGCAGTCGTCCTTGACGGCTGAATCAACCTCAAGCAGATACGACATACCGCAGCTGTCAAGGTCGGTATCGATGATAATGATGGGATTGTCCTTTGTGGGGTGAAGATGATCTTTTGCAAGCAGCGGTATAGTGTTATATGCCAAGGTGCTTCGGCCTGCGCCGCCCTTGTATGAGAAATAAGAAATTACTTTCGTTCTAGCCATAATATCCTCCGGGATGTGTTATTTTAACCCAATTTGTTGTACATATTGCTTCTGTTGTCGACATCGTTTGAAATATCGTCGATGTTGTGGTTGATTATTGCGCGGATGTCGTCCTTGAAATAACCCGTCTGCTCTTTGTATTTTTCGGGCTTGCAATTTTTAAACGCGGCGTTGTGTGCGTAGCAGTCGGCAACGACCATCTCGACCATAGCTCCGAGCATTTTTGCATACTCATCATTTTCGTCCTTTGCGGGGTTGACTGTATCGGGTGCCAGTGCCGCAGCAGCACGTGCGAATACGTGTGTCAGATGTGAAACAAGCTGTGTATTCAGCTCATTCTGAATCAGTTCTCTTATCGTATCTTCAACGGTGGGCTTCTTGAGCTGTTCTTCATTCAACTGCCGCTGGAGTGAATCTATCTGACTTTGGAGCTGAGCGATACGCTTATCTTTTTCTTCTTCAATCTTCTTGTGTTCTTTTTTGAGGTTAGCTATTTCACCGCCGCGGGAATTAAGCTTTCTGAGATATTCTTCTTCAAATCTCTGGTTGTTTGTACCGATATCAATATACTTTTCCTCAAACTCCCTATAGTATTCATAAAGCTCTTTGAGGGCGTTGATATAGTAGTAGTTACTTCCGCTGAAATAGCCGTCCTTTTCCCAGATCCACTCGGTTCTTCCCGCTTTTCCGCTTCCTGCGTAGCGGTTTTCCATGATGTAGCCTGCATATTTCTGCATATTGATCTGCGGATATTTAACGAGATATGCGTTGATGATATTGTTCGTGTGAATAAGCATGGGGAGCAGGGAGAATACACGCATACGGAGTTTTCTGAGGTCATTAACACGGTCTTTGTGGAATACGAAGCGTTCGTTGAAACCGATAAGGAACTGGTCAACGATGTAGTCCTTGCCGTCGTTCTTGAGGCTTTCGTACGTGCGGAAGGCTCTCTGTACGGCAAGCTGACAGCTTTCAAGAAGGTTATTGTATTCACGAAGCTTCTGCGCAGCGACGTTTTTCTGTTCCTGTCTGTCCTGTTCCGACAGTTCTTCATCATCGCTCTTTATTTCGGCTTTTTGCATCTCAAGATTAAGAATTTCGTCCATGCCGCCGTCAATAAGGATGTTTACGATGTAAACCGTATTGAACAGTACGTCACTCGTTGTACTCATTCGGAGTTCGCCTTCCGTAAGTGTCGTTGCAAGGTCATTGTAGAAGAATTTGTCCGCAAGGCCGTCCTCTACAAAATTCCATATAGCTCTTGCAACGTCATTCAGATGCTTTTCAAGCATACCGAAGGGGTGGAAGACGTCAAGGGTGATCTCCTCGTAAATGTCCTGATCGTCGATGCTGTCGTTGGAGTTTATCATCCTGAACAGACGTACAAGCTCGTTGAACTCGTCGTGGTGTGCCTTCGGCTTTTCAACGTTTGCGTTTTCAATTTCTTCGCGTTTGAATTTTTCTTTCTGAACTTCGAATTCATTCTTGTCATCTTCGTTGATCGGTGTGCCGTATCTTTTATTGTAAAGCACGTTGTAAGGATGCTTGAGTACATTCTTGAAAGTATCGAACATATCAAGGAAGCATTCACCGACTGCAAATGTGAAATACAGTGAGGGTTCCTCACAGTTCTTTGCAAAGTTCCAGCCTATCTTCAGACCCTTACCGTCGGGATTTGCGCTGCCGTCGATAAAAGCATCGTTTATGTATCTGATACCGTAACGGATGATACGTATAAGATTACGCTCCCATTTACAGATTTCACCTGCTTCTGCGTGAATAACGAGAATCTGGAAGAACGTGGGAAGTACCCAAGTGATCGTTTCGATGCTTGCTATTTCTGTATCGAAATGTTCGGAATCGTACGGAGAAGCGTCAAACACGAAAAGTTCTTTTGCGCCCTTTTCTTCGTCTGCATCTTCGTCTATTTCAATATCGCTTACGCGAAGTCTGTTTATTATGTCCTTCAATATGGCGTCCATTATGTTACGTATGGAACGGTGGTTTTTTGTATCGTAGTCGGTTACGTCGAAATCAAGGTCGAAATCGTTAACGAGAGAAACCAACGTCTGAAGTCCTTGACACTGGGACAGCAAGCCGACTTTCTTTTCGACGTCGTCCATAGGAATGCCCAGTTTTCCGTTGCCCAAGTCGATAAGACGTGAATTGAGCGATTTGAAGATATTTAACGCTATCTCGCGTTTGGGCTTGTACACGGGGAAAATGCTTTCATTGCCTTCTTTGCTGAGCTCTTTCATTTTTTTTCTGTCTAAAATGTCTTGCAATGGTGATTTTTCGAACTGCGCCATAGTGCTTTCTCCTTATTGTGGTATATTTTATTTGTTAAGTATTCCGAACAGTGCAACGGAATCCATGGTGATAACGGGGCGTATGCCTTTGGTGTAGATCTTGTTGTTGTAGCCGTTTTTATAAATAGTTCCGTCCTCACGCACGACTGCCTGTAAATGGCCGCTTGATTCCGCAAGCCACCAGATCCTTCCGCTTGCAAGCTCCTCCTCGGGAAGCTTTTCGGCTTCATTTGAGGTCAGAAGTCTTATATTTTCGCGGATAGCTTCCCGATCGCTTTCGGCGAAAGCTGAGTTTACGAAGTTTTTCAGCCAGTCGCTGAGCGCCTGACCGCCGTTTATATCATCCAGAACGTCCTGACACAGCAACGTGGACTCCGTGCCTTCGTCAAAGATCTTGTGCCACGTAATGGGCTTGCCGTTGTAATTGCCGAGCTTGAGTATTATCTCTTTATCCAGGTGCGAAAGGTTTGCAAGTTTATCGCGGACGATTGCGTGCTCGTCAACGGCATTGGGAACACGCTCTTTTATAGTATCCAGCAGCTTCTGCATGTCCGACTCTTTGCCTGCGGAATAGAACAGAGGGTCTTTTTTACCGAAAAGATTGCGGAAATCATCGTAATCGTCGTCAGAAAACAGATCGTCGTTTTTCTTTACAAAGCTTTTCAGATAATGATAGTCAAGATTTTCGCCGTCTTTCGCCATTATGATCTGCGGATAAAAGCTGTCGTCGCCTCTGCTTTCCTTCGTTTTGGCGGCGGTGCGCCATTCCTTTGCTACGTTCAGGCTTTTTATAGCGCTTTTGCTTGCGAAAAACAGGATCCCCGAACAGTTTTCATGGGATAACAGATCTGTTGTATCTGTTTCCCAATCGTCACCGCCTTTAAACGCCTTGTCCCACCAGATGCGCACGCCTTGATCAAACAGATATTCAGCCCAAGCCTCTACAGCCTGCTGATCGTCGTGTGAGTAACTTATGAATAGAAATTTATCCTTTATTACTTCAGCGGTTTTGTAAAATTTCTGCATTTTTATCCCTCCAAAGTACATAATATTACAGTATTATTATTTATTATACATCTTTTAGATGTTTTTGTCAATATTCTTTGTGTATTCTTGCCGCGTTTTTCTCCATATTGTCAAATGTCGTTTTTTATATTTCTTCGGGATTTACGAAAAGTATTTCAATTCCTTTTTTTTGTGCCATTTTAACGGTATTTGCCGTGCCGCCCGGAGTCAATGAGTCCTTGTTGCACACGGCGATGAGGGCGTCTGAATTATCAACCATATATTTATTTCTTTCGTTGAATGCCCTTGCCATTTCCCGATACGTTATCCGGCCTTTCAAAACGTCAACGCGCAGAGCGTTATCCGTTATTCTGCGGTAAGCTTCAAGTTCCCCGCCCTTCAACTTATCTGCGTGGCCCTCGAACGGTACTGCGCATATGAGTGATACGTCGGGAAAATCCTTTTTGAATTCCAGAACGGCTTCAGCCCCCCATATGTCAACCCCGTTGCACATTCCCGAATAAAACGTGCGGTAGCCTTTTGAATAAAGTGCGCTTACAGCCTCTGTCAGCTTCGCTTTAAGACGCGTGATGTTTTCTGCGGTCGGTTCAAACGGAAGCTTTGATATACGGTATCCCGTGAAAGCTGCCGACAGCGGTTTGTGTGAAAAAAGTTCGTTTTGTGTGGTCATGATATTTTGATCCTTACATTTATTTATTGTTAATGGTTTATATGTTGACAAAATCGGACATTGGCTTTATAATGATACGTGAAAATTATAAAAACGGAGGAAGTTATGTATATTGTCGTATGTCTTGATACCACGGGCGGTATTCTTTTCAACAACAGACGCCAGAGTCGCGACAGCGTAATAGTAAACGATATCGTTAATATGGCGGGTGAAAAGCTTTATATGAGCGAATATTCCAAAAAGCTTTTCAAGGATTTTGACGGTATTACCGTTGGTGAGGAGTTTCCCTTTACTTATGATGAGGGCGCTTACTGCTTTGCTGAATGTGAAATACCCGAAGAAGCGGTAGATAAAGCTGAAGGATTCGTGATCTATCACTGGAATAAGCTTTATCCGCAGGATGTTTCATTCAATATTTCTTTGGCTGACAAGGGCTTTACGCTTGAAAGCACTGAGGAATTCGCAGGAACATCGCACGATAAAATAACAAAGGAAATATGGAAAAAATGAAAAAGATGAAATTGAGAATTATTACTCTGCTTGCAGTTCTTTGCGTGCTTTTTACAGCTTGCGGCGACAACTCCGTAACAACAGACGGAATTACCGATGCTGTAACAAGCTCCGATATTACTGCAGGTATTACAGACGGTGAAACGAATGCGCCTGCCGAGGATACGCAGGAAATTCAGGAAACACAGGAGCCCCAGGAAACACAGGAGCCTCAGGAAACACAGGAGCCTCAGGAAACGCAAGAGCCTCAGGAAACACAAAAACCGCAGGATACAACAGCGCCCACCACAACAAAGCCTGCTGAAACAGAGCCTCCCGTGCAGACAAATCCGTATGACAGACCTATAACGCCTGCCAAAACATACAAGCCCGTGTTCAGCGTTCCTGATTATACGGACAAAGCGTATGTAGCCGTCAACGGCAACGAGCCTTTCTTTACGGAAGATGAAAAAACAACCGTTGCGTTTGAATTTTACGGTGAGCTTGACTCGCTTAAAAGATGTACATACACGTTCGCTTGTGTAGGTCAGGAAACGATGCCGACAGGCTCAAGAGGAAATCTTTCTCACAAGCCTACGGGCTGGGTTCAGAATAAGTACGATTTTGTTGAAAGCCAGAACCTCTACAACCGCTGTCACCTTATCGCATGGCAGCTGACGGGCGAAAACAACAACAAGCAGAACCTTCTTACAGGTACAAGATACCTCAATGTTCAGGGCATGATCCCGTTTGAAGATATGGTCGGTGACTACGTAAAGGAAACGGGCAACCACGTTATGTACCGTGTAACACCTATTTTCACGGGTAATAATCTGCTTGCTGACGGTGTTCTTATCGAAGGCTGGTCGGTTGAGGATGAGGGCGACGGCGTCTGCTTCAACGTATTTTCCTATAATGTTCAGCCGGGTGTCATCATTGACTATGCAACGGGTGACAACCACGCAGACCCCAACGGTGTTCCCGGAAATGATCCCACGGTCTCCGCAAGCTACGTTGTAAACAAGGGCAACCATAAGGTACACCTTCCCACATGCGGAAATGTCAAAAATATGAATCCCGATAACCGTATTGATTTTGTCGGAACTATTGCTGAGCTTCTGACTCAGTATCCCGATGCATCAAGCGCGGGTTGCTGTCATCCGTATTAAATGTAATTCATAATAGGCTGACTCCTGAACCGAAAATAACTTCGGTGCGGGAGTCTTCCTTTGTTTTTGTTACAAACGCCCAACATATGGAATATCACAGTGTACAATTTATACACCTGTGTCTTGCTGTTTGCCGTGCTTTTGCGTGCAAAAATGCACAATTTATAATACAAATCACGCATTTCGATGCGTTTTTTTGTTAACTTTTTTTGAACGGCATGCCCCTTCTTTTTGTAAATTTTACCCGTAAAGAATGAATAAATCAAGATATAGGATATCGTTTTGTTGTAAAATGTTGATAAATAAGCGGCGCTGAAAAGAATTCGTTTTGTTGGTATTGACATCGAAAGAGTTCTGTGATAGAATGTATATTGACGGAATTTCCAAATTCCACTTGATACTTTAAGGAGAAAAAACATGAAAAAGTTTTTAGCGGTCACCCTCGCTTTGACGATGGTACTTTCACTCAGCGCATCTGCCGCAAGTTTCAGCCTTTTTGATTTTCTCGGAGGCCTTTTCGGCGGTAGCTCATCTGCTGTAACAACAACAGCGACAACAACAAAAGCACCCTCAACAACAGCTTCTACGCAAAAAACAACATCAAGCACAAGCTCCAAAACAACAACATCATCAAAAACCACGACATCTACGGCTAAGTCGTATAACAAGGCTATAACACCCGCAAAGACATATAAGCCTTCTGTTTCGGTTCCCGCATATTCGGGTAAGGCATACGTTGCAGTAAACGGCAATGTACCTTTCTTCAAGGAAACTGAAAAGACAACAGTTGCATTTGAATATTACGGCGCACTTGACTCACTCAAGAGATGTACATATACATTCGCTTGCGTAGGTCAGGAAACAATGCCCACAACAAAGAGAGGAAGCCTCTCTCACAAGCCCACAGGCTGGGTACAGAATCAGTATGACTGTGTTGAAGGTAAGAGCCTTTACAACCGTTGCCACCTTATCGCATGGCAGCTTACAGGCGAAAACAACAATAAGCAGAACCTCTTGACAGGTACAAGATACATGAACGTTCAGGGTATGATCCCGTTTGAAGATATGGTCGCTGACTACGTAAAGGAAACAGGCAACCACGTTATGTACCGTGTAACACCTATTTTCAGCGGTAACAATCTGCTTGCAAACGGTGTACTTATTGAAGGCTGGTCAGTTGAAGATAACGGCGACGGCATTTGCTTCAACGTTTACGCATACAACGTTCAGCCCGGTATCAAGCTCGACTACAAAACAGGTAATAACTCCTTGGAGAAAACGACTTCCACAAGCAGTTCTTCTTCATCATCTTCCTCATCTTCGTCCACAGCGGCAAAGAAGATAACGGTTGTTGTAAATAAGAGCGGCTACAAGACACACCTTCCCACTTGCGGAAGTGCAAAGAATATGGCTACAAAGAACCGTATTGAATTTACAGGTACTGTAGAACAGCTTCTTGCTAAATATCCCAAGGCAACGTCTGCAGGCTGCTGCAAGCCGTATTAATTATACTTATTCAGAATAACTCAAAAACGGAAACGCTTCGTAAAGAAGCCGTTTCCGTTTTATTTTTGTTCTTACCCTTAATAACGGATAAATTTAAATGTGCTGTTTTCTTTTTCTTCGTATTTTTTAAGCTCCGTTAAGATATTTTCGCTTTTGTGCGCTTCAAATGCGCTGTATATACCGACAGTGCCTATTTCAAGAAGATTACCTGCGTGAAAATACCCGAATGATTTCGGCGGCAGATACGTCACGGCATCGTTTATGTTACGTATGACGGTATAATTTTTCCAAATTTCTTGGGTTTTATCATTTTGTATTCCCCAAAGAACACGTGGCGCGCCGAAGCCGCAGGAATTCAAAAATGCCCGTAATTCAGGCCGCTTTTGCCATATATAGCCGTGGCACAAAAGGGCGAGCGCGCCGCCGTGTGAATATCCTGCGCACACTATTTCACCTCTTGCCGATGCAATGATATTCCCGAGATATTCCTCGGCAATTTTCCACGAACGCAAAAATCCCCGATGTGCGTAAATTCCGTCTGTATAGAATTCTGCCGGAAAATCAAGATTGATCCTCCAGTCCGCAATCCCGTCGGAATCCTCAAAATAAACGTACAACACGCCGTTTTCGTTCCGTACGGCAACGTCAACACCGTCGTCAAGGCTTATATAATCAGCAGAAAGACACCGCGAAAACAGCTCACTTAATTTCATATCATCACCCAATCTATAATATGTTTCGGAAATACAAACGTGAAGCCGTTTTTGTTCAAGTAAAATCTTGATTTTTAGATCATCATATGATATTATTAAAAAAAACAAGATTCGTCAAGAGGTACGATAATATGGATATTTCTCCTGAAAAAAGAAACGTTTCGCTGGATGTTGCAAGGATAGCGGCTGTGTTGGCTGTTATAATGACACATTGCTGTGCAGGATACGTGGTCGCTGCTCAAACGCGTTCAACGGAATTTATTTTGAGCAATATACTTGACAGTATTTCCCGCATCGGAGTGCCATTGTTTTTAATGATTTCCGGAGCATTGTTTCTCGATGAACGAAAGGAAGTCACACTGAAAGGCATTTTGTCGAAAAATGTAAAAAGTCTTGCCATCATCACCGTAATATGGGCAACTGTATATTCGGTGGCATACAACATCGTATATCCACTGCGCTTCGGCGGAGAGATCACTGCCAAAAATGTTATCATGGGGATTTTGAACGGTCATGAGCATATGTGGTATTTATATATGATCATCGGACTTTACACTATAACACCGTTTTTGAAAAAAATAGTATGCAAAGAGAATAAGGATATGGTGCTTGCTTTTATCGTCATCTCCTTTGCCGTGCAGTTTTTGATACCTACGGTAAGCGCATTATGCTCCCGCTTTGCAAATATAGATTTCATAGAAAACTGGGTAAGTAAATTCAATCTTGACTTTTTCGGCGGTTATATAACATACTTTCTTATGGGTTGGTATGTTATAAATATCGGACTGACAAAGCGTTTAAAATATATCCTGTATGCCGTCGGCGCAGTATCACTTGCATCAATAATCCTGCACACGCAGTTGACAGGCAGCTATATCGAAGTATACAGAAATATAGGTGCGCCCGTATTTCTTTACTCTGTCGCAGTATTCGTATTTCTGACCGATATAAATTATCGCTTCAACGAAAAAACCGAAAAAGTTTTGATCACGTTCTCAAAGCTGACGTTCGGTGTATACATCATTCATATGTTGATTTTAAACTTTTTCAGCCTGTTGTTCACTGTCGAAATACCGTTTGTCTTATACATGGCGGTGTATTTTGTAACGTGTACGGTTGCCTCTTTTGCAGCTGCATATGTCATTTCGAAAATACCTGTTTTAAAGAAGCTTATAAAAGCCTGAAATTTCCATACATAAATATAAAAGATGGCGGCTCATTTTCCGAAATTACTTTCGGAATGAGTCGCCGCGTTTTTAACCGATTTATACGTTTGTAAACAGACAAGCAGTTCGCCTTGCGAACTGCTTGTGTCTATCATGTTTTTAAATGAATCGGTCATTTGTTTTTATTCTGCTCCGAAGCGTTCGCCGGTTACCTCGATGGAGGCTCTGTCTGCCGTCAGCTCCGTGACGGTCTTTTTTATATTTTCATAAACATCGTGTGTTGCGGAACAGTACAACGTGACATTTGCGGCAAAATCTGTGTTATCGAGATTGTATTTGAATGATTGAAGCGCGTGCTTTATTCTGTCGTGGTCACGGAATGAGCAGGTTATCTTAAATTCCGTCAGATTTTTCATCACGGCGATTCCGGCGGCACTTATCGCATCAGCCGCCGCCTTCGTGTAAGCACGTGCGAGTCCGCCTGTGCCGAGCAAAATTCCGCCGAAATACCTCGTCACAACGACAACGGCATCTGTAACGTCGCTTTTTTTAAGCACCTCAAGCACCATTGAGCCTGCTGTACCCTTCGGCTCACCGTCCTCGGTAAACCTTATAATGTTGTTTTCCCGCACGACGTATGCATATACGTTGTGACGTGCCGCGGAGTGTTTTTTCTTTATTTCCGCAATAAATTCAAGCGCTTCTTCTTCCGTTTGTACGGGCATGGCAGCGCCGATAAATTCGGATTTTTTCTCGGTAAACGATGCTTCTCCGATATCCTTTAATGTGGTATATCCGTCTTTCATATCACTTCAACGCTTTATTTATAAAGCCCTTTGTTTTTTTATCGACCACCGCCGTGACAACAGTGCCGTCGGCTGTGTAATCGCAATCGAGAACATTTGCATTTGCGTAGAGATAATTCAAAAGATCGCCGCGCGACGGCGGAAGCGTGAACACTTCTTTCGTTTTGCCTGCGCCTACGACGTTCTCTATCGCTTCTTTAAGGCTTTCAATGCCCTCGCCTGTTTTCGCGCTTATCGTAACGTAAGTGCTGTCTGCAGGGGCGCACGGACGGAATTCCTCGCACGCATTATCCATCTTGTTGAATACATATATTATCGGTTTTGCACCTGCTTCAAGGTCACCTAAAAGCTCTTGAGTGACGGCTATCTGGTTTTTATATTCGGGATCGGATGCGTCAACTATAAGCAATAAAGCATCACAGTAAGCCACCTCGTCGAGCGTTGAACGGAACGCCTTGACGAGATGTGTCGGCAAATTTCTGATAAATCCGACCGTGTCCGTCAAAAGTATCTCCTCGCCCGAGGGAAGCGCAAACTTCCTTGTTGTCGGGTCAAGCGTTGCAAAAAGCTTGTTTTCAGCCAAAATCCCCGCATCCGTCAGAAGATTCAAAAGCGTTGATTTTCCCGCGTTCGTATACCCTGCAATAGCAAGCTTGAAGATGCCCGAACGGTCGCGCTGACGGCGCATCGTGCTTCTGTTTTTGCGAAGCTCCTCGGCTTGCGCTTCAAGGGCGGCAATTCTGTGTTTCAAGTGACGTTTATCTGTTTCAAGTTTTGATTCACCGGGGCCTCTCGTACCGATACCGCCGCCAAGACGTGAAAGTTCAGTACCTTTGCCCGAAAGACGGGGAATCGTGTATTTGAGCTGTGCCAGCTCAACCTGCAGCTTACCCTCACCGCTTACCGCGTGGAGCGCAAAAATGTCAAGAATAAGCATCGTACGGTCGATAACACGCACGTTTTCAAGCTCTTTTTCAAGATTTCGTATTTGCGACGGCGAAAGCTCCCTGTCGAAAACGACAAGCGGAATTTCGTTGTTTTCGCATATTTCCTTAAGCTCCTCGACTTTGCCCTCACCGATATACGTGCGTACATCGGGTGTTTCACGGGATTGTGTCATAATGCCATAGACTTCACCGCCGGCAGTGTTTAAAAGCTGCTCAAGCTCGCCGAGGCTTGCCTCATTTTCTTTTTCGTCCTCGCCCTTGAAAAAGACGGAAACAAGTACCGCCTTCGGCGATTCCTCTTTTTTGAATATGTTTTCCTCTGCCATAAAACTCCTTAAAAAACACAAAAGGACAAGTGCGGTTAATACCGTACCTGTCCGTAAGTGACTTGACTTATGCCTTATTTGCTCGCGTTCAAACGCTTCTTGAACTTATCTACACGTCCGCCCGCATCGACAAACTTCTGCTTGCCGGTGAAAAAGGGATGGCACTTGGAGCAAATTTCAACACGAAGGTCGCCCTTTGTGGATCTTGTAACGACTGTTTCTCCGCAGGCACACTTTACTGTGACTTCCTTGTAATCGGGATGTATTCCTTCCTTCATTTTCTTCACCCTCTCTGTGTAATTCATGCAAAATGCATTATAGCACAAGAATTTCAACTTTGCAAGGGGTTTGGGAAATTATTTTTCAGAAAATGTAAAAAAAATGTGAAGAACAACTTCTTCGCGGTGTACCGCAGTAGCCGCGACGGAAAAAACGCGCCGTTTTTGTGAAAATTTACAAATTGTATGTATATACGCGCGCGCGTTATGATAGAATGTACGGCACACAACACGAAAGAGAGGACAATATGAAAAACCACTTCAGAAAAAGCGGCGCACTTTCTCTTGCCGTGCTTATGGCAGCGGCATCGTTATTTACAAGCTCTTGTACAAGTGATTATGATGATACACAGGCACCGTGGACAACGGAAGCGCCCGAAACGATACCGTGGACAACGGATGATATAGAATCAAACGGTTTTCACTGGGAAGGTACGGAGCCTGTCGAGGACGTAACGGACACGTTTGAAACAGATACACCCGAAACAGATGCACCCGAAACACTTGTCGGCCCGGGATATGAGCTGTCGGACGGCACGTTGACCATACTCGATGACGATGCTATGGTGAATTATGATGATCCTCAGCAAATTCCGTGGTACGAACAGCGTGAAAGTATAACAAAAGTCGTCATATCTGACGGCGTTACAAAAATAGGCGAAGATGCATTTTCAAACTGCACAAATCTTTCATCTGTCAAAATTCCGTCAAGTGTTACACACATCGGAGTAAAGGCGTTTTCAGCCTGCGAAAACCTTAAAGGAATCGTTATACCTAACGGTGTAAAAACCATAGATGACAACGCATTTAGTTATTCAGGTCTTGTGAGCATCACGCTCCCCGACAGTCTTCAACACATAGGTGAACTTGCATTTAGTAGCTGCTACAGCCTTACTTTCTTCACGATTCCCGCAAACGTTGAAACATTCAGCAGTAACATATTGGGTGGTTGCGAAAGCCTTACAAAAGTGACGGTTGATGCAAACAACAAGTATTTTTCAAGTGATGAGGCAGGTGTGCTGTTCAACAAGGATAAAACAACTCTTATTTGTTATCCTGAAGGTAACAGCAATACAGAATACAAAATACCGAATAGCGTTACGGTGATAGGCGAAGAAGCATTCAGCGGAAGCCGATTTAAATCTGTCGTGATTCCCGACGGCGTTGAAGTCATAGAAAGCGGTGCGTTCAAGTTTTCCGGTATTGAATCTGTCACACTTCCGAACAGTGTTCAATCAATAGGAGCCTATGCGTTCTATTGGTGCAGCGGTCTTAAATCAGTCACGATTCCCAATGGCATTACAACCATATCCGAAGGCACATTCGGCATGTCCGCCCACCTTGAATCGGTCGCGATTTCCTCAAGCGTTAAGATCATAGAAAAGGGAGCATTTGTTGGCTGCAATGATTTGAAAGAAATTAAAATACCTGCAGATGTTTTGGAATTTGATTTTGACGGAATTATGATTGAAGCTATAACGGTAGACAAAAACAATAAGTGTTTTTCAAGCGATGAATACGGTGTACTGTTCAATAAGGATAAAACCGTTCTGCTGTACTATCCGAAAGAAAGCGAAAACACAGAGTACACCGTTCCGAAGGGTGTTGAAAAAATAGCGAATAGCGCATTTGAAAGCTGTGATAACCTGAAATCGGTTATTATCTCTGACGGTGTTACAGATATAGGCGACTATGCATTTCAATGCTGCAAAGAATTTGTGTCTGTTGAGATTCCCGACAGCGTTGCAAATCTCGGCGAATTCGTGTTTAACGGTTGCGATAACTTAAAAACAATAAATTTCAAGGGCAGTGAAGCACAGTGGAATGCAATCGAAAATGATCACAAATCCTGGGGCGACAGTGTACTCGAATATACAGTAAATTTCGGCGCATAACACATTTTAGCTTTAGAAGGAGAACAGCTATGAAGAAAAATTATTTTAAGAATATTGGCAGTGCTTGCTTTGCGGCAGTGCTTACAGCATCTATGCTTTTTGCAAGCGCTTGTGCAGGAGATGACAAAAATACAAATGCATCGTGGACAACGGAAGCGCCCGAAACGATACCGTGGACAACGGATGATATAGAATCAAACGGTTTTCACTGGGAAGGTACGGAGCCTGTCGAGGACGTAACGGACACGTTTGAAACGAATACACCTGAAACAGATGCACCCG
>JAZRTS010000190.1:0-14090 GCA_045652135.1 Eubacteriales bacterium | reverse complement strand
ATCGTATGTTGCCATACCGGCGCGGCGCGTACCCAAATGCGAATGGTAGTCAGTACCGTAGAAAAGCTCGAAAACACAATCCTCTTTTGAAACTACACCAAAAAAACCGCCCATAAGCTTGCCCTGCCTTTATATAATTTTTAGTGTAAACATTATATAATACCTTTTTGTAAAAGTCAACATTTGTCTTTAATTTTTATGGAATAATATTTAACGGTGTCGGATGATTATATGCCGAAACGTGTCTTTACTTGTTTTACTTGAAAATTTACAAAATATATTTCCGCAAGGAAATATGCGCCACGCCTGCAGGTCGGCTCGAGGCGTACCGCTGTAACGCCTACGAGCCGTGGGGGGGTGCAGGCATGGCGCCTTTACTGTAAAGATTCAGATAACCAAGATTAAATATCAAGTGTTATTTTTTGATAAATTTTCAAGTGTAATCCTTATTGTTTCAAGCGCACAAGTGCTGTCATCGATATCAAGCGTTGCCGATTCTATCGGACATCTGCCTGTTTTTGTGCGGTTCTTTATTTCGTCGCACAATGTGCCGTATTCAACACTGACATTGTTTTTTATAAGTAAGTCAAGCGCAGGTGCGCTTATAACGTCGGCATACAGATATTTCGGCTTTAAAAGCACGTATAAATGCGCCGCGCCCTTTCCTATGACCTTATCTGCGCAGGAAAAGTTTTCAAGACTTACACCTGAATCAAGTAACGATAAAAGCGGTCTTACACCTCTTTCGTTGCTTGTTTTTATTTCTTTTCCGCATACACCGACGAATGTAAAACCCTCGGAAAGCTTCGCCCTGGCGCGTGAAATATCAGATTTATTCATTTGTCTTCTTAACGATGAAGGGAACAAGAAGAAGCTGTAAAGCAATACCCGGAAGTCCCATAATTACGCTTGTATAGATGATTTTTGCCTGTAAGGGTGAATTGAAAAATCCTATAGCTGTGAGTATTGCAACAGCCTTTACGGCACGTCCCAAAAGCTGAACAGCGCCGACCTTTAAAACGGAACTGAAACGCATATCACGCACAGCACCTGCAAAAAGTCCGTACGCACAAAGCTCTATTGCTATAAACGGAAGCATAACAGCTGTGGGCATACTCGTTATCATAAAGCTTAAAACGGGAGCCGTAATACCCGTAACAGCACCGTATACCGGGCCGAGCACAAAGCCTGCTACCATTACGAAAATGTGCATCGGTAAAAATATTTCACCGACACCTGTTCCTATATGCAAAACGTGTCCTGCTGCGTGCAAAAGCCACGGTAAAGCAACTGATGCGGCAACGGCGGCAAGTGTTAATAATGTCTTTTTCTTCACGGACATTGACTGCTTTGTTAAAATTGAATTTTTCATTATGTTCTCCTTAATCAAACACTTCGGAAACGTTTTTCAAAAATTCTCTTATGGGAAGCTTTTGCGGACAATGCTCCTCGCACATACCGCATTCAATGCACGCGGAGGCTTTTCCGTTTGCTTCTGCTGTTTTTCTGTATTTTTCCTTCAGATGTCCCATTTTTGGCAAACCGAAGCGTTTGCTGTCATTGTATATGCTGAAGTATTCGGGGATTGCGATATTCATAGGGCAGTCATCAACGCAGTAACGGCAAGCCGTACACTTTATCGGGATGTCTTTTCTGATTATTTCCGCACATTCAAGAGCCAGATTCATTTCGTCATCTGTCAGAGGTTCAAAATCCTTCATATAGCTGATGTTATCGTTTATCTGTTCTTCGTTGCTCATACCCGAAAGTACCATAACGACCTCATCAAGCGATGCGGCAAAGCGTATTGCCCAAGAGGGAATCGACATTTCGGGCTCTTTTTCTTTCAAAAGCTTCTTTGCATTTGGGGATATATCGACAAGCGCACCGCCCTTGACAGGCTCCATTACAAGCACGGGCTTGCCGTGCTTTACGGCAACCTCATAGCATTGACGTGACTGAATTACGTCATCTTCCCAGTCAAGATAGTTTATCTGAAGCTGAACGTACTCGATTTCTGGGTGGTCTGTCAGAATCGTATCAAGTATATCTGCCGTATCGTGGAACGAAAAGCCGATGTGCTTTACCTTTCCTTCTTCCTTGAGCTTTGCAACGAACTCAAATGCGCCGAACTCCTGTGCTTTTTTGTATGAATTTCTCGAAAGGGAGTGAACAAGGTATATGTCGACGTAATCAACGCCGAGCTTTTCAAGCTGACGGTCAAAAAATCCCTGCATATCCTCTGCCTTTTCTATCATAAAAAGGCTCAGCTTGTCCGTGACCGTGTACGCTTCTCTGGGGTATCTGTCTGCAACGGCTTTTTTGAATATGACCTCGCTCATACCGCCGTGATACGGTGCGGCTGTGTCAAAATATGTAAATCCGTTTTCAATAAATGTGTCTACCATTCCGCAGACACGGCTTAAATCAATTTCGGGTTTTTCCGTGTTTTCCGTCATCGGCAAACGCATAAGTCCGAATGCTAATTTTTTCATAGTATACCTCCGTTATTTTAAAAATTCAAATAAATCATCAAACGTGCCGATGTGACAGTTCGGCATATCGCCGTCACATATAAGACACTCTGTAAGCAAAAAGGATGAAAAACCGACAGCCATGGACGCTTTTGCATCTTCAAGCGCATTGTTTCCTATCATAAGGCAGTTTTTGGGGTTCAGAGAAAATTTTTCGGCAATTTCTTCAAAATATTTTGGGTTCGGCTTGCAGAAATGTGAATTTGTGTAGTCCGTTGCATAGTCGAAATCCTCATATTTCAGCCCTGACCACTGTAACCGCGCTTCGACGGCGACAGTAGGAAACATTGGATTTGTCGCAAGAATGACCTTGTCTGCACATGCCCTTGCATATTCAACAGCCTTCTTTGCGTTTTGTGTCGGGGAAGTGTATTTTACCGCTTCGTTGAACTTACCGCCGTAAAAAGCATCAAAAATCGGTATATCATCATATACCCTTTGCCCTAAAATATCGGAAAATGTCTTCCAGAATACATCGTGATTTGTACTTGTACCGTCATTTTTTACCATCGCAGCAACACCGCGCCACATAGCAGGCAAAAGCGTTTGCTCGGAATAACCGTACTTTTTCATTTCCTCGGCAAGTGTATGCAAGTAGCCTTTTGAAAATGTGTCCATATCCATAGGCAGAAGTGTTCCGTCAAGATCAAAAAGTATTGCTTCGTATTTCTTCATTGATGTTTTCCCCTTATTTTTGTAAGGATATTTTACAATAACAAGGCATGTTTGTCAATATTTTTCGAAAAAACACTTGACATGGTTTTTAAAAATTGATATAATGGTTATGGTTTTTAAAAACAGATAACAGAATATTGGAGAACGAATTATGTCAACTTTTAAAATAGTAAGCGATTCTTCGTCGGATATCCGCGAATTTTCCTCCGTTGCTTTTTCTTCTGCCCCGCTTAAAATAAGAACGGATGAAAGAGAATTTTGTGACGATGATACACTGGAGCTTTCCGAAATGCTTTCGTATCTTGAAAAATATAAGGGTAAGTCTGGCTCTGCTTGCCCAAATACAAGCGAATGGATTGAAGCGTTTGAAGATTATGAAAACATTTTTTGTGTAACCATCACAAGCTCACTTTCGGGAAGCTATAATTCCGCATACGGTGCGGCAAAGGAATATATGGAAAAATATCCAGAAAGGCACGTGCTTGTCATAGACTCCCTTTCAACGGGACCCGAATGTGCGCTTGTTATCGAAAAGCTCGGTTCACTTATAAATGAAGGCAAAAGTTTTGATGAAATATCCGCTGAAATAAAGGAATATCAAAAGAAAACACATCTTATTTTTGCACTTGAATCAATGCACAACCTTGCCAATAACGGCAGGGTAAGCCCCATTGTCGCAAAGCTTGCGGGTGTGCTCGGTATACGGATCGTAGGCAAGGCAAGCGATGAGGGAACTCTTGAAATAATGAATAAATCAAGAGGGGCTAAAAAAATGCTTGAAGACATAATCGACAATATGAAAAAAACAGGCTGTAACGGTAAAGTCCGTATACACCACTGTGAAAATCCCGCTGTCTCCGAAAAGCTTGAAGCGCTCATAAAAGAAACGTTCCCCAATGTAACGGTTACTACATCCACCGTCGGCGGTCTTTGCGGATTTTACGCCGAACGCGGCGGAGTCCTTATAGGCTATGAAAGCTGATAAATAAGTTATTGTGCAAAAATGCTCCTTTACGGGAGCATTTTTTGATATGTACTTATTTTATCATAATTTTCATTATTGCATATCCCAAAAGCGTGCAGGCGGGAAAGGTGAATATCCACGCCGTGACGATGCCGAGGACGGTTTTTGCGTTTATTTTTCCCGATGAAAGCGCACCGACACCGAGAATCGATGATGTTTTTGTATGCGTTGTGCTTGCTGGAATTCCCATAATACTCGCAAACAAAAGACATAAAGCACTTGCAACGTCGGAGGCAAAGCCGTCTTTTTTGTCTATTTGCACCATATTTTCACCGACTGATTTTATTATCTTTTTTCCGCCGACGGCGGTGCCGATGAGCATAACGACGGATACCGCAAATATAAGCGGTGTACCAACTTCACCGCCACTTGTGAAAAGCAAGAAAAGACCGAGAAATTTCACCCCATCCTGACCGCCGTGCGCAAATGAGGTACAGCACGCACCGAATATCTGGGCATATTTGAAAAAATTTTCGGAACGTTTTTTGAGAAAAACGCGCGTTAAAAACGATACGAGAACACCGACAGCGAAGCCGAGAACGGTTGAAACAAGCAAGCCGTACAGTATTTTTGTGTAATTTGCGGTATTGATGTGTGCAGCTTTACACGCAAGCGCTGTGCCCGTAAGGCTTGCCGTTAATGCGTGGCTTTCGCTTGTCGGAATGCCGAAAAGCCACGCACCGCCCGCCCAGATTATTACGGACAGCATTGAAGCGCACACGGCGGTCTTTACCGAGCCTTCGCTCGGAAAAACGGCAAGCCCCTTGACGGTGAACGCCACGCTCTCGGCATAAGTACCCATAACAAGTACACCCAAAAAGTTGAAAACGGCAGACATCAGCGTTGCGTGCGATATCTTCATACACTTTGTTCCGACACAGGTCGCAACAGCGTTTGATGCGTCTGTTGCACCGTTGAAGAAAACCGTGAGAAATATTAAAAATGCTGAAAAATATCCGATTTGTGAAAAAAATCCGTTAAAAAAATCCATATTAAAAATTATTTATACAAAAACTTACGATATGATTTATATAAAATTCAAAACTGTGTGTTATAATATTACGATATTTTACCAAGGGAGGTGCCGTTATGGCTGCTAAAATCGATGTTATGAAGCAAACAAAAGAGCTGCTCGGCGGCACAATGCAGGGCGCATATTTTCTGTACGGCGGTGAGGAGTACCTCAAGAGGGCTTTTTTGGCAGATGTCAAAAAGCACGTCTGCCCGGATGAGGAGCTTCGTGATTTTAACGTAAATGTGTTTGACTCCCTTGAGGATAAAGAGGAAATTTTATCCGCTTTTGCAACGCTTCCGCAGTTTGCCGACAGACGCCTTGTGATTCTTTACGGCGCAGACCTTAAAAAGGGCGGAAAAGAACCCGTTGAAATACTTTGCACGCTTTGCAAGGAAGCGGAAAAATATGACTATCTGACATTTGTCGTATATCTGTACGCAACACAGCTTGAGGAGGGTGACTCGGACTCAAAATCGAAGCTTGCGAAGCTGTCGCGTGTATCGACTGTTGTGTACTTTGATTTTCTGCCCCGAGAAAAGCTCCTTAAATGGATAAACCGCCATTTCGTTTCCGAGGGCTTCAACGTATCGGTACATACAGCAACACTTATTGCTGAGCGTGCGGCGTGCGATATGAGCGTAATATCAAATGAAATAGCCAAGCTTTGCGCATATATGCGCCAAAACGGAATGACCGACCTTGATGATGACACAGTACAGCGTGTAACGGGCAAAAAAAATGTGTTTGAAGCGTTTTATGTTTCAAATAAGATACTCAAGCGCGATAACGAGGCGGTACTGGCTTATGTCACCGATGCCCTTAAAAAAGGACACGAGCCGATGTTGCTTATGGCAGAGATAACCTCAGAGGTTGAAAAACTTTACAGAATCAAATCAGCTATGAAATCGGGAATGAAACCGCCTGAAATAGCATCAAGCATAGGTATGCACGAATATGCGGTCAAGGTGCGTGCCCAAGCTTTGACTGGCATAACGGGAAAATATCTTTCGGAGCTTCTTTCAAGATGCTATCTTGCCGACCTTGCCGTGAAAAGCACGGGCGCTGACGTCAAAGGCGAGCTTATTTCCCTTATAACGGACTTGTGATATGGAAAAGCTGAAGATAAAATATCCCGTTATATGCGAGGGAAAATACGATAAAATCAAGCTTTCGTCGGTCATTGACGGTGTGATAATAACCACTGACGGCTTCGGTGTGTTCAAAAATGACGAAAAGGCTTCGCTTTTAAGAAAGCTTGCTGATGAAGAAAAAATCATCGTTGTCACCGACAGCGACGGCGCAGGCAGGATAATACGAAATTTTATAAAAGGCATAATTCCTGCCGATAAGATAGTAAACCTTTATATTCCGCAGATAAAGGGCAAGGAAAAAAGAAAAGAAAAACCGTCGGCTGAAGGTACTTTGGGTGTTGAGGGAATGACAGTGGAGTTGCTTCATAAAATATTCGCCCCGTACACGGGAGAGGTTAAAAATAAGCTTTCGCTTAAAAAGACCGATTTCTTTCTCCTCGGGTTGTCGGGCGGTGAAAACTCCTCATATTTAAGAAGAAAATTCTGCATTTCTGCGGGACTTCCCGCTGAAATGTCGGCAAATGCACTGCTTGAAGCAGTAAATCTCTTGTTTGATGAGAAAACATTTTATAAAATTCTGGAGGATGTAAAATGATGAATTTTTTGGCAGAGCCCCCAAAACCGGGAATTGAGATGCTTGTTGATTGGGCACTTGGACATATAGGACTTCTGGCAATTCTCGCCCTTGTCGGTATTGCCGTGTTAGGTTTTATATATATATGCTTTCGCGAGATGATAAATGAGCTTTTTAAGAAACACCGTGAGATAATCGTATACGTTATTGTCGGCGGCATTACCACGGTTATAAATATGGTAATTCATATCGGACTTGTGGAGTTAACAGATCTGCACGAGCTTGTCGTCGTTTTGATAGCGTGGTTTTTTGCGGTCGTTGCCGCATACATAATGAACAAGCTGTTGGTATTCCAAAGCAAGAGCTTTAAAAAAGACGTGCTTGTTCACGAGATAGTTTCATTTACGGGCGCACGTGTGTTTTCACTCGGTATAGAGGAGCTTATATTCCTCACATTCGTAACGTGGTTGAATATGAATCAGTACATCATCAAGGCTGTGGCTGCAATCATAATAATTATCATAAATTACATTTTCAGCAAGCTTGTAATATTTAAAAAGAATGATAAAAATGAACAGACTGATATAGGAGAATAAAATGAATATTGAAGAATTGAGAAACAAAAAAGCGTTCATCTGTGATATGGACGGAGTTATCTACCACGGAAACAGACTTTTGCCCGACGTTCCCGAATTTGTTAATTGGCTTATTGAGTCGGGCAAGAAGTTCCTTTTCCTGACTAACTCCAGCGAGCGTTCACCCCGTGAGCTTGCGCAGAAGCTTCAGAGAATGGGACTTACGGTGTCTCCCGACAACTTCTATACATCCGCTCTTGCAACGGCATCATTCCTTGCAACACAGTGCCCTGGCGGAAGCGTTTACGCAATAGGTGAACCCGGACTTGTAAATGCGCTTTACGATGCGGGATTTTCGATGAATGACCAGAATCCCGATTACGTTGTATTCGGTGAAACACGTTCGTTTAACTATGAAAAGATAGAGCACGCTGTAAAGCTTATTCAGAAAGGCGCAAAGCTTATCGGTACAAATACCGACTTGACAGCTCCCGGTGAAAACGGAATAATCCCCGCTTGCCGTGCGCTTATTTCTCCCATTGAGCTTACAACGGGTAAAAAGGCTTATTATATAGGCAAGCCCAATCCCCTTATCATGCGCCACGCTTTGAAGAAAATAGACTGCTTACGACAGGATACCGCAATCATCGGTGACAGAATGGATACTGATATTATTTCCGGTATCGAAAGTGAGCTTGATACGGTTCTCGTTCTTTCGGGTGTTACATCGAGAGAAGAAGTGAGCCTGTTCCCTTACCGTCCCAAATATATCCTTAACGGTGTCGGCGATATAATCAGATAAGGTCGTGATATAAATGAATTATTTTTTGCTTGCGCTTTCTGTATGCGCTAACGTTGCGTATTCGTCATTTTACAATTACTTCGGCAAAAAAGCCGTAAAGGAACGCTCCGATAACTACAGAATAAATATGTGCATTTATTCCGTGGCGGCGGTCATTCTTGTTGCTGTCAGCATCATTTCAGGCTTTAAAGCGTCGCTTTTTACGGTTTTATTCGGTATAGCATTCGGTGCGGTGACGGCGCTCAGCGGTATTTTTAAGCTCAATGCGCTTAACTGCGGCCCGATGTCATTTACCATCCTGCTTATCACCTCGTCAATGATACTTCCTGCATTTTCGGGATATATCATCTGGGATGAATCGCTGTCGGTGTGGAAGATAGTCGGCACGTTTCTTATGATAGTTGCCGCATATTTTTCAACCGAAAAGAAAAAGGACGGCAAGGGAACGAGTGCAAAATGGCTCATTTTCTGCTTTCTGGCATTCCTCTTTATGGGCTCTATCGGAATTATGCAGAAAACACAGCAGAAGTCGTCATTTGCTTCCGAAACAGGTGCGTTTCTTGCGATTGCCTTTGTATCTGCGGCAGTTCTTTGCGCCGTCAGCTATCTTGTAAGCTCAAGAAATAAAACAGAAAAATCAGGCAAAAGCAGTATTGATGCGAAAAAGCTGTTGCTTCTGACTATCGTCTGCGGCGCATTTATCGCATTTCTGAACAAAGTCAATCTCTATCTTTCGGGTGTACTTGACAGCGCAGTGCTTTTCCCGATACAAAACGGCGGTACGACGATGATGTCGGTTGTTGTTGCCATGACACTTTTCCGTGAGAAGGTAAGCGGACGCCGTCTTGTCGGTATGGTCATCGCCCTGTGCGCACTTCTTATTCTCGCATTCAGCGAGCTTCTGGCGAAGATAGCATAAAAAACAAGTGTGCAAATATTTGTAATTGATAAAAGGAGTGCAAAATGTACAATTTCAAGCTACGCGGTACGATGTTTATGGTATCTGTTGTGCTTGTCGTTTCGATTTTGTCGGGGTGCGGAAGTACAAGTAACAACGGTGCTTTGAATGTTGGCGGAAATGGCACAATTAACAATAATTTTAAAGATTTGGTATCTGACAACGAAACGGATGATAAAGTAAATAACAGTAACTCGATTGGGGAGGTAGATTTGTCAGCTGTGCCTGAAAATTTAAGAAATAACATCCTTTTGAATGCAAAGGAAAGAGGCAGCTGTAAAAAGCTCAAAGGGAAAGTTGTGATCACGGTCGTGACCGTCAACGAACCCGGAAGCGTATGGACTGATCGGGCGATACAAAGTCTTAAAAGTAAGCACAATGATGCAGCATCACTTATGATAAATGAGGCTTGCGGTTACGGTGTAGGACTTCAGCTTGTGTTCAACTATGTCAGCTCAACGGTCGATTTTGCGCTTACCATGCAGAATTACAGTCTGTGGGCACCTCAGGTTATGGAAAACGCAGGACTTGAAAGCCTCTCAACATTCGGCATTGAAGAAGCAAAGCGAAATTCCTGCGATGGTGCCGCCGTGTTCTTTTACGTTAATCGTCCCGGAAGATCGTTTGCCATAACAGGCCAGAATACCGAATACGGTTGTTTTTACGAGGGCGCTGAGGATTTCAGACATGAGCTCAATCATATATTCGGTGCTGTTGATTACTATTTTCCCGATTCGCTGAAAGCTATCGCAAAAAGATATTACCCCGACAGCATTATGCTCGGTGAAAAAACACCTTATGTGACAGACAGCTTGAATGCATATCTGATCGGATGGAAGGATACGCTTTCGGCTGATGATATCGCATTTTTGTCCGAAGTTTCTCTTATTCCCACAACGGATTTTACAGATCCCGAGGTTTCCAATACATATACGGGATATGTTGTAGATCATAAATTTCCCGACGGTACTTATACGGGCGATCTTATAGACGGTGTACAGTTTGGAAAGGGTAAGTTTGTTTATGCTGCCGGCGGTTATTACGAGGGTGATTGGGTTTACGGTACCCATGAAGGAAAAGGCAAGAGAGTTTATGCTGACGGCACCTGTTACGAGGGTGATTGGGTTGACAGTGCCTTCGAAGGAAAGGGCAAACTCGTTTATGCCGACGGCAGTTGGTATGAGGGAAATTTTGTCGGTAATAATTTCGAAGGAAAAGGCAAACTCGTTTATGCCGACGGCAGTTGGTATGAAGGTGACTTTGTATACGGTGATTTTGAAGGTAAAGGAATGCGTGTTTATGCTGACGGTTCGTATTATCAAGGCGATTTTGCAGATGGCAAGTTTCACGGACAGGGGACGTTTTGCTGGAAAACGGGAGAACGTTTTACAGGAACCTGGAGTAACGGTGTGCAAAACGGCTATGGTACATATTACTATGCCAACGGAACGTCATTTTCGGGCTATTGGAATAACGGAAATTATACAGGATAAAACGGAAAATTATTGCTGAAAAATTCCCACAAACCGATCAAAAGGTCTGTGGGAATTTTTTATGGTTATTTACATATTTATATCGGGGAAAATTTCAAGGCTTCTTTTTAAAATGCCGTTCATGTGTGCGATGGCAACACCGTAGTTTACGATAGGTGTGGTGTATTCCTCGCATATCCGCATACGGTAGCGCATTTCCTTTTCGGTTAAAACACAGCCGCCACAGTGAAGCACAAGGGCAACATCTGACAGATCATTTTCAAAATCACCGCCCGAGGTGAATTTGAAGTTCAGCTCCTTGCCTGTAAACTTACGCATCAGTGCAGGTATTTTGACAGTTCCTATGTCTTTACAGCTTCGTCTGTGCGTACAGCCCTCGGAAATAAGCACCGTGTCACCGTTCTGAAGCTGTGATATTGCCGATGCTCCTTTTACAAGTATCGGTAAATCGCCCTTGTATCTTGCAAAAAGAATTGAAAATGACGTAAGCGGAATATCTGACGGCAAAAGGGAAGAAACCTTGCCGAATACCTGTGAATCCGTAATGACAACATCGGGCTTTTTGCAAAGGGATGAAAGCACCCCCGTCAGCTCATCGGGCTGACAGCAGATGCACGTGCCGTGGGCATCAAGTATATCACGTATTGTCTGCTGCTGGGGAAGAATAAGCCTGCCTTTTGGTGCGGCTTCATCTATCGGTACAACAAGCACCGCCAAAGCATTTTCGGGTAAAATGTCGGAAATAAGATGCTTTTTGTTTTCCGCTTTTGCAAAAGAAGTTGCAATTTTTTCTTTCAGCGCATCGATGTTGTAGCCGCTTTTTTGCACTTACATATACCGTGTCATCGGGGATATTTTCGGGAATTTCGACATTTTCCGACTTGTTGTACACACATACGTACGGCAGATTTCTTTCCTTGACGGTTTTTAAAAGCTTTTCGTCAAATTCCGTCATTCCAAGCTTTGCATCGATGACCAATACCGCCGCATCGACGGCTGCCAAAATGCGAAGCGATACCTTTACACGTTCTTCTCCGAGTGTGCCGACATCATCAAGTCCCGGCGTGTCTATTATCGTGACAGGGCCGAGAGGCAAAAGCTCCATTGATTTTTTAACAGGGTCCGTAGTTGTACCGGGAGTATCTGAAACAACAGAAATTATTTGTCCCGTGACAGCGTTTGCCACACTTGATTTTCCCGCATTGCGTGCGCCGAAAAATCCGATGGTCAGCCTTTCGCCCGACGGTGTATCGTTAAGTCCCATAATTACCTCTTAAAATCTGAAATCACGTCTGTTGGAGTTCTTTATATCCTCAATATTCGACTCCGCAATGGTGCGTACCTTTTCTTTGGGTATCTTGCAAAGCTCTTTTTCTATCATTTCGTAACCCGCTTTTTTCGTTTCCTCGCTTCCGTAGTCAACGAGATATTCGGTAAGCGTCATAAGCGCATTCGGGTGACAGCAGTTGATTATCTGACCTGTTTTGCAAAGGCTCATAAATCTGTCGCCCGTTCTGCCCTCGCGGTAGCAAGCGGTACAGAAAGAGGGAATATGACCGTTGTCGATAAGCCAATGTACGACCTCGTCAAGCGTTCTTTGGTCGGAAACGTCGAACTGCTCTGTATCGTGCGGACGTTCCTCGCAAGCGTAACCGCCGACAGACGTACGTGAGCCGCCGCTGACCTGCGAAACACCGAGGTTGAGAAGCTTCGAACGCACTTCTTCCGTTTCTCTTGTGGAGATTATAATGCCCGTGTAGGGTACTGCAAGACGGATGCAGGCCGTTATCTTTTCAAATATTTCATCGCTTATGGAGTTATCGAACTGCGTGGGGTCAACATCGTCTGCACGCTTGATTCTCGGTACGCTTATTGTGTGAGGGCCGACGCCGTGGACAGCCTCAAGATGCTCTGCGTGCATAAGAAGGCCTGCAAATTCGTACTTGTAAAGCTCAAGACCGAACAAAACGCCAAGACCTACATCGTCGATTCCGCCCTGCATTGCTCTGTCATGCGCTTCCGTGTGGTACGCATAATCGTGCTTCGGACCCGTGGGGTGAAGCTTTAAATAGCTTTCCTTGTGATATGTTTCCTGGAACAGAATATAAGTTCCGATGCCAGCATCCTTGAGCTTTTTGTAATTTTCAACCGTTGTTGCGGCGATGTTTACGTTTACTCTGCGTATCGCACCGTTTTTGTGGTTTACGCTGTAAATAGTGTTGATACATTCGAGAATGTATTCTATGGGGTTGTTTACGGGGTCCTCGCCGGACTCTATCGCCAAACGCTTGTGGCCCATATCCTGAAGCGCAATAACCTCAGCACGTACTTCCTCTTGTGTCAGCTTCTTTCTCGGAATCGTGTTGTTTTTAAGATGATAAGGGCAGTAAACACAGCCGTTTACACAGTAGTTTGAAAGATAAAGAGGTGCGAAGATAACGATTCTGTTGCCGTAAAACGCAAGCTTTATCTCCTCTGCAACCTTGTATATTTTCTGTATCATTTCGGGGTCCTCGCACGCAAGAAGCACGGATGCTTCTCTGTGTGAAAGTCCATGACACGTGTAGCCTGTTTCGGTTTTAACAGGGCGTGCCTTTTCGATTATGGAGTCAATAAGCTCAATGTTATTTTTGTTTTCCTCTGCATACGCAAGAGTTTCTCTTATTTCCTCATCGCTGATAAATTCTTCGGCTTTGAGTGATTTAGGATCGTATTTTGCCATTTTATTTTTCCTTTCTTTAGGGGCAGAATTTCTTTCCCTTTAGATAAATTTTATTTTACGTAATCTCCTCGGTCAATGACCGTTTCGTAGCCTATCTCCGCAAGGCTCGCCATTATGTTTGCAAGATTTTCGCCAGCTTCGCTTCCCGTGTATGCCTTTCCGTTGTAAAGCATATATTTTTCACGTACGCTTGACGGAGAAAGATTCGGCATAATTACATTCGCCCCAGACATGATACCCTTTTCACGTCCGCCGACACTTACCGAGCCGAGCGCTGTTGTTGCGGGCAAAAGAATGTTTGGGTGAATGAGCCTTATAATTGACAAAAGATAACAGGTGAAGTCGGCATTTCCCGATTCAAACTCACCGAACGGTGTGTCAATATGCGGTATGAACGGGCCTATTCCGCACATCTGCGGCTTGAATTCTTCAATGAATTTCAAATCGTTTGCGATATGCTTCAAGGTCATAAACGGGGATGATACCATAAATCCGCATCCGACCTGAAAGCCGAGTGATTTCAAGTCGTTTAAGCATCTTACTCTTTCGTCGTATGACATATTTTCTGGGTGTAGCATTTCATAATGCTCACGTGTGATGCTTTCGTGGCGGAGTAAATACCTGTCG
>JAZRTS010000189.1:0-34654 GCA_045652135.1 Eubacteriales bacterium | reverse complement strand
TTCTTCCATTGGAGCTTCCATTACTTCCTGTTCAGAAATTTCTTCCAACGCAAAAGAAGCACTAGGCATAATGTATATACATAATACTAAGATAAAAATTATTAACCTTTTTATATTAAACAGACTCTGCAACTATCCACTCCCAAGTGTACAATTTAATTTTAGCACAAAATTACAAATTAATCCAAATATTACTTATTTATTTCAATATTTATATTCATGCCAACATATTTAAACATTCCTAAAATCACCCCTGGCGGAAAAACATAAGTATTATTACACGGAGTAATCTTCAAAATAGAATTATTAGCATCAATTGATGCAACCGTTGCTAGATATTTATTATTAGCTGCTGAAAAGATGATATAGCCATTATTTGATTGAATCTCGTCAATTGCAAATTTATTTGCGGTGATTGCTCCTAATGTTAAATAAAATAATTTTTCCTTATTAACAGGAAACATTTTTGTACAGTCCTCAAGCTTAATATTTTGAGGTTGAGTAATTGGTACTGTTACAGGTAACGTGTTTGCAGCCGTATTTGTTTCCGCGAATGTTATGTTAACTGATAGTATAAGTGTTAAAATAAGAATAATTGATTTCATAAAACAATTCTAGCATAATTCCGCTATATATGCTATAATTAGCTTAAAGATGATTAATAGGAGGTGACGGTTTTGGCAAGAGAAAACCGACAATCGTTGACAAAGTTGCAGATCGTTCGTGTGGCGCTCAGGCTGTTTCTTGAACGCGGATATTCTTCTACAACGTCAAAAACGATTGCGGATGAACTCAAGATAAGTTGCGGAAATCTTACTTTCCACTTTCCGACGAAAGAACATCTTTTGGCTGAACTGACAGACCTATTATGCCGTTTTCAATGGAAACGCATAGAAGTGGAAAACGAAGTATGGAACAGTTCTGTTATGGCAATATGCTTGGAACTTATGGTGATGGCGGCAATTTGCGAAGAAGATGCTGTGGCAAAGGATTTTTATATCTCCGCATATACAAGTCCGATGTGTATGGCGCTAATCCGAAAAAATGACACGGTGCGAGCCAAGAAAGTATTTTCTGAGTTTTGTCCCGATTGGACGCACGAGCATTTTGCGGAAGCTGAAATTCTTGTGTCGGGGATTGAGTATGCAACGCTTATGACAGTAGGGGACGAGATATCTCTTGAAATGCGTATCGCGGGTGCGCTTGACGCGATATTAAATATCTACGGTGTTCCAAAAGATATACGAAAACGAAATATCGAACGTGTTCTTGCTATGGATTACCGCCAGATCAGCCGCGATGTTCTGGCTGAATTTAAACAATTTGTAACACAGGCAAATGAGCAGGCGATGCTCGATTTGCTGAATATATAGATCGTTTTTTATAAAATGAAGGAGGTTTTTATGAAAACAACAATGAAAAAAATTTGTGCGGTATTATTGTCGCTTATAATGGTGGTCGGTGTAATGCCGCTTGCATCATTTGCAACGGAATACCCGTCGATCGCACTTGACGAGGATGTAATCATTACCTTGGACGGGGTGGATGTTACATCTGCAATTTACAGTTTTACACCTACTGAAAGCGGTATGTATAATTTTTACTCTCACACGAGCTATTATGATACCTACGGCTATATTTGGGATGCCGATGGTAATGAACTCGCTTATGATGACGATGGCGGCAGCGGTTCAAATTTCCGTATCCTTTATGATATGACGGCCGGTGTGACGTATTTATTTAAAGCACGATTTTACAATGAAGAGAACAGCGGCTCGATGACTGTAAAAGTGGAAAAAGCTGTTCCTGCAACATCGATAGAAATTGTCGGAGACGCATTTATCGACCGTGTCGGCGCACAACACCACTATAGTTACAAGGTAGAGCCGGAGGGCGCATATGCAGGTGAGCTTACGTGGACGTCAGATAATGAATCTGTTGTTATGATTTACTATGACTCATATATAGTTTTTGCCGGTGCCGGTACAGCTAACTTGACGGTGACTTCAAGCCTTGGAATTTCCGATACGGTTAAGATAACGGTTTTGGATTCCGATGAAGTTACGCTTGGTAATCCCGCAACAGCTTACATATCTGAGTATAAGAATGCATCAATACGTTTCACAGCACCGGAGGACGGAGTATATACGTTTTACTCAAACGGTCAGAAGATCTCAAGTTATGCCTGCTTATACGATTTGGAGATGGCTATCAGAGCGTATGACACTGATTACGAAGAAAATGATGTATATCTGCAGTGTCCTATGTCGGCAGGAGAGACTTTTATTTTCGTGTTGACGAGTGCTTATTTAAGTGATATACCATTTGAATTGGGTGTCGGAAAAAAAACGGCGGCTGAGGGTATTTCTCTTTCAAAAACAGCCGTTGAAGGATACGTAGGCGGTAAGAAAATACTTGTTCCCGTCTACGAGCCTGTATATGCGGATCGTGAAAGCTTATTGTGGGAATCTTCCAATGAAGCGGTTGCTGTCGTAAATGACGGAGTAGTTGAATTTATTTCTATCGGCAATGCGACGATTACCGCTACAAGCGAAAATGGTTTTACAGCAAGCTGCGAAGTCTCCGTAAATGATTATCAGACGATTTCGCGTGGCGAAACCAAAACACCGTATCTTGAGCCGGGTGAAAGTGTGTGGTACTATTTTACACCGGAAGAAGACGGATACTATTCGTTTGTTTCTTCATCAAAAAATGACACCATTGCTTATCTGTATGACAGCACGGGCGAAACAGAGCTTACAAGCGCTGATGACAGTGGCGACGACAGCAACTTTAAATTAGTATACTATATGGAAGCAGGCACTGTATATTTGCTTGAAGCTTTATTTTACAGTGATGGTGCCAGTGGCGAACTTCCCGTAACGGCATATATGGTAGATGAAGAAAACGAGATTATTCATGAAGTTGAAGAATATATTTATGACGATTACGGACACAACGGTGTTTGTGTTTTGTGTGGAAAAGATATTTCTGCGGAACATGCGTACGGAGATGGTACTGAGTGCGTATGCGGCAAGATACATTACCATAGCAGTAACTCGTGGGAAGTGAGTAACAGCATACATTTTGGTGTTTGTGATACTTGTCACAAGTATGTTGAACAGAAGCACATTGACGACGGAAATGGTATCTGTATGATCTGTGATTGTGAAATTCACGATTGCAGTACCGAAGAATGGAACTATGACGATGATTTTCATTACGGTGATTGCAATGCGTGTGGTGATACGGTCACATCTGAACACGATTTTGATGAAAACGGAAACTGCGTGTGCGGTTACTTTGAGCATGAGCATGATACAAATGAGTTTGATATCGATGCAGTGTGTCACTGCCGCAAATGTTCAAAATGTAAGCTTGAGCAAGGTGAGTGGAAAACACACGAATACGTTAACGGTATATGTGAGTGCGGAAAAGAATATATCGATGGTCTGTATTTCGGTGAAATCCTTGTAAGTAACGGACAGTATCTCGATAATAACGGCAACGTAACATCATCACAGCCCGATGGCGGATATGCATATCTTGAGAACTATGTGCTTACTCTTCACAATTTTACATATGAAGGTATCGGAAAAGAATATTTTAACGCTTGCGGTGGATTGTATGTCGAAACAAATCTGACGATCGTGTTGGAAGGTACGAACAAGATACATTGTCGCAACGGTGATGCAATACATATGGCATATTGCTCACTCACGATTCAAGGTGACGGTGAGTTGACAGTTATCGCAGATGATAATAATGACGGTATTGACGTTAACGGCGGAGATCTGGTAATTGAAAGCGGTACCATCTTCATAGAAGCTACCGACCACGGCATTGAAATGCTCGGTGATCTTTTGACGATCAACGGCGGTAACTTTATCATAAATGCCGGTGATGACGGTATGGATATAGACGGTGACATCGTAATAAATGGCGGTGTGTTTGATATTAATGCTGAGGATAACGGTATTGACGGTTATTATAACATTGATATAAACGACGGTGATTTCTTCATCTATACTCATGACGATAACGGTATAGAATCAAACGGAGGCGATATCACGATCAACGGCGGCAGATTTGAATTTGATACCAACGATAACGGAATCGCGTGCGATTACACGGTATATCTTAACGGCGGTTCGTTTGTATTCGATGTCGGCAGTACAGGCATGGCGATCAAAGCATACGATGATATAATTTTAGGTGATGCGTTTATGCATTATTCTAATGTGTATTATGATGATGGTGTGGTACTTTTGGATGGAGACGATATAGTTACAGATGGAATCGTTCAGGAGTCAGATGAAATTTACACGCAGATAGAAAAAGACTGGATAACTTTGTCAGAAGATGATTTCATTTATACCGGCGATGCATTGAAAACACCGACAGTGACTATCGAGGATTATGACGGAAATGTGCTTCTTGAAGGCGAAGATTATACACTTTCATGGTCAACTCTTCCTTTACAGGAATGCGGAAATTATTATCTTACGGTAACCGGATGCGGTATGTATAACGGAGTTAAAATTATAACCGTAAGCGTGGAAGAACTCGTACTCAACGGACCTGTAGGAGATTATTTCTATATAGACGGCGTTCGCGTGAACGCTTACCGTCTTGCGGAATATAACGGTGATTTGTACTATATAAGCGATTATCACAGACTTGCGAAAAATAAAACCGTTTATTTGAGCAAGGGAGCCGTTGAAGGCTTTACGTATGCAGACGGCACACCTCTTGCAGCAGGATACTTTACATTCGGCGAAGACGGTAAAATGCAGATGGTCAACGGCCCTATGGGTGATTACTTCTACAGAGATAACGTTCGTGTGAACGCTTACCGCCTTGCGGAATATAACGGTGAATTTTACTATATAGGCGATTATCACAAGCTTGCGAAAAATAAAACCGTTTATTTGAGCAAGGAAGCTGTTGAAGGCTTTACGTATGCAGACGGCACACCTCTTGCAGCGGGATACTTTACATTCGGCGAAGACGGTAAAATGCAGATGGTCAACGGCCCTATGGGCGATTACTTCTACAGAGATAACGTTCGTGTGAACGCTTACCGCCTTGCGGAATATAACGGTGAATTGTACTATATAAGCGATTATCACAAGCTTGCGAAAAATAAAACCGTTTATTTGAGCAAGGAAGCTGTTGAAGGCTTTACGTATGCAGACGGCACACCTCTTGCAGCAGGATACTTTACATTCGGCGAAGACGGTAAAATGCAGATGGTCAACGGCCCTGTGGGTGATTACTTCTACAGAGATAATGTTCGTGTAAACGCTTATCAGCTTGTTGAATATAACGGTGACTTGTATTTTATCAGCGATTATCACAAACTGGTGAAAAATAAAACGATTCATCTCGGCAAGAATTTCGTTGAAGGCTTTACGTATGCAGACGGCACACCTCTTAAAGCAGGACACTACACGTTTGACGAAGAAGGAAAGATGGTTAAATAATTAATAAAGAAGTCGTTTTCACAACCACACAGTTGTGAAAACGACTTCTTTTAGTTAAAAGAATTGATATAGGCTGATATAAGGAATTTGATACTGAGGATGTTGAAAAATTGATAGTCGGGATTTTGGGGAACAAATAAAATTGCAACAAGAACCGTTGGAAAATCGAGAATTTGATGAATACTTATTTTTTAAAATGGGATATACTGTAAAACATAATTACAGCGATAGGCGATGGTCGTGCCTTGAAGAATTATCTTTAATATTTCAATAACGTTTCTTCAAAACAATATTATCTCTTATTTGATAATAATAACTTGACAACAAATACATAATTGGTTATAATGCGATTGTCAGTGTAGGTAGGAATAAATAATTACGGATGTGGTTATGACCGTGTTTTTCGCCGTTCGTAATTGACAGTGAGTGACCGCTGTATTTGAGCTATAGGATCGCACATCCGGCCCCGTCGTCAGCTCCTGTATTAGCGAGAGGTAAAAAGTATATTTCTTTTACAAAATTTATTGTCAGCCTATGTACAATATTATGTTTTTCTTTGAAGTGCAAGATGTATTTTTAAATATCGGCAACACAATGAATCAATTCCATATGTTTTAAACTGTTTGGTATACAGATTCTTTATTCGTAAAATATTTTTTATTTAAAATCTAAATCATTTATGTTATACTGTGTAAAAAGTGAGGTGAAAATTTTGGCTAAAGATATTTTTATTTCCTATAGAAATGACGGTTGCAGCAATCAGTTTGCGCATAGATTGGCAAGTGATCTGACCGGACTTGGGTACAGCGTTTATTTCAACCCTAACGAACAGCAAAGCGACTGCTTTCCCGAACGGCTTAAAAATGCGGTAAAAGACTGTAAAGATTTTATTTTAGTGCTGTCTCCGGAAAGTATTAATCGCCTGTGCAGAAATGATGGTATTGATTGGGTGCGCGAAGAAATTCTTACAGCAAAAGAAAACGGCAAGCATATTATTCCCGTTTTGGTAAACGGTGCAGCAATGCCTAACAACCCCGAAGATATGCCTGCAAGCTTGGTCTTTCTGCCTTATGTGGATGCCATTAAATTACCCGATGAATACAAGGATTCTCCGTTTACAACTCTCCTGGTTGGCCTTAATTCTAAACGAGATGGTCAAGACCGATATAAGGATGCTTTTAACAGCAACCCGGACTACCGTGTTGATCAGGTTTTCAGCGAGCTGTTGTTTCAAGCCAAAGAAGGTAACGTAGAAGCCATGTATGAACTTGCGATGATGTACTATTATGGCGTAACTTCCGCTGCGAGTCAATCGAATTGGGATTATGATCAGGCTGTTTATTGGCTTCGTTGTGTGTCTGAGACTGATCATCCTCTGTGCCACGAAGCAGAGAATATTCTTGCGCGTATGTACTATAACGGTACTGTTCCGTCAGAGCCTCAATCGTATGAAAAGGCGATGGAATATATAGAACGCGCATCACCGTACAGTGAATATGCCAAGTCGCAAAAAGCGTATCATCTAAGAGAAGGCATAGGTTGTGAATTTAATTTCAACAGATATCTGGATTATCTTAAAGGCGGATTTGATGCAAGCGACAGTATGAGAGCAATGGGACTTGCAAACTTTTATATTAAATATGGAAAATACAATGAAGCTATGGAGGTTTACGATTCAGTAGAGAATCTGACTCCCGATATGAATTATCAGATTGGTATGCTTTATCGCAACGGTGTCCTTACCGATCCGCCAAATCCCGATTTTATTCAGGCTGCATTCTATCTCAGAAATGCAGCTGATGAAAATCATATTATGGCTGCATATGAATACGGTATGCTATGCTTTCGTCCGACAGGAAGATTTCGCAAGGACTTTCGCAGTGCGGAAAAGTACTTGAAGAAAGCGGCAGACGGCGGTCTTGCAAATGCACAATACGTATTGGGCTTCATGTATAAATCAGGGCATGTTACAAGGAATCTGCCCTATGCAGTGGAATACTTTGAAAGAGCGAGGGCGCAGGGACATTCTTTCTCAGCCATGGAGCTGGCATCATTATATCAGCAACCCGAGGTTCAAAACTATCAGAAAGCTTATGAATGTGCTGTAATGGCAGCGGATCACGGTCTCGGCGAAGGGGAGTTTCTTCTGGCTAATTTACTGCTTTTGGGCAGAGGGTGCGAATCCGATGTGAATAAGGCATATGAACTTTATACACGTGCATATGCTCATGGGATTTATTATGCATCAACGATGATTGCACGTATCGAAAAGCTCAAAAAGGATAAAATTGTATAACAAAAATATGCAGGTACACAAATTTGTATCTGCATATTTTTGTTATGACAGTTGATATTCTTGGCGGTATATAAAGCGTTTGCGTGATATATAGAATTCTATATACCCGAAGGATATCAGAATTTCTGAAAATGTAAGTTGAGAAAATGTCAGATATGATTTAAATGAATCATAAAAATTCAATCAAATACTTGCAAAAAACAGTTTTAGAATGTATAATTAAAAAAAACGATGTGATAAAAATTATTTCACGGAGGAAAAGATGATAACACCCGGTTTTTCTTTTAAATACAACGGTGTACCTTTTGAGGAGCTTCAAAAGACAGTGACCGAAACTGAAAAAGGAATACTTTATACTCTTGAAGACGGTTTGCAGATCGAATGCCGTATTGAAAGGTTTCCGAAATACAACGTCGTTAAATGGACAAACTATTGGTACAATAATACCGATCATCAAAGCGGTATTGTCACCGATCTTTGGGACTGTGACACAGAGGCTTTCTTTGATGCAGACCCTGCAAAAAACAGAAGAAACAAGCATTCCGTGTGGGTAACAGATACGCTTAAACTTTATATAACCGACGGCGCAAATATTACCGACTATGATAATATGGCATATCCTACACGTTTCTGGCCGAATGAAACTCTGAAGGCGTCAAACCATTCCGGCAGAAGCGGAATGGGAACATCCCCGTTCTTTGACCTTAACAGACAGGAAAAGGGCGTTCTTATGGCTGTCGGCTGGACGGGACAGTGGAATGCACAGTTTGAGCGCGGTGAAAAGGACGTTCGTCTTATGTCGCGCATTGAGGGTGTAAAATTCTATATGAAGCCCGGAGAAAAGTTCAGAACATCGTCTGTTACCATACTTGAATACGAAGACGGTCAGGACAATGCACATAATGCGTGGAGAAGATATATCAAGGAATATGTTTCACCCGTAGGTAAGCAAGAAAGAGATAAAGAATGTCCTTTTTCGGCAATATTCTGGGGCGGTGTTCCGTCGGATGTTGTGCGCAAACGCTGGGAAGGCCTCCTTGCTGAAAAGCTTCCGTTCAATTACTGCTGGATGGATGCAGGCTGGTACGAGCCCTTGACGGGAATGACGTGTGCTGAGCAGTCTGCGCAGTGGGGCAAGGTCGGTATATGGAAAGTAAATAAAAAGTATCACCCTAACGGACTGCGTGATGTTGTAGACTGGCTTCGTGAAAGAGATATAAAATTCCAGCTTTGGGTGGAGCCTGAGCATATCCACCTTGACGTTGAGCCATGGACGGAATATATGGAGCCCCGTCATAATCCGGAGGATAAGAACGTTATAATCGCACTCCACAAGGACGAGGTTGCAGATCAGCTTATCGAAAAGATAAGTAAACTTATCGAAGAATTGGGAATAACACTTTACCGACAGGATTACAATATAGGCCCTATTCCGTTCTGGAGATTGAACGACGAAGAAAACCGCGACGGTATAAATGAGATAAAATACATCAATAACCTTTACCGTTTCTGGGATACACTTCTTGAAAGATTCCCGTATTTGCTTATAGATAACTGTGCAGGTGGCGGTCACAGAGTGGATATTGAATCCCTTGCAAGGTCTGTAACGCTCTGGAGAAGTGACTATTGCAGTATTTGGGACAATGCTCCCGAGGGCTATCAGCTTCAGACAATAGGAAATGCGTGGTGGTATCCGTATTCGGGCGTTGGTTACGGTCCTACACTCGGTGACACTTACAGCTTCAGAAGCGCATATGCACCCGGTATGACCGTACGCACGTGGGAACACGTTGACGATGAATGGGATGTGGGTGCTATGAACGAGCCGTTTGATTGGGCAAGGAAATATTTTAATGAATATTTGTCGGTTCAGCACTATTTAACTTGTGATTTTTACCCGCTTATCAGAAATTCCAAGGAAACGATATCATGGGCAGCATCGCAGTATGACGAGCCCGAAAGCCAAAGCGGAATAATTCTTGCATTCAGACGGGAAGAATGTCCGTTTGCTGTAGCCGACGTTAAACTCGGCGGTATTCAACGTGGTAAGTTATATACATTTACCGATGTCGATACAAATGCAAAATTTTACGTGATGGGCGACGATCTTATCAAAAACGGTATGAAGCTTACAATACCGAATAAAAGACAGTCGCTTCTTATTAAATATACATACAGATAAAAAATATTCCCGAATGGAAGTAGATCCATTCGGGAATGTTTAATTTATGCGAATTATGTTTTTTTACTTGCAAGGTGTTCGTCACGTGCGCTGACACGGCCTTCCTTTTTGATGTCGCCTGCTTTGGTAAGGGCAATCTTTGTAAGAAACGGGCCGACTATTTCATAAATGAGCACGGCGAAAAGTGTGATGTTACGAACTATAGCGCCGTCAGGGCCAAGTTCAATAGCCTTTATAGCCATACCGAGTGCAACACCTGCCTGCGGCAGTAAAGTTATGCCGAGATACTTAATTATGTTTTTGTCGCATTTTGTCATAACAGCGCTGATTCTTGCGCCGTAATATTTACCGACAGAACGGGAGATAATGTAAACGATACCTGCAATTACAACGGCGACATCGGCAAAAACCGAAAGCTCAAGCTCGGCACCGCTTATGACGAAGAAAAGAATAAGTACGGGCGTTGTCCATCTGTCCGCCCTTTCCATAAGCTCCTCGGAAACATCGCAGATGTTGCAGAACACAGTTCCGAGCATCATACAAGCGAGCAGAGAAGAAAAGCTTATATGTATCGATCCTACGTCAAATTTGAGGCATGATATTGCAACTGTCATCATAACGAATGTAACAGAAACTGCCATACGCTTTGAACGTGAATGGAAGTATCTTTCGCAAAGCGTGAACAAAAGCCCCATAATGAAACCGAGAGAAAGGGAAGCAATAACCTCGATGACAGGCTCAAAAATGACCGATATTATGTCAACTTCTCCGATGCTCAACGATTTTGCAATACCGAACGAAATTGCAAACACCACAAGACCTACAGCGTCGTCAATGGCAACGACGGGAAGCAAAATGTCGGTAACGGGACCTTTTGCTTTGTACTGCTTTACGACCATAAGCGTCGCGGCAGGGGCTGTTGCCGTTGCAACTGAAGCCAAGACGATGGCAGCAGGCAGAGGAAGCACGTGAGGCATTAAATAGTGAAGTCCTATAAGTACCGCATCAACTATGGCAGTTGTGAAAACTGCTTGAAAAATTCCGATAAAAGTGGCTTGTTTTCCGATTTTTTTCAGCTGTGCCAAGCGGAATTCGTTACCCATGGCAAATGCAATGAAGCCGAGCGCAAGGTCGGATATGATGCCGAATCCCTCAAGCTGTTCTGTCGTTATTCCGATACCGGGAATATTGAGTGCGCCAAGCACGAAAGGACCGATAAGAACACCAGCTATAAGATAAGCGGTAACAGCAGGAAGCTGTACCTTTTTGACAACTCTCGAAAGCAAAAGCCCTGAAAGCAGAGCAATAGACAAGCTCAGCAAAATACTTGCTGTGTGTGTCATAAAATAACACCTCTTTATTACATATAATTTGAATTTAGGATTGACAAAATTCATCGTCCAAATTATTATTATATCACGTATATTTGCAAAAGTCCATACTTTTTATTAAAAATCATCTATAAAAAATACGTATAAAAAGAATATTTTTTATCACATATTGACATTTTTGTCGGGATATGATATACTCACAAGGCATCTTAAAAACTGAATCGGGTATATTCCTGCAATACGGGCAGGTGTTTCTACCAACCGCCGATAACGGTTGACTACCTTTTAAAAAGTTTATTTTTTGGAGGGTTTATGAACATATATCTTGAAATATTCGGTTACATCGGAACGGCGCTTGTCATCATTTCTATGATGATGACATCGGTTTTGAAGCTTCGCATTATCAATATGTGCGGTGGAGTTATAAGTCTTATTTACGCCGTGCTTACCAACACATGGCCTGTTGCGGTGCTTAACGCTTGCCTTGTTTGTATCAACTTTGTGCAAACGATACGTCAGTTAAGGAAGAAAGACAGCCTTACGTTTGCAAAAGTTTCAATGTCAGATGGTTCTTTTAAATATTTTCTTTCATATTTTGAAAATGACATAAAGAAGTTTTCAGATTGTGATGCTTCCGTTTTATGCGAAGATGATTCCGTTTATCTTATATTCAGCGCAAGCCAGACAGTTGGATTTGTTGCAGGGCAAAGAGAAGGGACGCAGTACAAAATCAAGATGTACTATGCAGCACCTCAAAACCGCAATAAAGATACCGAAACAGCTTTATTCTCGTATTTGAAAAAAGAGGGAACAGACACAGTTATCGGGTTCGACGGTAATAATGTAATTAATATATAATACGGATATGTTTTAAAACGACAGCTTATGCTGTCGTTTTTTATCTTGCGCAATTTATACAAAACAAAAAGTAAAATTTATCAAGAAGAATGTAAAATATACTTGACATTTTGAAAATTATATGATACAATACAAAACACAGGAGGGAGCTATGAAAAATAAAAGAATGAAGATAGCAAGAATTGAGTGCGATATGTCGCAGGAGGATCTTGCAAAGGCGGTAGGGGTAACACGCCAGACGATAGGCTCCGTTGAAAACGGAAGCTATAACCCCACACTCAAGCTCTGTATTGATATATGCCGTGCGCTCGGCAAAACACTTAACGATCTGTTCTGGGAGGAAGACAGTAATGAAGAAGAAAGAAAATAATCAAGTTAAACCTTTGGATGAAAGACAAAATGCGATAGCAAATAAGGCGACAGTATGCGGATATATATTCCTTGTTATATTCTTGCTTGCCGTAACTATTTATAAAATTGCAACTACATCAGAAGCAGGCTGGGAGCTTTTTGCAATAATCTGCTCAGGGATGGTCATTTTGATTGCACGCAGTATTATGGGTGACGTTGAACAGCCGCTTGACTACAAAAACCACCCTTTGCCGACAGGAATCAGTAAAGCAGAAAGACTTGCAAGAATTAAAGATTACGCTGTACGGAGTGTATTTTTTGGAGCACCATTTGCAGTAATGGATATTCTTATGATGTTATATGCCACAAACGATGAGTTTCCCGAAAAGCAACTTGCGGAAGTGATATTCCCAAGCCTTGGCAAGGGCGCAACGATAGCTGTAACTGCTGTGATTTCATTTATCGGCGCGTTTATTATTTCATTTATATTCGATTATCTTATAGGCGAATTTTATAAGATCAAGCGCTATAACAAAATGATAGCAGAGCTTGACGACGAAGAGGACGACGAATAATAAAATAGTCTAAAATATTGAATATGTGTGCCGGTCTATGCGCCCTGCCCGTCCCCCCTCGATTTGCAAGCGGACATTATCCGCTTGCAAATCGCCCACGGGCGTAGGGCGCAGATTTCCTTCGGAAATCTATTTGTAAATTTGAAATATTATAACAAAAAAAGATGAAGCTTTTATATTTAAAGCTTCATCTTTTTAATTTCAGATTATTATTTCTGATTGAATTTTCTGAGCGATTCTATCTGCTCACGTACTCTTACAGGGGCAGGTCCGCCTGCACTCTTACGGTCTTCAACGCAAGTGGCAAGGTCAAGTGCGTGGTAAACGTCATTTTCGAATACGGGGCTGAACATCTTGTATTCCTCAAGCGAGAGGGAATTGAGCGTCTTGCCGTTTTCGATGCAGTAAGCCACAAGTCCGCCCGTTACCTTATATGCATCACGGAAAGGAATACCTCTTTTCGCAAGATAGTCTGCGCAGTCCGTTGCGTTTATATATCCGCCCTCTGCCGCCTTGTGCATAACGGCAGGCTTTACGGTCGATGTTTCAAGCATTTTTGTGAATATGGAAATACACATTGAAGTGTTGTCTATTGCATCAAATACAGCCTCTTTATCCTCCTGCATATCCTTGTTGTATGCCAAGGGAAGTCCCTTCATCATAACGAGAAGCGTGTTAAGGTCGCCGTATACTCTTGCACATTTGCCACGTGTAAGCTCCGCTATGTCGGGGTTCTTCTTCTGGGGCATAATGGATGAGCCTGTTGAGTACGCATCGTCAAGCTCAATAAACGAAAACTCTGCCGAGCACCACATTATCATTTCTTCCGAAAATCTCGAAAGGTGCATCATAATAAGCGAAAGGTCAAAGCAGAATTCTATAACGAAATCACGGTCTGAAACGCTGTCCATACTGTTTTCCGTTATCGCATCGAATCCGAGGGAATCGGCAACCATCTGTCTGTTTGTCGGGTAAGTCGTTCCAGCAACGGCGCAAGCGCCGAGGGGCATCATATTGATTCTCTTATAAGCATCGTCAATTCTTTCGCAGTCACGTCTGAACATCTGACCGTATGCGGAAAGATGGTGAGCAAACGTAACGGGCTGCGCCCTCTGCAAATGCGTATATGACGGCATTACCGTGTCGATGTTTTCATCGGCTTTGTTACAAATAACGTCGATAAGCTGTGTCAAAAGACTTCTTATTTCGTTTGCCGCATCTCTTAAATAAAGTCTTATGTCGAGCGCGACCTGGTCATTTCTTGAACGTGCCGTGTGAAGCTTCTTACCCACATCGCCTATTCTTGATGTAAGTATCTGTTCAACATACATATGTATATCTTCCGCATCGGAATCAAACGTAAGCGCACCGCTTTCAAAATCGGCAAGAATACCTTTAAGTCCATTTATAATTGTTTCACCGTCATCTGCACCTATTATTCCGCATTTTGCAAGCATACCTGCGTGTGCGATGCTTCCTAAAATGTCCTGCTTGTACATTCTGCAGTCAAAGGGCAGGGAAGAATTGAAATCGTTAACTTCGGACGCAAGCTCTTTTTTAAAGCGTCCTTCCCACATCTTCATATGTTTCTCCTTTTCCCACTCATTCTGTGGGATCTATGTATTTAAAATATTTCTGCATATACTGAAATCCCGAAATTATCGTCATAACAACGGTGAATATCAGACATACGTAGTCAATTACGTGGTACTCAAAAATCACACCGAGTGACGGCGGAAAAACAACGTCAGACACAAGCATATAAATTATGCAAACGCTTTGTGAAAACGTCTTTATTTTTCCGAGCATCGCGGCGGCAATTACCGTGCCGTCGGAATTCTTTGCAACAAGTCTTACGCTTGTTACCGCAAGTTCACGGAATACCATAATTGCAAGGGAAATCGCAATGGTGAATTTCATATCGTTGAATTTCGGAATATCGCTTCCGAGCATTGCCAGAAACGTACCGAATACAAGGAATTTGTCTGCCAAGGGATCGAGAAATTTACCGAAATTCGTTACGATGTTGTACTTTCTTGCCATAGAACCGTCGATAAAGTCTGTAATCGTTGCGATGAGGAACAGCACAGCGGCAACGAAATAATGCCATACCTGTCCTTCAAGGGGAAGAAGTATAAATGCCATAACGAACGGTATCATAATGATACGGAGAACCGTAAGTCTGTTGGGGATATTCATTTTGCTCATTATTTTGCCTCCTTTACAGACTCACCTATAAGATCATAGCTTTCGAAGTCTGTTATTTTGACTTTGACGTAATCGCCTGCTTTGTATTTTGTTTTATCTCCGTCAACGTCGAAGAATACACAGCAGTCGACATCGGGAGCATCCGCATAGCTTCGTCCTACGTATGCGCCTGCGGCGGCATCGTATTCGTCAACAAGCACATCAAGTATCTTTCCGACCTGTGCGGCGCTGTATTTTTCTGCAATTTCTGCCTGAAGTGTCATTATAGTATCAAGTCTTTCGTCCTTGATATCCTCGTCTATCTGACCGTCAAAGTCAAATGCGGGTGTATCCTCCTCGCGTGAGTACGTGAATGCACCGAGACGTTCAAACTTTGTTTCCTTGACAAATTCCACCAGCTCATTGAATTCTTCCTCTGTTTCACCGGGGAAGCCGACGATGACCGTTGTTCTTATGACAATGTCGGGCACAGCATCACGAAGGCGCTTTATTGCATCCTTTATAACTGCGCTTCCGCCGTGACGGTTCATTCTTTCAAGAACGTTATCGTTTATATGCTGTATGGGCAGGTCGATATATTTCAAAACTCTGTCATTATCACGTATTTCTGCAACAAGCTTATCCGTTATCTTGTCGGGATAACAGTATAAAAGCCTTATGTGAGGAATAGAGGTGTTTTCGCATATTGCACGTATAAGCTTGACAAGCGAATATTCACCGTAGATATCAACGCCGTAGCGTGAGGTGTCCTGTGCTATGAGTGAAAGCTCACGTGTTCCGTCACGGTCAAAAAGCTTTGCTTCTTCAACGATATCCTCGATAGTTCTTGAACGGAACTTGCCACGTATCAATGGAATTGCACAGTATGTACATTTGTTGTCACAACCCTCTGCAATCTTTATGTAAGCGGAATGCGTGGGCGTCGTCACCATTCTTCCGCCGCCGAGAGGGGAAGTGTTTTTGTCGCCTGCCACGGTGCATCTTTCACCCTTTACGGCACGTTCTACAACGTCGCATATTTCGTGTATGCTTCCGACACCGAGTACGGCATCGACCTCGGGCATCTGCTCAAGAATCTGTTCACGGTATCTTTCGGCAAGACAGCCTGTTACGATTATTTTTTTCAGTTTTCTGTGTTCTTTCAGCCACGCAATATCGAGAATATTGTCAATGGCTTCTTTTTTTGCGCTTTCAATGAATGCGCAGGTGTTTATAATAATGACATCGGCATCTATTTCCTCTGTCGTTATCTCATAACCCTTTTCATCAAGCAGATGGAGCATAACCTCGGTATCGACCTGGTTTTTACTGCATCCGAGCGAAACAAAACCAATTTTTAACATCAGTACATCCTTTAAATATATTATCAAAATATTATAATAACATTGATATATTAAGAAATCTACTTATAATTTCAAAACAAATAAAGAAAATTGCCCGTACTTACGCACGGGCAATAGTATTTTACTGTTCGGGAATAACAGGTGTATCGGGTGTATTTTCTATTTTATCACTCAAAAGCACCTTTGTAATGGGGCTGTCTTTGCCGAGGATAATAGTCTTGTTTTCACCTTTCATTGCCGCTTCGAGGGCTTCAATCGACAGTACGAATTCATAGAATGACTGCTTTTCGGACGTGTTGAATGCTTCGGAGAGAATACGCATATATTCGCCCTCGCCCTCAGCGATTATCTTTTCAGCATCGGCGCGCGCATTGGAAAGGGAAACGCCAACTTGTCTGTCAACGTCTGTGCGGAGCTGTGTTGCCTGCTTTTTACCCTCTGCACGGTACTGCTCGGCATCTCTTGTACGCTCGGATATCATTCGAGTGTATACGGCTTCCTCGTTTTCTGCAGGAAGGTCAAGACGCTTCATCTTAACGTCAACAACGCTTATACCGTAATCCTTGGATTTTTCCATAACCTCTTGCTTGATCTCCTCGTAAATTACGTTGCGTTCTTCAGCAGGAAGATCGTTTATGATGTCGTCCTGGTTAAGTACACCCATTTTTGTTTTGAATGCGTTGTATGTTGTATCGTAAAGACGGTTTTCTGCCGCTGTTGTCGTGCTGACTGTCTGGTAGAACAAAAGCGGATCGTCTATCTGCCAGGTGATATAGCTGTCTACTGTCATACTCTTTTTGTCAAGAGTAAGTACCTCAGACGGGGGAATATCATAGAAAAGCATTGTTTTCGGGAATGTTTTTACAGTATCTATGAACGGAACCTTAAAATAAAGTCCCGGCTCTGATTTGGTGTCGATTATCTTTGAAAAACGCACCGTACAGCCGTATTCGTTTTCTTTAACTACATAGAAGGTCTGCGATGCAACGGATATAAGCACGATGAGAAGAAAAACGGGAATTGCTATTTTTAAAGTCTTTTTCATTGTTATTCAGCCTCCTTTGCGTTATTTATCATAAATGATTCAAGCGGCAACAGCTTCTGTGTGTCACCGTCGCCGGCATCTATGTAAAGCTTGACGTCGGGCAATATCTTGCTTAATGCTTCATAGTACATTCTTGTAACTGTTGCTTCGGGGCTGAGCGCATACTGCTCATACATCGCACCGAACATCGCTACCTTCATATTTGCTTCGTTGATTCTTTCCTGCTTTTTAACTTCAGCCTCTTTGAGTATCTTGTCAACTTCTGCTTCCATCTTGGGAATTTCGGAATTCTTGTATGCTTCCGCAAGATTTATTTCCGCTTCCATACCCTGATATGCGTTTACGACCTCTTTGTAAGCTTCGTTTACTGCATCCGTGGGAAGCTCTGCGTCCTGAATACGTACGTCTGTTACGATAAGTCCGATGTCATATCCCTCAAGCTCTGCTATTGTCAGGCTCTTTATTTCCTGCTGAAGTGCGGCTTTGCTTGACGTAAGAACGTCATCAGCTTTCGCTGAGCCGATTACGTTTCGTATCTGGCTTTGCACAAGGTTACGCAGTATCATTTCGGGATCTTTTGAATTGAAAAGGAATTTAACGGGGTCTGATACCTTGTATTCAACGAAGAAGTCAACATTTACAATGTTCATATCTCCCGTTATCATTTTGCTTTCTTTTTCAACCGTTTCAAATACGGTTGCATCATTCGTATCGCTTCTGTAGCCTATCTCAAGTTTTCTTGAAATATTTACGTCAACGATGTGCGCCTTCTGCACACCAAACGGTATTTTAAAATGCATTCCCGCGTCGGCAACAGAGGACACCTTTCCGAATGTTGTGATTACCGCCTGCTGTTTATCGTCTACCGTGTAGTAGGATGTTGAAATCAGAACCACGGCAAATATGATTATCACAGCGGCAATTATGATGCCCTTTAATTTTCCTGCAGAAAATTTTGTTTTGTCAAAAAATTCACGTTTTTTCATAAGTGTTCCTTTCTTCAGTTTAATGTTATATCATTTTACTACGGTAAAGTAAGTTAATCAAGCTAATTAATAAGAATTTTTATTGACAATAAGATTAACACATGTTATAATGTTAAAAATCTTCTCGAAAGTGAGCATTATTCTTATGAAAAAATCACAAACGCTTGCACTTTTTCTTGCGCTTGTAATGATAGTATGCGCGTTGATGCCATCGTGTTCCTCGCCATCGTCAGACGGCACGGAGCCGGGTGATACGGTACAAACCGAGGAATCTTCCGAAATTATGATAACTGATGTCGGGGCGCTTTCTTCCCCTGCGGGATTTGTATTTAATGTCGCTCTTCCCGATATCGGTATGAACAGCGACAAGAACGCAACACTCGGCGCGCTTATTATACGTGACGAAATGCTTTCGGGGATGCTTACGCTTGAAACTGAAAATGCAATAAATATCCCTGCTGATGACATAGTTACAAAATCGGGAAGTGTTGTATACAGTACGGAATTTTCCGAAATCGGAACACAAAAAGAGGATTATACGTCAGTATATACGGCTGTTGCGTATGCTACGTACGAAAAAGACGGTACGCCCGTCACGGAATATTCATCGCCTGTGAGCATGTCATATTACAGCGTATGCAAAAATACACAAGATGCCCCCGAAACGCTTTCCGAGGCAATAGCGGTATGCGAAAGTGCGAGCATTAACTCGCTTTACGGTGCATTTTCCGCAAATGTAACGGGATTTGACGGAATGGTAAGCGGTTATGACAACAACTATATCATTACGAAAACGGCAGTAGTTCAGGCTGTGAACGAAGAAAAAAAGGAATTCAATAAATTTACAGTTGTTTATACTTCATCTGCTGATATGAAGGCGAAGATAACGTACAGAAGCGGTGAAGAAAAAATAACCGAATCATTTTATCTTGTTGCAGGCGAAGACGTAGAATACACGGCGTTCATCGACGGTGCGGCAGACGGTGCGGTCGGTGATGTTATATTGTCTTATGAATTCAGTAATACAACGGAAAAAAGCGAAAAACTCAGCCTTATATCACTTTCGGCGAAGTATGAGGAAATACCTGACAGCCGGATTTATATTGAAAATGACACCGTGAAGCTTGGAGTTGATCTTATTTACGGCGGCGCAGTATGTCATTATGAAAATCTTGAATCCGGAACCGGTGATGTAGTAAATCTTGTTTACAACAGCTATTTCGGAAGTGATGAATACCCTCACAGCGATGATAAATATATACTTGACCAGACGTACGGAAAGCTCATCGATTATTCCGTAACTTCAAAATCGATTACGGTTAAGGTTCAGCCGTACGATGCATCAAACGATACGTTGGCAGACAGTTATATTGAAACTGTCTATACACTTTTCAGCGACTGTGTGCAGGCGCAGGTAAGCGTCAGCGATTTTTACGAATTCGGTCACGAAAATAAAGAAAAGCAGTATATGCCGTCTATTTCTCCTACGGCGAAACTTTCTGATTTCTATTCTTATACAGGCGGTGATGCGTGGACTGACGGTGCTCATTCAAAGCTTTCATCAAGCGTTGAATTTCCGTCTTCAAGCAATGAAAGATGGCTTGTTTCTTCAGACAGTACGTCATCTGTCTGTCTCGGTATCTATGCGCCGAGCGCTGACGGTATAGAGGCTAAAGGAATCACATATTCACTTTATAAAAATGAATATCTTCCGACAAACGGAACATATACCTCATACTATCTTATGACAGCGGGAAGTATGTCAGAGGTGCGCTCTGTATTCCTTGAAAATAAAGATTTTGCACCCGAAGACGGCATGAACATTCAGCGCCCCGCAGGCGACTACGATTCATATTCCGTAGACGGTGATTATATTGTAACGAACGAAGGTCTCAGGGCACCGAACAACAATAACAATACATTCGGTCCGCTTGTGGGTGTCAGCGACACGGGACTTGTTATTGACGGTATGAATAACAGTGTCGGTGTTGTTGATGAGAAAAAATATGTGGGACTTTTCTACTTTCTCTGGCTCGGTGAGCATGGTGACTACGGTGTATATGACAATATGAAAATACTTGCGCAGTACAGCGATGCGGCGAAGAATACCTCAAGATGGGGCCCTGTCGGCTCAATGCATTTTTATACAGAACCTCTGTACGGTTATTACAAAAGCAATGACAGATGGGTAATGCGTAAGCATGTCGAACAGCTTACGAATGCAGGCGTTGATTTTCTTTATATCGACTGTACGAACGGTTATCCTTACATCGAAAATGCAAAAGCGCTTATGAGTATCCTGCACGAATACAATACAATGGGTTGGGATGCTCCCAAGATAGTTTTCTATACACATACCGACTCATCGGGTACTATAACTCAGCTTTATAACAGTATTTATGCAACGAAATATTATCCTGATACGTGGTTCTGCCTCGAAGGCCGTCCCGTTGTCGTAGGATTTGAAAATGAACTCAGTACACAGCTTCGCAATTTCTTCACCGTAAGAGAAGCACAGTGGCCTAACGAAAGCTCGCAAAGGGTAAACGGCTGGCCGTGGATAAGCTTTTTTAAGTGGAATGAGGTATATTATAACGACCACGGTGAGCGTGAGGCTATAAGTGTTTCCGTTGCACAGCACTGTTCGACCGTCACGTTCAGCATAGCATCGCTTTACGGCCCCACAAGAGACCGCGGAAGGAGCTACAGAAGCGGCAATTATAACGACAGCTATAACGGCGATAATTCTTATCTTTACGGCTATAATTTCCAGGAAACGTGGGACAGAGCAATAAAAGAGGATGTTCCCGTAGTTCTTGTCACGGGATGGAATGAATGGGTTGCGCAAAGACAGAAATCTGAGGGCAGTCACACAATAATGTTCATTGACTGTTTTGACGTTGAATTCAGCCGTGACTGTGAAATGGCAAAAGGTTATTATTTCGATAATTATTACATGCAGTTGATGTATAATATCAACAGATACAAGGGCACGGCTCCAACGCTCATACAGCCTATGCGACACGACGGATGTATAAGAACGATGTCTGATTGGGTGGACGTTCAGGTTGATTATCTTGATGCAAAGGGCGATGCCATTGAAAGAAATACGCACGGCTTTGGTTATACGAGCTATGTTAACAAGACAAACAGAAATGACATAACGAATGCGAAGGTATGCTTTGACAGTAAGAATTTCTATTTCTATGTAAAGTGTACGAAGAATATTTTGCTTAACGGCGTGGGAACGAATCTCAATCTGTATCTCGATACTGATATGAACGCATCTACCGGATGGTACGGATATGATTACATTCTGGATTTTGAAAATGTAAACAGATATACCGGCAACGGTAAAACGTACAGTTATACGAAGAGTGCATCATCAGAATATGTCCTTGAAGGTGATGAGCTCATGATAACAGTACCGCGCTCCGCGCTCGGTCTTACGTCTGATAACGTTAAATTCTCGTTTAAATGGGTGGATGGCACGCAGAAGATAACGACAATGGAGCAGATGTATGCAGACGGTGATACAGCGCCTCACGGAAGACTTAACTATCTTTTCCAAAATTATTGATACAGAAAGTGAACTGATGATGAAAAACTTTATTATTTCAGGCGAAAAAAGAGAATTTGCAGTTGGTGAAACACGTATGTTCGGCTCACCCGATGCCCCCGAATATTTTGATTGGCCCGTCACAACATCAAGATACGGCGACGATGTTGATATGACATTTATTGCGCAGATAAATTGCAAGGATTTGGAAAGCGAACTGCTTCCGAAAGAGGGAATACTCTATTTCTTCTATAATGCCGCAGAACAGCCCGCAACTCCCAATGTAAAGGGGGCGGCAAAGGTGTTCTGGTTTAACGAAAGTGAAGATAACCTTGCAACGCTCCGCCTTGTCGATGAAGACGGTAATGATCTGTCACCCGATGCCATTGAGCTTATTGCGTCTTATGACGATTATGATGTCAGCTTTGTTTCAAATAATGAAGATCTGGAATTCGAAGAAGATGCAGATGAGGAATTTGATGAATCAGAGGATGACGGCGAGGAATTCAATGTGTCCGACGATATGGTCGTTTTCGCATCGTTCAAGGCTTACGAGGACGAAACCGTTTCCTTTACGTTTGAAAAAGGCGAGGAGCTGTGCTTCCTTATAAACAAAAAAGCACTTGAAGAAAAGGACTTTTCCGACATCCGTGTGCTCATAGTTTAAAATATAATTTCAAAAAATAAAAAGGATATTCCTTGTTGTTACAAAGAATATCCTTTTGTTTTATTTACAATATTATATTTCGCAAGCAATACCTGCATTAAGTCTGTCAGACTCAAATGCGGCTTCCATTATCTGAAGTACACGGCGTACATTTACTTCGTTGACGATAAGCTCTTCCTTTCCGTCTATCGCTGCAACTACATTGCGGTAATAGTCAGACCAATCGGGATTAGCTTCGGGAAGCGGTATTTCTTCAAGTGTTTCAACAGGGCGGGGCGCCATCGTTCTTGTCGGCCCTGCTTCCGTCTGTACAACAACAGGCTCCCAATTCATCATATGGTCTTTTGCGTGGATTATTCTGCCCTTGCAGTCCCAGCCCTCGATTATAAGTGAGCCGCCGTCGCCGTATGCATACCAGCGGGGTTGTTTAATGAGTGTATATGTGCTTGTTTCTATCTGCGCTGTAGTTCCGTTTGAAAAACGAATGATGAGCTTGTAGTAGTCATCGACCTCGGGTGTTCTTACCGAATGAAGGTTTGCGTAAACGGAAACGATCTTTTCACCGTTCATCATATCAACGATCTGGTCTATCTGGTGTACACCCCAGTCAAACAGCATACCGCCGCCTGCAACCTTGAATTCACGCCAGCCGTGAACAACGCCGTTCTGACCGTGTACACGTGATTCGATAGCGTAAGGCTTGCCGATAAGACCTGTGTCTATCGCTTTTTTTACTATTCTGTAATCCCTGTCCCAACGTCTGTTCTGGTGAACGGTAAATATTTTGCCGTTTTTCTTTGATGCCTCAACCATGCTGTCAAATTCCTTGACGGTTATTGCAACGGGTTTTTCGCAAACAACGTGATATCCGTGCTCAAGCGCTGAAATGACGTACTGGGGATGGAAGTTGTTGGGTGTTGCAACGAGAACGATGTCGAAAAGCTTTGATGCGAAAAAGTCTTCAACGTTGTCAAATGTTGCAAGCCCCGATTTTTCTGCAAGAGCAAGTCTTTCCGGATCTATGTCAAATGCCGCTGTAACTGTCAATATATCAGAAAGAGCTTCTTTGACGCGGTGGTCGTGATATGTTGCCATTCCACCGTAACCGATTATACCAAGCTTGTGTGCCATAATAATATTCCTTTCGGATAAATAATTAATTCTACATCGTTATTATAACATCTTTTTGTTATGTGTCAAGGGTTTTTGATAAATTTAAATCGATTTATCAGTTATAAAAGCTTCTATGCGCATATTTTTATCACAAAATACATTCGAATGCCAGAAAATCACACAGTTTACAAATAATTCACAGAAAAATTCTAAAAACTTATTGAATAAAATTGTTTATAATGGTACATTCTATGTAAAGTTTAGCACTCAAAGCTCAGAAGTGCTAAAGAATGAAAAGGAGGCGGTCAAATGGGTATCGGAGACGAACTTTCCGAAAGAAAAAAAGCAATTCTCCGTGCGCTCATTGATGCGCACATCGAAAACGGTGAGCCTGTCGGTTCGAAATATCTTACGTCGATGTGCGATATAGGCTGTTCTTCCGCAACCATCCGAAATGAAATGAGTGAGCTTGAGAGCATGGGCTATCTTGAACAGCCACATACCTCAGCGGGTCGTGTACCTTCGAAAGCGGGATACAGATTTTACGTTGACTCGCTTATGCGGGCGTATTCGCTTACTGCAAGAGAGCTTGAAGAACTTAACAACATGCAGCGCGCACGCATTTCGCAGCTTGACAAAATGCTTAAGGCGGCAGGTAAGCTTATAACTTCGATGACGAATTATCCGACAGTTTCCGTAAAGCCTAAGGTAACGAATCTCATAGTAAGCTGTTTCAAAACGACTTACGTGGACAGCCGCAATTTTATCCTCAGTATGATAATGAGTGACAGGACGGTAAAATCAAGGTACATTCAATCGAAGATAGAGGTTGATGAGGAAATTCTCAATCGCTTATGCGGAGTGTTGAACAATAATATCACGCACAGAGCATCGTCTGAAATTTCTTTACCGCTTATAATGAAAATGGAAGCGGATATGGGAATGTACGATATGCTTATATCACCTGTGATAAAGTGCGTGTACGATGCAATGAACAGCGACGACGAGGGTGAGCTGAAGTTTGAGGGTGTTGAAAAGCTTCTTGAACATCCCGAATTTGCAGACGTTGAAAATCTCCGTCAGCTTCTTTCGCTTATGGATAAGAAAGAAGAAATAATGGATCTTGTTGAAAAGGATTCGGGTACAGACGTCAGTATTTACATCGGCGGAGAGGGAAGTACGGTCGCATCGAATTCCTCTATGATACTGAAAACATTTAAGGTAAACGGCAAGGTCGTAGGTGCTATTGGTGTTATAGGACCTCAGCGAATGGAATATCCGAAGGTCGTTGCGATGGTTGAGTATCTTGCAAAATGTATTTCAAACGCAATACAAAATCCGGAAGTAAAAGAACTTAAAACACCGGATGATGATTAAAAACATATCCAGAAAGGAAATTAAGATATGCCGGAAAACGAAGAGTTGATGGACAATGAACCGGTTGAGCAGGAAACTGCGGAAGAATCAGAAAAGCCCAAAAAGGACAAAAAGAAAGAAAAAAAAGAAATTGAAGCATTGAAGATCGAAAACCGCACGCTTTCCGAATCGCTTGAAAAAGCGCAGAAAGAAAAGGCGGAAGCTACAGACAAATATGTTCGTCTGTTTGCTGAATTCGATAATTTCAAAAAGCGCACCGCAAAGGAAAGCGAAACGATCTATTCGAGCGCATATATGGATGCTGTTGAGGAAATGCTTCCGATATTCGATAATATCGAACGCGCGGTTGAATTCGCCGCAGACGAGGAATCGAAAAACGGTCTTATGATGATAATCAACGGTTTTCACGATACGCTTGCAAAGATGGGTGTTGAAGCATACGGCGCCGTGGGCGATGAATTCGATGCAGAGATACACAGTGCGGTAATGCACGAAGAAAACGAAGAATTCGGTGAAAATACAATATCACTCGTTCTTCAGAAAGGTTATAAAAAAGGCGACCGCGTAATAAGATACGCAATGGTAAAGGTCGCAAACTAATATAGAAAGAGGTAAAGAATTATGGGAAAGATCATTGGTATAGATTTGGGTACAACGAACTCTTGCGTTGCTGTTTTTGAAGGCGGCGAGCCTGTAGTTATCCCAAATCCCGAAGGAGCAAGAACGACACCTTCCGTTGTTTCATTCTCCAAAACAGGCGAAAGACTTGTCGGTGCTGTTGCAAAAAGACAGGCAATTACAAATCCCGACAAAACAATTATGTCCATCAAGAGAGAAATGGGCACAGGTTATAAGGTAGAAATAGACGGCAAGGCATATACTCCCCAAGAAGTTTCAGCTATGATCCTTCAAAAACTCAAGGCTGATGCTGAAGCATATCTCGGAACAACTGTTACAGAAGCAGTTATAACAGTTCCTGCGTACTTCTCCGATGCACAGCGTCAGGCAACAAAGGATGCAGGTAAGATCGCAGGTCTTGACGTAAAGAGAATTATCAACGAGCCTACAGCGGCAGCGCTTGCTTACGGTGTTGATAAGGATAATTCCGAACAGAAGATACTCATATTTGACCTTGGCGGCGGTACATTCGACGTTTCCGTACTTGAAATAAGCGACGGTGTCGTTGAAGTTCTTGCAACAGCAGGTAACAACCGTCTCGGCGGCGACGACTTTGATAACAGAATTATCGACTGGATGGCAGAAACATTCCAGAAAGAAAACGGCATCAATCTCAAAAATGATAAAATGGCGCTTCAGCGTCTTAAGGAAGCGGCTGAAAAGGCAAAGATCGAGCTTTCGGGTATGACAAGCACGAACATCAATCTCCCCTTTATCACAGCTGATGCAACAGGTCCCAAGCACTTTGATGCAACACTTACAAGAGCAAAGTTCAATGAGCTTACAGCAGACCTCGTTGACGCAACAATGGGCCCGACAAAGCAGGCTCTCCGTGATGCGGGACTTTCAGCATCCGATGTCAACAAGGTGCTTCTCGTAGGCGGTTCAAGCCGTATCCCTGCAGTTCAGGAAGCGGTTAAGTCGATAACAGGCAAAGAGCCCTTCAAGGGTATCAACCCCGATGAATGTGTTGCTATCGGTGCGGCAATTCAGGGCGGTGTCCTCGGCGGCGACGTTAAAGACCTTCTCTTGCTCGACGTAACACCTTTGTCCCTCGGTATCGAAACACTCGGTGGTGTATTCACAAAGATCATCGAAAGAAATACAACTATCCCCGTTAAGAAGAGCCAGGTATTCTCAACTGCTGCTGACGGTCAGACATCTGTTCAGATTCACGTTCTTCAGGGCGAAAGAGAGATGGTAAGCGGTAACACAACTCTCGGTCAGTTCTCACTTGACGGTATTCCCGCAGCTCCCAGAGGTGTTCCTCAGATCGAGGTAACATTCGATATAGACGCTAACGGTATCGTTAACGTAACAGCTCAGGATAAGGGAACGGGCAAGGAACAGCACATCACTATCACATCTTCCACGAACATGAGCCAGGAGGATATTGACAAGGCTGTTAAGGATGCTGAAAAGTATGCTGAGGAAGACAAGAAGTTCAGAGAAGCTGTTGATACAAAGAACAATGCTGAAAATCTTATTTTCCAGAGTGAAAAGGCCCTCGGCGAACTTGGCGATAAGATAGATGAATCTGAAAAGGCTGAAGTTCAGGCTGAAATCGATAAGCTCAAGGAAACCGTTAAGAACGGCGACACGGATGCTATCAAGGCAGGCACTGAGGAGCTTCAGAAGAAGTTCTACGCACTGTCCGAAAAGCTCTACGCACAGTCGGGTGCGGCACAGGGCAATCCCGGTGATGCAGGCTTCAATCCCGGACAGAATGCTGACGGCACTTACGATGCTGATTTTACGGATAAAACCGGTGAATAATTAATATTGCCGAATATAGGCGGTGGGTTTTTTACCCGCCGCCTAAAGTCGGATATACGGAGTATTTTATGGCAGACAAAAAGAGAGATTATTATGAGGTCCTCGGGATAAATAAAGGAGCAAGCGACAGCGAAATCAAGAAAGCTTACCGTTCGCTTGCAAAAAAATATCACCCTGATGTAAATCCGGGGGATAAGGATGCCGAGGTTAAATTCAAAGAGGTAAATGAAGCGTACGAGGTATTGTCAGATGCCGATAAAAAGGCAAGATATGACCAGTACGGACACGCAGGTGTCGATCCGAATGCAGGCTTTGGCGGCGGCGGATTCGGCGGCTTTGGCGGATTTGAAGGAATGGATATTGACCTTGGCGACATATTCGGCTCATTTTTCGGCGGCGGAAGAAGTCAGGGCAGACGGGGATCACCCGGACGCGATATATTCCAGAGAGTCACACTTACATTTGAAGAAGCGGCTTTCGGCTGTAAAAAAGAAATTAAATACGCACGTGTTGAAAAATGCGATACGTGTAAGGGTGTCGGTGCAAAGAATGCAAGTGATGTAAAAACTTGTGACAAATGCGGCGGCACGGGTCATATAAAGGTGACACAGCGCACAATGCTCGGTATGATGCAGACAACACAACAGTGCGATAAATGCCGTGGTAAGGGAAAGACTGTCACAAATCCTTGCTCTGACTGTAAAGGAACGGGATACGTACGTATAAATAAGAAGATCGAGGTAAATATACCCGCCGGTATAGATAACGGTCAGAGACTTTCCGTAAGAGGACAGGGCGACGAAAGTACGTCCGGAATGAACGCGGGAGATCTCGTTGTAGAAATCTCCGTAAGAAATCACAACGTCTTTGAACGTGACGGCAGTGACATTTATTGTGAAGTTCCCGTAACATTTGCAGAGGCAACGCTCGGCGCAGAACTTGAAATTCCCACACTCGAAGGCAACGTAAAGTATAAAATACCGGAGGGTACACAAACCGGCACTACATTTACGATTAAAGAAAAGGGTATCGTCAACCTCAATACGAAGCGAAAGGGCAATCTTTTCTTTACGGTTATAATTGAAACGCCGAAGAATCTGAGCGAAAAACAGAAGCAGCTGCTTCGTGAATTTGCAGAATCTTGCGGAGAAAGCAATTTCAAAAATAAGCAGTCATTTTTTGAAAAAATAAAGAAAAACAGAAAGTAAATTTATGGATTACAAACAGATACGTGTCGTATGCTCAACCGAAAAGCTCGAAGAGGTTTGCGCTGTTATGTCAATGGTAGATAACGGCCTTATGATAGAGGACTACAGCGATATAGACGAAAATCTCAAAACGATGTACGGTGATCTTATTGACGAACAAATATTGAATGCCGACAAAACAAAGGCGGCAGTAAGCATTTTTATTCCCGATGAAAGAAATCCCGCAGAAGCTATCTCTCATCTTAAAACACGCTTTACGGAGCTGAAGATCGATACGGAAATATCCGTAATCGGCGTTAAGGAAGAGGATTGGGCAGGTGCTTGGAAAAAGTATTATAAGCCGCTTCGTATAGGCGAAAGACTCGTGGTCGTTCCCGCTTGGGAAAAATACGATGCAAAAGAGGGTGACCTTATACTTAAAATGGACCCCGGAATGGCATTCGGCACGGGTACACACGAAACAACAAGACTTGTGGCGATGCTTATAGAAAAGTATGTAAAAGAAAATGACGTATGTCTTGATCTCGGCACAGGAAGCGGTATACTTGCTATCGCTGCATCAAAGCTCGGAGCAAAGAGCGTAAACGCTTATGACATCGATCCCGTTGCCGTACGAGTTGCAAATGAAAACGTAAACGATAACGGCATTATGAATATCACGTGCGGAAAAAGTGATCTTTTTGCAGGCATTGAAGAAAAAACTTATGACCTTATCTGCGCAAATATCGTTGCGGATATTATCATAAGAATGCTCCCTGACGTTGAAAAGTTCTTAAAACCGGGCGGTATTCTTATAACAAGCGGTATAATCGAAGAAAGAGCAGAAGAAGTGCTTGAAGCTGCACGTAAGACACCGCTTGATTTTGTTGAAATGAAAGATGAAAAATCGTGGTGCGCGATCGTCTTTAAAATGAGAGGTTAACAGTGAAAAAATTTACACTTATACTTATAATGATTTCCTTGCTTCTTGTATCGTGTGCGGAAAACGATCCCGTGAATACGGATACGAATAATACAACGAAGACCGACGTAATAACGTCACCCGACGAAAGTGACAACACCACAGCCGATGACGAAACTGATACTGCAACGGCTGTCGTTACCGAGGAGAGTCAGTCAGACACGGATAACGTACAGACTGAAGACGGAAAAACGGAAAATAAGGAAACAGAAGCGCCTGCAACGAAAGCTCCCGAAACCGAAACAGAAACTTCAACGCTCGATTTCAAATCAGATCTTTCTGAATATGAAAAGTATATGGCTCCTATGGGAGAGGAAAGGGATAAATATCTGATCCTCGTAAACTCCGAAAATGCCTTGCCGAGCGATTTTGTGCCCGAAGGTCTTACGGACGTCGCTGACACGCGCAAAGACGGTCGAAAAACACAGCAAATGTGTCTTTATGCCGAAAAAGCGCTCGAAGCATTTTTGATAGAAGCAAGAGCAAACGGTTGTAAAAACGTCACCGTTACCAGTGCATACCGCGATTATGCATATCAGCAAAAGCTGTTCAATACATATATCAATAACGAAATGAACGATCATCCGTCGTGGACTCGCGAAGAAGCTGAAAAAGAAGTCCGCACGTACTCTGCAGTCGCAGGAACGAGCGAGCATCAGACAGGTCTTGCTTGCGATATGCATAACCTTTCAAGCGCAAAGCAGAAATTCGGAAATACGTTTGAGGGCAAATGGCTTGCAGAAAATGCTTGGAAATTCGGTTTTATTCTCCGTTACGCAGAAGATAAAATGGATATAACCGGCGGTATAATATATGAGCCGTGGCACTTCCGATATGTCGGACGGCACCACGCAAAGTATATGTACGATAACAATCTGTGCCTTGAAGAATATATCGAGTATCTGAATAATAAATGATGAAAAGCATACAATAACACAAAAGGAAGGTGTTATGTATGCAAAAGAATGAAAAAAGTGCAAATGAAATTGCACTTCAGAATGTTTATCAAAGCGCTAAAATGGGCACAGATGCCATAGCAAAGCTGATGCCAAAGGTTCAGAATGAACAGTTTAAAAGTGCAATGTCAGCACAGCTTAACGGCTATCAGGGATTCATCAGAGATGCGTCGGAAAAGCTCACATCGATGAATAAGGCACCCGAGGATGCGGGACTTCTTCAGAAGATTCCTGCGGATATCGGAATTATGATGGGAACAGCGATGGACAAGAGTGATTCGAAAATTGCCGAAATGATGATAAACGGCTCCGTTATGGGACTTTCCGAAATGAAAAAGACAATGTCCCACAGCGGTATCGCACCCGATACCGAGAAGCTTATGAGTGACGTCATAGCATTCGAGGAAAACAATATAAATAATCTCAAATCATTTTTGTAAAAGCTTGATTAAAAGTGATTTCTCCGTTCTCCAACGGAATCAAATAATCATAGGTCTGCCCAAATCAGTTTGCGCAGACCTTTTTTATTTATATCTTGATATATTCACAAAATTATGGTATAATCAAACCACTTTGAAAGGAAGGAAAATATATGAAAAAATCATTATACATAATAATTACAGCACTTCTTATATTATCTGCATTTTCTGCCTGCACACCGTCAGATGTTTCAGAAACAAAAGACAGCGTAAATACAAGTGTCACTTCCGCAGGTGATGACACATCAAATGTAACGCCGACTGTAGACTCGTCAGTGAATACAGAGCAGGGAATCAAAATTACATTTACAGGTGATTTGACGATAAATAAAGAGGGCGAAGGTGCTGAGGTGTGCGGTGCGTTTGAATCTATAGTATCCATTCTTAATAACGGAACCTGGATAAAAGGTACACCGAACGGTAATTTCAAATATACGTTTGGAATAAATGATAAAACTTTAAAATACGACGACGAAAACGGTGTAATATATAACGAGAATGACACACAGCTTATGAATTTGTCCGAGGATGACAAAAAGTATCTCGGTGAAACTCTCGATATGATATTTGAACGAATTTACGAGGACTGGTGAATTTGACGATGTTCGCTATCTGCGGTATTTAATAAAGTTTTAAATGCAGCAAGATAGTTTTGATGTGTATGTGCATGGTATGTTAATATAAAATAAGCGTAAAATCTACTGAAACGATAGATTTTACGCTTTATAGGTTGTGCGGTTACAAGGAATTTTTGCAGTATTTTACAATGTCCAGAAGTATAAGATACAGATTGCTCACTCTTTAATTTCCAAGATATAATTCGAGTGCTTGGAATACACGATATATATTTTTTCTACATTGTTGTCAAATCCGTAATTTTTTCGCGTTGATAATTCAAGTTGTTCGCCATCTTGTTCAAACGATATTATGTATTCAGTATATCCTGTTGGCAAACCCCCGAAGGTGACGTGCCGTTCCTCTCTGACAACCGCAGGCCCTTCATACAGTATGTATGCTTCTTCGTTTATATCCTTTGTAAAAGATATAATTTGTGAGCCGAGCGATATTCCCAAAAAAATAAATATAGCAAGCGAAGCAATTAATTGAAAGTATGGAAACTTTTTGGTCTTGTCTTTTTTAATTTGAATAATCGAATATACGATGATTGCAATAAATATTATACATAGAACTGTTGCGATTATTGCCAACTGTGTTACTTCCGATTTCAAAATGGAATTATATAAATCAATGTTATCAATATTTGGCATTATATCACCCTATAAAATTTGGTTTTACAAAAAGCGGTCTACAAAAGTTATCGCAGACCGCTTCTGGCACCCGCAACGGGAATCGAACCCATAACTAACCCTTAGGAGGGGTTTATTATATCCATTTAACTATGCAGGCATAATATTCAGTTATGCGTATAAAACCACTTGGTATGATATCACATTTTATTAGAAAATTCAATAGATTTTTAAAAATATTTGCCACTATTTTAAAGGAGTATTAAATTTGAAATATCGCATAGATAAAAGCGACACGATACCTGCGTATTTACAGCTTTATTCGCAGATAAAAAAAGATATAGTAAGCGGTATTTATTCATTCGGGGTGAAGCTTCCGTCGAAGCGTCTGCTTGCTGAGGAATCCGGTGTCAGTGTTATAACTGCAGAACATTCATATGATATACTTTGTGAAGAAGGATACATAGAACCCAGAGAAAGAAGCGGGTATTTTGTTGTATATAAAAAAGACGATTTTTTGTCTGTCAGTGAAAATCTTGCATCTGACCGTACCAGAAGTAAAAATCTTCACAGCCATGAGGACGTAATTCCGTTTTCCGTCCTTTCGAAAACGATGCGCAAGGTTATTCTTGACTACGCAGACGGTATTCTTGTAAAATCACCTAATCACGGTTGTTATGAGCTGCGAGAGGCGATATCTTCATATCTTGCCCGTTCAAACGGTATGAGGGTATTTCCCGAACAGATAATAATAGGTTCGGGCGCTGAATATCTTTACAGTCTTATTGCACAGCTTTTCGGAAGCGGTGCGGTGTTCGGGATCGAATCTCCGTCTTACGATAAAATAAAAAAAGTCTATTCCGCGGGCGGAATATTACTTGAACATCTGAAACTCGGTAATAACGGCATCAAGACCGAGGAACTTTTAAAAACGAATGCAACAGTTCTTCACATAACTCCGTTCAACAGCTTCCCCAGCGGAATTTCCGCCGATATTTCTAAGCGTAATGAGTACATAAAGTGGGCTGAAGGAAGAAACGGATATATAATTGAAGACGATTATTCATCAGAACTTACCGTGTCAATGAAAAACGAGGATACAGTTTTCTCACTTTCACAAAACGGTTCTGTTATATATTTAAACACTTTTTCTCAGACGATTGCGCCGTCTATGCGTGTCGGATATATGGTCTTGCCAATGAGCCTTACGAAGAAATTTCAGAATAAACTCGGCTTTTATTCATGCACGGTTCCCGTTTTTGAGCAGTATGTCATAGCAGAGCTTATAAACAATGGCGACTTTGAACGTCATATAAACCGAATAAGAAGAAAAAGAAGAAAGAAAAGAGACAACAAAGAATAAAATACAGCCCGGATAATCGGGCTGTTTGTTTTAGTTTAAAAGTGAATTTGAAAATTCGGAAAGCTTATTTATGAAATTCGTTCCGAGTTTTTTCTCGATAATATCATATGCATCTTTTATATACGGAGGGCGGCGGTTTGTTCCGTGACAGTCAGAACCGATAAGATGCAAGGTGCTATTTTTCAGCATCGACAGTGCACGTCCTCTTGTGAATAGCGAAGTAAAGAAGGTTGCATTTGCCTGCATAAGCACGCCGCCTTCTAAAAGCTGTTTCATTTTTTTCTTGCTTTGCTTTGAAATGTAACGCTCAATGTGGGCAAGAACGACCGTAAATTCTCCGGATTCGGCGATATACAGGATATCGTCTGTCATTTTTTCGCTCCATTTACTATTGGGCATTTCAATAAGCAATAAATTTGTACCTTCGGTACAAAGAGCCTTTAATCCGTCTGTGTCATAACATATATCGTCACAGTATTCAACCTCTGCGCCTAAAAGTATTTTTGGAGTATTTTTGGAAAAACGTTTCTTCAGTCTGTTATACGCTTCGTTTCTTCTTTTTAAAAATGCTTCAAGATGTTCAGAAGTGGGGTGGAAATGAGGAGTTGC
>JAZRTS010000188.1:0-38426 GCA_045652135.1 Eubacteriales bacterium | reverse complement strand
AATTCAGCGGACACGATCATTGCATTTTGTCCATTTTGTAAATTCAATAAGAATGACCGTAAGTGACAATATTTGCGCCTTTGCCGTGATATCATCGTATCATAGAAACGGAGGTAAAAATGGACGGACTTGAAATAGAATACGAAAACGGTGTTATGAGGGCGTCTGTCGGCGGTGACGTTGACCATCATACGTGCGCCTCTGTACGCGAGGATATCGACAGCGCATTTTTTAAATATGCGCCTAAAAAGCTGATACTTGACCTGACGGGGATGAAATTTATGGACAGCTCGGGGCTTGGGCTGATAATGGGCAGATATTCGCGCTGTCTTGCCGCCGAATGTGAATTTGTCATCTGCGGTATCGACGAGCGTGCAATGCGCATACTGCGTATGTCGGGAATGGACAAGGTGCTTAAAATCAAATGATAACGGAGAAAAAAGTGAAAAAGGAAAAAATAAACGAAGCGAAAATAACTCTGCTTGCCGTATCGCAGAACGAAGCGCTTGCAAGGGCTTACATCAGCGCATTTGCCGCACAGCTTAATCCCACGCTTGACGAGCTTGCAGACGTGCGCTGTGCCGTGAGCGAAGCTGTGACGAACTGCGTTGTCCACGCGTATAAGGGCCGGGAGACTCCGGGAAAAATTTACATAAACGCACGGCTTTATTCCGACCGTACTGTAAGTTTTGAGATATCTGACCGAGGATGCGGTATTGAGGATATTGAAATGGCTATGACGCCGCTTTTTACCACAGACAGAGAGGGCGAGCGAAGCGGAATGGGCTTTTCGGTAATGAAAAGCTTTACCGATAATGTAAAGGTCACATCAAAGTCATCGGGAGGAACACGTGTTTTTATGTCCAAAAAATTTTCATAAGGGGTTTTTATGTCAGGGACAAAGGACGGACAAGCGTGCGATTTTTCAAAAAATTCGGAATTGATATCAAAAGCGCAGAACGGCGACCGCGAAGCAATGGAGCGTGTGGTTGAGCTTAATATGGGACTTGTCAAAAGCATTATTCCGCGTTTTTGCGACAGAGGTGTTGAATATGACGACCTTGTGCAGATAGGCGCGCTCGGTATGATAAAGGCTGTAAAGAGCTATTCGGCGGAGTTCGGGTGCGTTTTTTCAACCTATGCCGTGCCTCTTATCATAGGTGAGATACGCAGGTATCTTCGTGACGACGGAATGATAAAGGTGTCAAGAAGCGTAAAACGGCTCGGTGTTCACGCAATGAAGCAGAGGGAAATATATATAAAGGAAAAGGGCAGAGAACCGAAGATAGACGAGCTTGCAAAAATATGCGAAAGCTCTCCTGAGGAGCTTGTATTCGCTCTTGAAGCGTGTTATCCGCATCATTCTCTGTCAGAGCCTGCAGGTGAGGGCGACGGAGGATGCCTTGAAAATATTATCCCCGATAAAAATGACGGAATTGAGAACCTTTGCGACAAAATATCGCTTAAAGATGCCATAAAAAAGCTGACGGACACAGAAAGACAGATAATCCATCTTCGGTATTACTGCGATTTGTCGCAGCAAAAAACGGCAGAGGTGCTGGGACTTTCGCAAGTAAAGATATCAAGATACGAGAAAAAGATATTTGAGAAGCTGAGAGGCGAGCTTTTGGTGTAAAATTTACAAAATATTAAATTAAATTTGTCAAATCCTATTGACAAAAAGCCGCTTTGCATATATAATATGCTTTGCGGTTTTTGTGTTCACGCATATTTTCGTGCGTACACAATCGATTTCTTTGGCGAGGTTCATTATATGCGGCTTGATATAACGCGCATACTTTCGGGTGAGGTCGATAAGCTCGACTTCGACGTATCGTTTCCTGCGACCGACGACGACGGATTTTCGTATTTCGGTGACTGGGGAATAGAGTTTAAAGACGAAATAAAAGCGTTTTGCCGTATTAAGAACAACGGCGGTTACATCTCACTTAAATGCGATGTTTCATCTGATTATAAGACCTTGTGCGCAAGGTGTCTTAAAGAAATCGAAAATTCCTTTTCACATAACTTCGAAAAGGGTGTTGCCGTTGAGCTTACAGACGAAGAAAACGATGATTTTATCATAGCTGTCGGCGGTATTGTGGATATATCGGCGGCTGTGTGCGATGAATTTCTCCTGTCGTTTCCTCTGAAGGAGCTTTGCTGTGCCGATTGCAAAGGGCTTTGCCCAAAATGCGGCAAAAATCTCAATGAAAGCGAATGTGGCTGTGAATCCGAGGGAGATCCGAGGATGTCAGCTTTGAAGGCCCTGCTTTCGGACTATGAGTAATAGCTTATTTGTATTATATTAAGGAGGTGTAGGTAACATGGCAGTACCTAAGAAAAAAGTCAGCAAGGCAAGACGTGACAAAAGACGTTCCAATGTATGGCGTCTCGACCTGCCGGGTATGACAAAGTGCCCCAAATGCGGTGCATTTATCAAATCGCACAGAGTTTGCATGACATGCGGCACTTACGGTGGTAAGGAAATAGTCAAAACAGAAGCGTAAGGCGTATTTTATACGGTGATGAGGGGTTGTGTTTACAATCCCTTTACTGTTATGTAAGGAGGAGTTTATACGGTCACGGTTTATTCCGTCAACGACGGCTCATATGCGCAGAAAGCGGGTATTTTGCCGGGCGATATAATAATATCCGTTTGCGGTGAAGAAGTGAACGACGTTCTTGACTACCGCTTTTACATAACGGGTGAGAGAATAAATCTGCTCATACACAGGGCAGACGAGCTTTTTGACGTTGTCATTGAAAAAGAAGAATATGACGACATAGGTCTTGAATTTTCCACGTATCTTATGGACGAAAAGAGAACGTGCAGAAATAAATGTATGTTCTGTTTTATCGACCAGATGCCGAAGGGATGCCGCGAAACGCTTTATTTTAAAGATGACGACAGCCGTCTTTCGTTTTTGCAGGGAAATTACATCACCTGCACCAACCTTACGGACCGTGACATTGACCGCATTGTGAAAATGCATATGTCGCCGATAAATATTTCCGTTCACACGACGAATCCCGAGCTGCGTGTTAAGATGATGAAAAATAAAAACGCAGGCAAGATACTTGATATTATGCGCCGTTTTAAAAACGGCGGTATCACGATGAACGGTCAGATAGTGCTTTGCAAAAATACAAACGATAGGGATGAGCTTGAAAGATCAATGCGTGAGCTTGAGACTCTTGCACCTGAGCTTTCGAGTGTTTCGGTCGTTCCTTGCGGTCTTACCGACCATAGGCAGGGGCTGCCTGAAATTGAGCCGTTTACGAAGGAAGACGCTCTTTACGTTGTAAATCAGATAGAGAAAATGGCTGAAAAGTGCTTACAAAAACACGGCTCACGTATGTTTTTTGCATCGGATGAGTTTTATATAACCGCAGAGCTTCCGCTTCCGTGCGAGGAGCATTATGAGGGATATCCGCAGCTTGAAAACGGCGTGGGAATGCTCACATCGCTCTTAACCGAATTCAAGTATGAGCTTGAATATTTAAGCGAATACGACCTTGAAAAAACTCGATGTGTGTCCGTTGCCACCGGTAAGGCGGCATATCCGTATATAAAAAAATGCTGTGATGAAATAATGGCGCAAGCGCCGAATACGCACGTCACGGTATACTGTATAGAAAATAACTTTTTTGGGAAAAAGATAACCGTTGCGGGACTTCTGACGGGAGCTGACATAACATCACAGCTTCGTGATAAGCCCCTCGGTGATGTACTTCTGATTCCGTCTGTGTCACTGCGACATGAGGGCGATATGTTCCTCGACAGTATGACACTCGCGGAGGCGGAAAAAATACTGAACGTAAGCATCTGTCCCGTTATTTCAGACGGTACGGAGCTTGTGCGCAGTATACTTTATTAGAAAGGAAGAATAATATGTCAAAACCGATAGTGGCGATAGTAGGACGTCCGAACGTCGGCAAAAGCACACTGTTCAACAAACTGACAGGACAGAGAATTGCTATTGTTGAGGATACTCCCGGTGTCACACGTGACAGAATATATTACGAAGCCGAATGGTGCGGAAGAAAGATGCTTCTGGTCGATACGGGCGGTATTGAGCCGAAAACGGACAGCCCTATTCTGAAGCATATGCGCCGACAGGCACAGATAGCGATAGAAACAGCCGACGTCATCGTATTTATGACAGACGTGCGTGCAGGTCTTACGGCGGATGACAGAGATATCGCATCGATGCTTCTGAAGTCGAGAAAGCCCGTTGTGCTTTGCGTAAACAAAATTGACTCAGTCGGTGCGCTTCCCTACGAATATTACGAATTTTACGAGCTTGGAATGGGCGACCCCATTGCGCTTTCTTCCGTTCACGGAACGGGTACGGGCGACCTTATGGAGGAGGTAGTCAACAAGCTTCCCCCCGAAGCTGATTTCGAGGAGGATGACGACCGCATAAAGGTTGCTGTTATAGGTAAGCCGAATGCGGGAAAAAGCTCCATTATCAATAAAATTCTCGGTCAGGAAAGACTCATCGTGTCTGATATGGCAGGTACGACACGCGATGCCATAGACACAGAGGTGGATAATGACCACGGCAAATTCACATTCATCGATACGGCAGGCATCAGACGTTCGGCAAAGGTGTCGGACAATATTGAAAAGTACAGCGTTCTGCGTGCCAAAATGGCTGTTGAACGTGCCGATGTTTGTCTTATAATGATAGATGCCAACGAGGGAATAACCGAGCAGGATGAAAAAATTGCAGGTATTGCCCACAACGCAGGCAAGGCGTCAATTGTCGTTGTAAATAAGTGGGATTCCATTGAGAAGGATAACTCCACGGTAAAGGAATTTACCGAAAAAATAAACACGGCGCTTTCATATATGACGTATGCGCCGATACTGTTTGTGTCCGCAAAGACGGGACAAAGACTTGAAAAACTGTTTGAGCTTATAAAGTACGTAAATGACCAGAGCACGATACGTGTGTCAACAGGTATGCTCAACGACGTGCTCAACGATGCGACAAACAGGGTACAGCCTCCGTCAGACAAGGGAAGACGTCTGAAAATTTATTATATGACACAACCCTCGGTAAAGCCGCCGACATTTGTTATTTTCTGCAACAATGCGGAGCTTTTCCATTATTCGTATCAACGATATATCGAAAACTGCTTGAGAAACGTTTTCGGATTTAAAGGAACACCCGTCAAGCTCATAATCCGCGAAAGAGGTGACGATAATGAGTAACGGGCTGTTCGGTTCGGGAGCAGGCTCGCTTACACTTGCCATCGGTCTTATACTTTGTGCGGCGGCGGGTTATTTTCTCGGTTCGGTCAACTCCGCAATTATCGTTTCAAAGCTGAAATTCGGTCAGGACATACGTAAGTTCGGAAGCGGCAATGCGGGAATGACGAATATGCTCCGTACCTACGGTAAGGGTGCGGCAGGGCTGACACTCCTCGGTGACGTTTTAAAAACGGTCATCGGATGTCTTATCGGCTTGTTTCTGCTTGGTGAAAGCGGTGGCTATATTGCTGGATTTTTCTGCATCATAGGCCACGTTTTCCCGATATATTACGATTTCAAGGGCGGTAAGGGCGTGCTTGCGCTTGCAACGATGGTGTGCGTTTTGAATTGGCAGACGTTTCTCGTTCTGTTCACGCTGTTCGTGCTTATCGTAAGCTGTACGAAATATATTTCCCTCGGCTCGGTAATGTGCTCCTTGCTTTACCCGATAGTGCTCAGCAAGTTTGCGGAGCCGAATATATTTGCCACGATCGTTTCAATGGTGGTTGCGATTCTCGTTACCGTTATGCATCGCTCGAATATCAAAAGATTGCTCGAGGGCAATGAAAACAAGCTCAAGCTCGGTAAAGAGCCTGTCAAAACGTGGAAGCTCGTTGTAATCAATGCCGTTATCGTGTGTATTACTATAGGCGCACTTCTTGTTGACATTACGTTTTCAAGCGGTATGATAGAAAGAAAAAATCCCGCAGTTTCCTATGGGGATTACTATATTTCAGAGCTTCAGCTCCGCTATATGTACGTAAAGGCGGCGGACGATTTTCTGTCCGATTCCGCGAATGCCGAAACGGATATCGTAAAGAATTATGACAGCGCGAAAAAGCTCGATGAACAGAGCATAAACGGACAGACGTATGCCGAATATTTTATGGATATCGCAACAGATGAAGCATCACGTCTTATGATACTGTTTGCCGAGGCGAAAAAAGCAGGTATTGAGGTGTCAAGCACCGATGACAGATGCCTTGGAGAATTCGCCAAAATGAGTGAGAATTTCATTCAGGGAGATTCTTACGGCAGATACATCAACCGTACATACGGTAAGGGTGTCGGTGAAAATGATATAAGAAATATCATAATATCGCAGTTTACCGTAACTGATTATATAAAATCGGTCGGTGAAGAAAAAGCGGAAATGTCCGTTACAACAAATCTTTCATCTGTACAGATAGATAAAGAGGATACAGAAAAAATAATCAACGGTGATTATAAATAAAATTCAAAGGAGAAAAAATATGAGCGACATTTGCAACGAAATCAAGGAAAAAAGCGGCGAAATAATCGATAAGATCGATGAAAAGCTCGGCGACAAGATCGACGACAAGACAAAGGAACAGATCAAGGATACAATAGAAGATCTTGCAACCGAGGAAAACCTCGAAAAGGCAAAAGACGGACTTTCCGGACTTTTCAGCAAGTTTAAGAAATAATCAACAAACACCGCCTGAAACACGGCGGTGTTTGCTTTTTTTACCGAAAATCACACGCTGAGCAGGCGGTGACAAAGAGGCTTTTGTCCACGAGTAATTCTGCTACAGCGGTTCAGTCTGTTCCCCACCGTTGATCCCATCAACTGCGCAGGGAAGGCTTTAATATAATGTTCGCCGCATTTGCGGCTGCAGGGCAATATTTGCGCGTGTCGGGCTTTTCGGTGGTTGACGGTAAAGGGCGGTGGTTATGACATAATACGAATTTTTTCATTAAAGGCTTCATAGAAAGGGAATTGCAAGCCGTGCCTGTACAGGTCATTAAAGCTATCGTAAAAAATCGGCAGAGATGTATCATCTCTGCCGACCGTCTGTAAACGTATTACCGAACGAAAACGGTATTTATGCGTTTGAAATATTCCGTATCTATGCTGTCAAGCTGTTCTTGTGTGAAACGGACTTCCCAGTTGCCGTCGGGTGTACCGGGGACATTTATTCTTGTATCCGAGCCGAAGCCGCACATATCCTGAACGGGAACGATAGCCAAAGCGGCAGGGGATCTCCACACAGCTTCAATGACTGCTCTCACCGAGCGTGAATAAAATCCGCCCTCGCCCCAATTCCAATCCTTGAAACCGCAGTAATCGAGCACGAGCTTTCTCGTTTCATCCTCGGCGATTGAATAAAGCCAGCCGAGCACGGTATCGTTGTCGTGCGTACCCGTGTATGCAATACAGTTTTTGGGGTGATTTTGAGGAAGATGTGAGTTGTCCTTGCCGTCAAATCCGAACTGAATTACACGCATTCCGGCAAATCCCGTATCTTTAAGAAGATTTTCGACATCCTTGCCGAACTCTCCGAGGTCCTCTGCGATAATAGACGGGTTCTTCAGCTTTTTGTTGACCGCGTCGAACAGCTTCATGCCGGGACCTTTTTTCCATTTGCCGTTTCTTGCCGTTTCTTCTTTTGCGCCGACTGCCCAGAACGATGCAAATCCTCTGAAATGGTCGATGCGAAGCGTATCGTAAAGGGAAAGGCTGTGCGCAATTCTCTGTACCCACCAATTAAAGCCGTCTTCTTCCATAGCCTTCCAATCGAATAAGGGATTGCCCCAAAGCTGTCCGTCCTCTGAAAAATAATCGGGCGGAACTCCTGCAACGAGCTGGGGACGGAAAGTGTTTTTGTTAAGCAAAAACAGGTCTGTATGCGACCAGACATCGGCAGAGTCTAAGTTTACGTATATGGGCATATCGCCTATAAGTTCAATTCCCAGATCGTTTACGTTCTTTTTGAACTCTTTCCATTGACGCATAAAAACGTACATACAGAAGCCGTGGAAAAATATTTCATCACGGAATTCACCCTTATGTTCCTCAGCGAGTGTTCTCACCTTGTATTCTTTTTTCCAATTATAGAACGGCTCACCGCCGAAATGCTCCTTCAAAGCCTTGAAATATGCGTAGTTGAAGTTTTCGGCATTTTTCAAAAACGCAACCGTTCCCGATTTGTATTCATCTGTGATATTTTCGTAAGCCATTTTCAGAAGCGCAAGCTTTTTTTCCGTGACTTCCGTGTAATTTACCCTGTACGGCGTACCGTTGTAATAACAAGCCTTTACGTCTTCATTTGTTACAAGACCGTCTTGGGCAAGCTTTTCAGGATCGATATAAAGAATATTTCCCGCAAATGCACCGTCTGAGGAATACGGGCTGTTGCCTGCACCGGGGGGATTCAACGGCAGTATCTGCCATTTGGAAAATCCCATTTTCTTTACTTTTTTTGCAAAATCCTCCGCTTGCTTTCCGATAACACCGATTCCGTACGGTGAAGGAAGCGAAGAAATGTTCATAAGAACTCCGCTTTGTCTTTTCATTTCATTACCTCTTATGACTTTGAAAAATAATATTTTTGATAGCTTCTGCACTGTCCGAAATAATACCGTTTTATCTTAAGGAAGCGTTTGATATTTCTGTCTTCCTTGCAGTCGAGCGTGCGCATATATTTTTTCTCTTTTACGAGTTTTTTCATTTCCGCCCTTAACTGCTCACTTGCAGTATATTTGAACATAACGTACTTGCTGACGTTCGCCCACAAAGTCGTGTTATCTCCGTAAACACATTCCTTGTTTTCATCAAATACGTCGTCAACCATATACTTCATAAGGTTTATACCCGATGCGTATACGTAAAAGCTGCTTCTGCCGGGGCGCGGATTTATCTCCATAAGATAGTATTTTCCGTTTTCGCTGTCGTATTTCATATCAAAATTGGAAAAGCCCGTGTAGCCGATATCTTCAAGGAATTTTTTTATGTTTTTATAAAGCTTTTCGTCGCTTCTTGAAATTATCGCCGCGTAGTTACCGAGAGATTTGGGATGATATTCCTCCAGAACCGGCTGTCCGAGACACATTGCGCGGACTTTGCCGTTTTTGTCGGAATAGCAGTTCATAACTCTCATTGCGGAGTCGTCACCCTTGATAAATTTCTGGATTATGAGCTTGCCCGAATACCCCGATTTGTTCATTTGTTCTACCATATCAAGATATTCTTTCGCTGTATCGAAGAAAAATACCTTCTTTTTTCCCTCAAAGCTACATTCGAGATATTCCGTCGCATTACTATTTTCGGGCTTGACGACAATGGGGAATTTAAACGTAAGCTTGTCAAGCGCAGTAAGTCTTTCGTCTTTGTCAACGACGAGCGTTTCGGGATAATCAATACCGTGCTTTTCGCATAATGCGTAAAATTTGTCCTTTGTGTCAAGCTGTTCAAGTAAGTCGAACTTCGGGAAAGGATTGCAAACGAGTCCGTTGAATTTATCGTAATTTTCGGACATAAGCGCTGTGTAATAGTCGGAGCAGGAAATGACGACGAGCTTTTCGTACTTTTCCTTATACTCGTTAAGAACCTTTGAAAGCTCACGGACAAATACGTCGCTTTGATTGAAATTATCAATTATTTTTACCGTAAACAAGCGGCTGTGTTGTGTCGGCACAAGCAACCTTGTGCAAAGAAGAAGCGGCTTTATTCCGTACTCTTTATTAAATATACGCGCCGTACCGTACGCGTTTTCATCACTTCCGAGAACTATCGGAAAAAATTTGTTATCTGCCATTTTTTTACCTCAATATAAAATACTGTTCGTACCAAAGCAAGAACGAATATACCGTGTATATTACACGTGCGTTGTTCTTCTTGCCGTTCAGATGCTCGTCAAGAAGAGTGTTAAGATAGTCCGTATCAAAAAATTCACGCGCGTATGAGGAGGAAAATGCTTTTTTGATGGGTGCGCCGTATTTTTCATCCTTTATCCACACGCGGAAAGGCACCATAAAGCCTGCCTTCTTTCTGTTTGCCCACTGTTCGGGAATGTGTGACAAAGCTGCCGCACGGAATGCGCGTTTTGTGTGTCTGCCTTTCATTTTCTGGCTTGACGTGAGCGTTTTTGCAAGCGACCAGACCTCGCGGTCAAGATACGGCACCCTTGCTTCGAGTGAGTGCGCCATAGTCATCTTGTCAGCCTTCAGGAGAATGTCGTAAGGAAGCCACAGATTCATGTCGAGATACATTTTCTTCGTAAGATCGTCGCAATCCTTGACCTTTTCGTAGTAAGGCGCAGTCACGTCTTTATACGACATAGCGCTTTTATATTTTTCGTTCGTTATTCTGTCAGCCATATCGTCGCCCATTATGAACGCCTGTCCGATATACGTTTCCTCGACCGTCTTTGCGTTCGACGTAAAGAACGTTTTTATATGTCTGTTGGGGATTTTTCCGAACACACTTGCCGCCGCACGGCGCAAGCTTATCGGAAGACGTTTGTATAACCTTGAAGCTGTACTCTGAATATACCAGTCGTAACCGCCGAACAGCTCGTCGGCGCCCTCGCCGCTCAAAACGACCTTCACATCCTCGCTTGCAAGCTGTGAAAGATAATAAAGCGGAACTGCGGAAAGGTTTGCGTGAGGCTCGTCTGAATGGTACTGAACGTACGGAAGCGCTTTGAAAAATTCATCGGGGGTGATATTTTTCTGCTTGTTGGGGATGTTAAGAATGTCGCAAAGATCCTTTGCCAAGCCGGTTTCATCGAATCCCTCTATCTTAAAACCGACTGAATACGTTTTCATCGGCTTTATTCTGCCTTTTCTTACCGTTGATGCAACGTAGCTTGAGTCAACTCCTCCGGATAAAAACGAGCCAACCTCAACGTCTGCTATCTGATGGTATTCAACCGAGGAAAGCACCGTTTCGTCGATGAGCTTCACGGCGTTTTCGAAGCTTCTTTTTTCGGGTGAAAAAACGGGTTCAAAGTATGCCGTTTCTTCAAACTTTCCGTCTTCGTACGTAAAATAGTGACCGGGAGTGAGCTTGAAAACGTTCTTGAACATACATTCTTTCATCGGAGAATATTGGAATTCAAGGTACATTTTAAGCGCGTCGCGGTTTATTTCCTTTTTAAATGACGGGTGAGGCAAAAATGACTTTATTTCGGAGCCGAACAGAAGGTCCCCATCGAAAAATCCGTAATAAAACGGCTTAATACCGAAGTAGTCGCGCGCACCGTAAAGTGTTTTTTTCTCTCTGTCATATATAACGAATGCAAACATTCCGCGAAGGTGTGACGCGGTTTCGTTTTTATATACGGAGTAAGCGTTCAGAACGACCTCGGTATCACAGTTCGTTTTGAAGGAAAGACCGTGCTCGCTTATGAGTTTTTCGCGTATTTCACGGTAGTTATATATTTCGCCGTTAAAAACGATGACGTATCTTCCGCACACGGACACGATTGGCTGGTGACCTTTTTCAAGGTCAATGATGCTCAGACGGCGGAAGCCGAAGGCAACGTCACCTTCGAGAAAATATCCGTCGCTGTCGGGCCCTCTGTGTACGATGGTTTCTGCCATCTTTTTTACCGTTTCGCTTTTATCGTATGACTTTTTGCTTACAAAGCCTGCAAATCCGCACATATATATATCCTCTTTACATAAATTTACATAGCAATTCATTTTATTCTATCATATAAATAAATAAAAATCAATACGTGATATTTGAAATTTTGATAAGATATATTGTTGTTTTTTAAAATTAAATGTATAATAAAAACGGTGATGATAATGGAGAAGATAAAAAACAGAAAAAAGACAAGATCAGGCCGATTCTCATAAAGATGTTTACACCCGTAGGGCGTGGGGCTTGCTCCCACCGCCAAACTTGTTTTCCCTGCCGATTTGTGTTATAATGATGAGGGTGATACGAATGGATAATAAAAAAGAATTGCCGCAAAGAAAACCTGCAAGATTAAAGAATTTTGATTACAATACAACGGGAGCATATTTCATAACACTATGTACGGGAGGCAGGCAACAGATTTTATCTCGCATCGTAGGGGTCGACGTCCTCGGCGACCCGAAAAACGTTCAATTGCCATACGGAATGATTGCGGATAAATACATAAAACAAATGAATGGATTTTATGAAAATATAGCCGTAGACCAATACGTTATTATGCCGAACCATATTCATCTTATATTATTTGTTCGCGAGGACGGGTCGCCGAGAACGTCGACCCCTACAAGGCAAACCTCGTTTGTGTCGCATTTTGTATCGACATTCAAAAGATTTTCTAATAAAGAATACGGCAAGAATATTTGGCAACGGGGATTTCACGATCACGTTATCAGGGGGAGAAAGGACTATGAAGAAATCGTGAAATACATTTCCGAAAATCCCGTGAGGTGGTATTGCGATGAACTGTATACAGAATAATATTTTTTCTCTTAACCTCTTGAATAGTTATTTAATATCTGTTATACTAAAATGAAATAATATTGTGAAATGGGTTTTTATATGAAAAGATCGTTTTTGGCATTTGCATTAATTTTTATATTTTTGTTTTCAGCGTGCGGTGAAACACCTGCCGACACGACGGGTGCGAGCACACCGACAAGCGAGGAAATAACTACGGATGAAATAACAACCTCGACCGAAACGACAGAAGAAGTAACGGAAGAAGTAACGGATTCCGTTACCGCGCCCGTACCGGTTGAGCCCGAAAAGCGTACGACGTTTCTTGCCGTCGGAGACAACATCATTTACTACGGAACGGTAAGAGATGCGCAGAGCATGGCGGTAAAGGGCGGAAGAAAATACAATTTCCAACCGATATACTCAAATGTTTCCGACATGATAAAAAATGCCGACGTTGCATTTATCAACCAGGAAACGCTGATGTGCGGTGAGGGATATGAGCTTACGTGGTATCCGCAGTTCAACAGTCCGCAGGAGCTTGGACACGATTTATGTGAGCTTGGTTTTGACGTTATTTGCATTGCAAACAACCATATGCTCGACAAAGGCTCGAAGGGACTTGACAGAACCATCGAATTTTACGACACGCTCCCCGTTATGATGGTAGGCGGATACAAAAATGAGGAAGATTACCGCAATATCAGAATATACGAGCAAAACGGAGTGAAGATCGCATTTCTCGCTTACACGGAATTTACGAATCTGAAAGCGACAAAAGGATACGATACGTACATTCCGTATCTTAAAAACGCAGACCTTGAGGCCGAAGTGAAAGCGGCACGTGAATCTGCCGACGTCGTTATCGCCTCCGTCCATTGGGGCGACGAAAATAAAATGAAATATAACGATTTTCAAAAGGAATACGCGCAGAAGCTTGCAGATGCAGGGGTTGACGTAATTTTAGGACACCATCCGCACGTGATTCAGCCTGTTGAATGGCTGCAGGGCAAAAACGGAAACAAAACGCTTTGCTACTACTCACTCGGAAACTTTATGGCAGAGCAGGCAAGAGATTACAATATGCTCGGCGGTATCGTAACGTTCGACATCGTCACGGGCGGTGAGCGTGACACAGCCGTTATCGAAAACGCTCTGTTCACTCCTACTGTATTTGATTTTACGAGAAAATTTTACAACAACAAGGTGTATTTTCTTGAAACATACACGGCTGAACAAGCTAAAAATCACGGTATAGGCTACTACGGAAATTCCGCATCGCTCAAAAAATTCCGTGAGTACGTATCAAATACGATAGATACGCAGTTTTTACCCGAAAGCTATATTTCATCACTTGAAAAATAAGGTGCGTTATGGATAAGATTTTGCAAAAAGTGCTTGAATACCTTAAAAAGGACAGCCGCAAGCAAGGTGAATTTCTTGATTATTTAGGTCTTTCGTCATCTGCCGTTTCAGATTGGAAGTCAGGAAAAAGCAGTTCGTATTTAAAATATCTGCCTTTGATAGCCGATTATTTTTCCGTAACGGTCGATATGATGATAAACGGCTACGGCGACAGCTTCACAGATGCGCCTGCGCCGTCAAAAATACCCGTTATAAAGGTGCTTTCCGATGAAGGTCCGTGCGTTAACGCCGATAACATTGAGGGATACGACTGCGCATTCGTACGTTTTTCAAACGAATATTTCTTCTTTGAAGACGGCGAGGTGCTTTATCTTATACACCGTCAGAATTACGCTGACGACGGAGATTCCGTGCTTGTAAGACGTAACGGCGGATTTATAGGCACATACCGCATAAGCGGTGATCTTGCCGTATTTATCCCCGATGGAAAGGGTGAAATTTTACCCGTAAGCGAGGACAGATCAAGCGAATTTATTTCGGGTGTTGTTACAGAAATCAGGAGAAAACTGAAGTGATAGATGAAAATATCTCAAAAACGATGGATATGGCGTCGTACGCAGGAAAAATACTTCTGCAGTCGGGGGCGGATATAGTACGCGTTGAAGACACGATAAGCCATATTATGACATCGTACGGAATACATGATTTTGAAGTATTTACCGTTGCAAACGGTATATTTCTGACTACGGGAATTACGGAAAGAACGCTTGAGATGCCGAAAAGACGTGACTTTCTGCGTATACGATCTATTCCTCTTGCATCGACGAATCTCGGCAAGGTGGATGCGGTAAATTCCCTTTCCCGTGCAATAGCCAGAGGCGAATACCAAAACGTGGACGATGCATTTTCACGTCTTTGCGAAATAGATGCGATGAAGCCTCAGAAGCCGTACATGCTTATGCTCGGCTCGGCGCTTGCATCGATGGGACTTGCTTATATGTTCGGCGGTTCGTTCGTAGATTCTGCCGTTGCATTTATTGTCGGATTTCTGTTTTACGCATCTGTAGTGTTTCTTGACGAAAAAAAGCTGTCAAGGCTTTTAACGAATATTATTTGCAGCTCCGTGATGACCGTAATTGCAGGTATTTTTACGGGTGTTATCGGCATCGGTGTGCTTGACAGAGTGCTTATCGGCTGTCTTATGCCGCTTGTGCCGGGAGTATCGTTCACCAACGCAATACGTGACATTGCCGCAGGTAACTACATATCGGGACTCGTTCGTCTTGTCGATGCCATCGTCGTCGCCCTCGGTATTGCCATCGGTGTCGGCGTGACGGTGCTTGCGCTTAAATTTTTCGGTATGGCGTAAGGAGGAAATATGGGTATTTTTATAGAATATGTCCTTCAATGCATCGCCGCCTTTTTTGCAACGGTCGCATTCTGTATACTTTTTTCAGTTCCTCCGAAGCAGTACGTCTTCTGCGGTATATGCGGCGCGGCAAGCTGGCTTGTTTACTGTATTTTTGACGGTATAACGGGACCTGTATATGCGACATTTTTTGCATCTGTCGTCATCGTTCTGATGTCGAGAAGTATGGCTGTTTTGAGAAAATGTCCCGTGTCGGTATTTCTTATAACGGGTATCATACCTCTCGTGCCGGGATCGGCAATTTACTATATGGCTTACTACTTCTTTATGGACGATATGCCGAAGGCGGGAGAATATCTGTTTTTAACGGTAAAGCTCGCGTCTGCCATAGTTATGGGCATCGTGTGCGTTTTCGCCCTGCCCATTAAACGTGTATTGAAATAGTTTTGCTTATTCGGGGCAACCGTATATATTTCCAATTTCGGAGGTTACATTATGAAAAAAATAATTTGCATTTTCTTATGCGTACTTTCCTTATTGTTTATATCCTGTTCTGATGACAAGGACTATCTTACGAAGGAAGTCACCGTCATAGAAAGTATGACGAAGTGTGAGGCGGTACTTGACGACTGCTTTTTTGCAGTTGACAGTGACGGAGAATGGTATCGCATCGTGTGGGATGACACCGACGGAATAAAATCGGGTGACAAGCTCACGGTTTATTATGAGGAAATAACGAATATTTCTTATGAAACGGGATACCCCGACGGCTACACACCCCAAAAACAGATAATTGCAAGGAAGGTGAAATGATGTTCAACGTAATGAAAACACCGTTTGAAGTAAACAGAACAGATAAATTTTTCTCTGTATACCCACGTCCGCAGCTCGTCCGCGATTCTTATTTCTGTCTTAACGGAGAATGGGAGCTTAACGGCAAAAGGATAATCGTACCCTTTGCCCCTCAGTCAAGGTTGTCGGAATATGAGGGATATGAGGATTTCAACCTTGAAAACTTCACATACACAAAAGCATTTACACTTCCCGAAAACTTCAACCTCGGCCGTGTATTTTTGAATTTCGGCGCGTGCGACCAGATATGCGAGGTTTACCTGAACGGTCAGCACCCCGGCGGAAATATCGGCGGATACCTGCCGTTTTCATTTGAAATAACAAATGCCGTCAAAGAGGGGGAAAACGTTTTAAAGATAGACGTTACAGATAAGCTCGACCTGTCGATACCTTACGGAAAACAGCGCAAAAAAAGAGGCGGTATGTGGTATACGCCGGTATCGGGCATCTGGCAGACCGTGTGGCTTGAATCCGTAAAGGCGGAGCTTATAGAGGGACTTAAAATAACTCCCGATATGAAGGGTGCAACGATTGAGGTCATCGGCTGTGAGGGATTGGAAAAGACTGTATGCTGTGACGGCAAAAAATATACGTTTACGGAAAATTCCGTGAGAATTGAACCCGAAAATCCCCATCTTTGGACGATAAACGATCCGTATCTTTACGATTTCACGGTGTGTACGGAAAACGACGAGGTACGCTCATATTTCGGACTTCGCGAGGTCAGTGTGACAGACGGCGAATACCCGAAGCTGCTTTTGAACGGCAAGCCCGTTTTTGCAAACGGAGCACTTGACCAGGGATATTACAGCGACGGCATATATCTGCCCGCAACGCCCGACGGCTTCGAATACGACATACTTAAAATGAAAGATCTTGGTTTTAATATGCTCAGAAAGCACATTAAGATCGAGCCCGAAATTTTCTACTATATGTGCGACAAATACGGTATGCTCGTTTTCCAGGATATGGTCAACAACGGAAAATATAACTTCATAAGAGATACTGCACTTCCGACCGTATTTATGAAAAAGGGTGTCATCAAGCACGCAAACAAGGAAACGAAGCAGAATTTCAAGTCCTCTATGCTGAAAACGATAGAGCATTTGTATAACCACCCCTGCATCGTCTACTATACGATATTCAACGAGGGCTGGGGACAGAATTCGACAAAGGAAATGTATTTCGAGGCAAAACGTGCCGACGGCACACGAATATGGGATTCGGCATCGGGCTGGTTCATAACGAAATACACCGACGTTGAAAGTCCGCACGTTTACTTCAAGCCCGTCAAATTCAAGAAAAAGGGCTCAGGCAAGCTGCGTATACTGTCCGAGTTCGGTGGATATTCCTACCCTATGGAAGGACACGTTTTCAACCCTAAAAACAACTACGGATATAAAACGTTCAAAAGCAGTGAGGAGCTGACACGCGCTCTCGTACGTCTTTATAAAGAGGAGATAATCCCCGCTGTCCGTCTCGGTCTTTCAGGTACCGTGCTTACGCAGGTATCAGACGTTGAGGACGAAACGAACGGAATTTTCACGTACGACAGACAGCGCGTAAAGGTTGACGATCGTGAGCTTCGCAAGTGCTTTGACGAGCTTTTTGCAGAATTTGACAAACAAAACAAATGATATATACAGTTACGTTCAACCCGTCGCTTGACTATCACATATCGCTTGATTCGCCGCTTTCATCAGACATTCCCAACCGCGTGAAAGCGACCTGCTTTGTGCCGGGCGGTAAAGGTCTTAACGTTTCGTTTGCGCTGTCAGCGCTCGGCGCTGACAACACCGCACTCTGTTTTTCGGGCGGTGAGACGGGAAAGATGCTTGAAAATATGCTCTGCTTGCGCAATCAAAGATTCGAATGTATAAATGTTCCTTTTCCGACACGTGTCAACGTGAAGGTATCGGAAAACGAAAAAATGTATGAGCTTAACGCATCAGGTGATGAGGTGTCCGAAAAGCACGCACGTGCGCTTTTGGCAAGACTTGACAAGTTGACGAGCCTTGACACCGTCATTTTTTCGGGAAGCACACCGCCGTGTGGGCTTGATTTGTACTGTGAGGGAATCAACGCCGCAAAGAAAAGCGGCGCTTGCGTTATTGCCGACACAACGGGCGAAAAGCTTTTGAAGTGTGCCAAGCTCGGCGCGTTTTTGCTGAAGCCCAACGAGCATGAAATACGTGAGCTGTTCGGTGACGGCGATATCATAAAATCGGCAAAAAAGCTGTGTGAGTTCGGCGCTGAATACGTATTGTTGTCACTCGGTGAAAAAGGCGCTGTGCTTTTGTCGGATACTGTCGAATACAGGTGCAAAATACCGTTTAAAATGCCCGTTTTAAACACCGTCGGTGCAGGTGACAGTATGCTTGCGGGATTTGTTTATGCTTATAAAAACGGATATTCCGCCACCGACTGTCTGAAAGCAGCCGTATCGGCAGGAAGCTGTAAGGCGTATACACCGCCGGAAAAACCGTTTGATACGGAGCTTTTTGAAAAACTTTTTGAAAGATCGGAAGTATTATGAAAAATGTGACCGTGGCAATGAGCGGAGGTGTTGACAGCGCCGCCGCTTGCGCTGTGCTTAAAGAAAAGGGCTATAACGTACGCGGGGCGACGATGCGCCTCGGTATTGAAAACGATAATGACATCGAGGCGGCACGCGCTGTTTGCACCGCCCTCGGAATTGAATTTGAAGTCTATGATTTCAGAGAACAGTTTTCAAAATGCGTCATAACTCCCTTTTGCCAAAATTACATAGAAAACCGCACTCCTAACCCTTGCATAAACTGCAACATTGATTTGAAATTCGGCGCTTTTGCCGAACGTGCATTCGAAAGCGGTGCCGACCTTATCGCAACGGGCCACTACGCAAGGATAGAAAACGGTATGCTTTTGACGGCAAAAAACAAGGACAAGGACCAGAGCTACGTCCTTTATGGCATCAAGCGTGACATACTTTCACGTGTTTTGTTCCCCTTAGGCGACTTTGAAAGCAAAAACGATGTCAGAAATTACGTTGAAAATTTGTCGCTTCCATGCGCTAAACGTCCCGAATCGCAGGATATTTGCTTTATCCCCGACGGAGATTATGCAAAATTTCTTGAAGAACACGGATATACGATGGAAAAAGGCTCATTTGTTGATACAAACGGGAAAATTTTAGGCATTCACAACGGCTGTCACCGTTACACCATCGGTCAAAGGCGCGGACTTGGCGTGTCGGCAGGCAAGCGTATATTTGTTGTCGAAAAAAGAACGTCGGACAATTCCGTTGTTTTAGGGGATGAGGCTGACCTTTATAAAAATGAGATAATGTGCAAAAACATAAATCTTCTTTGCGACATTGATTTTCCCTTTACGGCTGATGTCAAAACGAGATACAAAAAAAATGCAGGCCGTGCATTTATCGAAAAAATTGACGGCGATACCGTCAAATGCACATTCACTTCCCCTGAGCGTGCGCCGTGTCCCGGACAAAGTGCCGTGTTTTATGACGGTGAGCGTGTGCTCGGCGGCGGCATAATAATTTGATGCGGAGAATATATGAGTTTATTTGTACCCGACTTTATATTTGATAATTTTTATTCGATAACCCCCGAATTTCTTAAAGAAAACAATATTTCGGCTATTGTTTCGGACATTGACAACACGCTTGTGACGTACGATGACGAAAAGCCGACTTTGCGTGTTTTGTCGTGGCTTGAATCGCTTTCCGCGGCCGATATAAAAATATCGTTTGTTTCCAACAATTCGCACGAGCGTGTGCGTATATTCAACGAAGCACTCGGTTTTTTCGCCGTGGGCAAAAGCGGTAAGCCGTTCAAAAAAAATATACTTCACGCAATAGAATATATGAACGTACCGAGGGAAAACGTGTGTATGCTCGGTGATCAGATATTCACGGACGTGCTTGCAGGACGAAGTGCGGGAATAAAAACGGTACTTGTTCCGCCGATAAAGGACAAAACGGATATTCTGACACGGTCAAAGCGTGTTTTGGAAAAACCGTTTTTGAAAAAATATAAGAAAAAGCATAAAAATGCACAATTTTACAAATAATTAATATAAATATAAAATCCGAACGCCTAAAAGTATTGACTAAATCGCTGTATATGTTGTATAATATTATCAGGAAAAACATTACCGAATTTTTTTAAAGGAGAAATTACCATGACAAACCAGACATCCAACATCATAAAGATCGTTGTTCTCATTTTCGCTGTTCTCGGCATTGCTGTTGCTGCTTTCTTTATCGTAAAGAAGCTTACAGAACGCAAGGCTGCCGCTGCTGACGATTCACTGTTTGATGAGCTTGATGAGCTTGACATCGACGATGATGACATCTGTTGCTGCTGCTGCGACGATGAGGAATGCATCGAAGAAGCTGCTGAATAATAAGCATATTACAGCCCACGGTTTGACCGTGGGCTGTTTTTCTCGCACTTATTTTTTGAAAAGTATTGACAAAATATAAAAATATGATATTATATAATTACCAAGACTGAATTTAATAGGAGGATAACTAATTATGAAGAAAATCATTTCTATCATTCTCGCAACAATGCTTCTTGCATCCGTTGCAGTTTTTGCCGCAGTTCCCGATGTAAAAGCAGCATGGGTTAAAACACTTCATGTAAGTGAAGATGCTATCAATGCTCAGAACTGCAATGGTAATTACTCCACATACACCGCAGCTGCAGGCACAACAGAAGCTGCTTTCTGGGGCTGGGCTTCCTCGAACACTGATTTTGCAGGCTTCTCCTACAGCATCAACGGCGGCGAAAAGGTAACTGCCGCTGCATTCAAAGTTCCTGCTGAACAGCTCGTTAAGGATACAGGCGAAGGCGCATATGACTACAGATTTGACGTTAAAGCTGCTGTTACTGAAGGCACACAGCTCGTAAGAGTATATGCTGATTACGTAGACGGCACAAGCGAAGCTATCTGGGCTTGCGAAGTAACAGTTGGTACTGCTTCCGATTACACAGATAACGAAGCTGCACCTGAAACACCTTCAAACCCCGACACACCTTCTAATCCCGAAACACCCGAAACACCCGAAACACCTTCTAACCCTGAAACAAGCGACGCTATGATCGTTGCTATCGTTGCTGTTGCAACAGTAGCTCTCGCAGGCGTTGCAGTTTCCAAGAAGATCCGCGCTTAATTAATTAAAGTACATACGTCTTGGATTTTAACAACCGCAGCAAAACTGCGGTTGTTTGATTTTTATACACTTTACCGTATTGACGGAACAAAAAAGATATGTTATAATACACCTAATGAAACACTTCGAAAGGTTTTAAAACAATGAAAAAAACAGTTAAAAAATTGACAGCCGCCGTTCTCTTGTCGGCAACAGTGCTTTCTGTGGCAGGTTGCGGAAACGGTGACGCGAAAGGAACAGACGCTATGACAGGCGATACAACACAGGCTGTAGAAACAACACCCGAAACAACACCTGAAACGACACCCGAAACGGAGCCTGAGGCGGTAAGTTCCATATCCTTACTTACACCTACAGACGGTCAGAAGGATATCGTTTTGGCCTCAGCCCCTATCATCAAGCATATGAATTCGAGATTCAGACAGCTCAAGGACCCCAACTTCGGTTACTCGAAGCAGGAGCTTTGCACACCTCCTGCCGTAACGTTCACGTGGTCTGACGAGAATGCTTCGGAAGGCAAGGAATACCGACTTATGCTCTCCGAAAATGAAGATATGTCCGATGCTTTGAGATTCAAGGTAACTGCAACATCTCTTGACGTTTACAACCTCAAAGTCGGCACAAAGTATTACTGGAACGTTTCATCTGATGAAGGTACAACAAAAACGTTCTCATTCAAGACAGAATCGGGTTATCCGAGATTTATCAAAGCCGACAATATTTCAAATATGCGTGACCTCGGCGGTTACAAAACGCTTGACGGAAAGTACATAAAGCAGGGAATCGTTTATCGCTCGGCTCAGCTTGAGGATGCGAACGAATACGGACGTAATGTAGTTTTGAAGGATCTCGGAATCAAGACAGACCTTGACCTCCGCGGCGCGGCAGGCGGCTCTGCAATTCCCGGACTTACAAAAATATCAATACCTCTCAAATGGTATCAGCACATCTTTGATGAAGCGAACAAGGCTGACGTAAAGCGTACAATGCTTGCATTTGCCGATGAAAACAACTATCCTATTCTGTTCCACTGCTCACTCGGACGTGACAGAACGGGAACGACGGCGTTCCTTTTGCTCGCTCTTTGCGGAGTTGACGAGGAAACCATCGTAAGAGATTACTACACATCATTCTATTCTCTCCAGGGTAATTTCTCTGCTCAGGAGCTTGCAGGCGCTGTTCAGAACATCGAATGGCTTACAGAAGGACTTAACAACTTCGGTACAGAAGAAGACACACTTCAGATAAAGGTTAAAAATTATCTGCTTTCCACAGGTCTTGTTGAGCAGGACCTCGCGAAGATAAGAGATATTCTTGTAACAGACTAAAAAAATCGGGGATATTTGAAAAAATATCCCCTTTTTTGTAATATACGGGTCGTGTAGTTCGTTGTGGGCCACGAACTACACGACCCTTAAATGATTAAATTTATACAAAAAACCCGAATGTCTCCATTCGGGTTTAACTTTTGTGATTAATCCTCGTCTTCTTCGTCTTCTTCGTCGTCGCAGTGGCAGCAGCAACCGCATTCTTCATCTTCGCATTCATCGTAAATGCAGGAGAATTCTTCACCGCAAGCAGGGCAGATAACGTGCGCCAAGTCTATTGTTGAGGGAAGACAAATCGTTTCGTCGCAGCAGGGACAGTTGACTTCAAATACAACGTCGTCATCATCGTCGAAATCTTCATCGAAATCGTCGTCGTCGAATTCGTCGTATTCATCGTCATCATCGTCGTCATCGTCGTCATCGTCATCGTCGTCGTCATCATCGTCATCGTCGCAATCACAACAACCGCAATTACACTCACCGCTGTAGATTTCTTCTTCGACAGCACCGAGATCCTCGTCTATTTCTTCAATGTACGCATCAAGCTCGTCTGTCTTTTCTTCAAGGTCGCTGACTGTCATTGCAACGTCGTCAAGCACCTCGATGATCTTTTTCAGAACGAGTGCGTAATCGTCATTTTCGTCAAACTTAAGACCGTCTGCCAAGCCTTTAAGATAAGCTGTTTTTTCGTTTAAGGTCATTTTGATACCCTTTCAGAATTATTATTTTGCTCTTTCAAGATATTCGCCGGTTCTTGTATCGATACGAAGAACGTCGCCTTCGTTGATAAAGAGCGGAACTTTGATGGAAACGCCTGTTTCAAGTGTAGCGGGCTTTGTTGTACCCTGAGCTGTATCACCCTTGAAGCCGGGGTCTGTCTGTGTAACAACGAGTTCAACGAACATGGGGGGTTCAACACTGAATACGTTGCCCTTGTAGGATACGATCTTACAGATCATTTCTTCCTTAACAAACTTGAAGTTGTCGCTGAGTTTGTCGGAGTTCAAGGGAAGCATATCATACGTTTCAAGATCCATGAAGTAGTAGATATCGCCGTCGTTGTAAGAATACTGCATATCCTTTCTTTCAACGATAGCTTCCTCAAATTTATCCGTGGGTGAGAAAGATCTTTCAATTACCGCACCTGTAATTACGTTTTTCATTTTTGTACGGACGAAAGCGGCACCTTTTCCGGGCTTAACGTGCTGGAATTCAATAACCTGCATTACGTTACCGTCAAGTTCAAAGGTTTTGCCGTTTCTGAAATCGCCTGCCATCAACATAGTATATGTACCTCCAAAATAATTATTATATTTATACTCAATCATTATATATCACATAGGGGAAGTTTTCAAGATGCTACAGCAATATTTTAAAAAAATACTCAAAATATTAACAAATTTCAACCAGTTCCTTGGGATAACGTGTAATATTTTGTACTCCGTCTTCGTATACTACTATCATATCTTCAATTCTTACGCCCATATACTTGGGTATATATATTCCGGGCTCGACCGTGACGACGTGTCCCTTTAAAAGCTTTTCGTCTTTGCAAGCGGGAGAAAGACGAGGGTTTTCGTGTATCTGAAGTCCGACACCGTGACCGAGACTGTGGCCGAATGTGCCGTTGTATTTTTCGTTAATTATATCCCTTGCACGCTTGTCGGCTTCAAAACAGTCACGTCCGTCGTTCTCAAGATATTCAAGTGCGGATATTTGCGCTTTTAAAACGGTGTTGTAAATATCACGCATTTCGTTACTTGCAGACCCAAAGGCAAAGGTTCTCGTCATATCGGATCTGTAGCCGTTGTACACAGCACCGAAATCAACGGTCACAAAGCCTTTTTCTATCGGCACGTTCTTTGGCACACCGTGCGGCTTCGAGGTTGATGCGCCGCTTATAAATATCGTTTCAAAGGCAGGTCCCTGTGCACCGTTTTTTCGCATTAAAAATTCGAGCTCCACAGCAAGCTCCGTTTCCGTCATTCCATCTTTTATAAGCGGTAAAAGGGCAGAAAACGATTTTTCGGCGATACGCTGTGCGGCGATGATACATTCTATCTCATCATCGTCCTTGAATACACGGAGCTTTTTTACGAGTCCCTCCGATTTTATAAATTTAACGAAGTTATATTTTTCCGTCAGCCTTTCAAGCTCTGCAACGGTCAGAAGGTCTTCCTCAAACATAAGCGTTTTTACGTTTTCACAGGCAAGTATCTCACCGAGGCGCGATGACTCGTCAACGAGTATTTTATCTTTGCAATGTTCTTTTGCCGCTTCCGTATATCTGAAATCGCACAAAAGGTACGTTTTGTTTTTTGTTATAAGCACGTAACCGTCCTGAAGCTCAAAGGCGGTGGCATAGTATTGTGAAATCTCCGAGGTGAGAAGTATTCCGTCTGCATCCGACGGTATAGCGTTTTGTATTTTTTCGTATTTTCCCAAGAGCATACGTTTTTCCCCTTTCGGTATTTGTTTTATTATACACCGAGGGTAATTTTTAATGATGAATAATAATTTAATTTTTAAAGGTGATTATGCGTTTACCTAAAGAAGAACCGGCAAGACTTCTGACATTGATTCTGTACGGCGGAATTGCCGCTTTAGCCGTGTTTATTTTTTTTAAATATCTGTTTTCGGTGATTCTGCCGTTCGTTCTCGGTTTTCTGCTTTCGCTTTTACTGCGCCCCGCGATGCGCTTGATACGCTTCCGCACGAATCTGTCAAGAAAAATAATTTCCGCGCTTTTGGTAAGCGTATGCGGTGCATTTGTATTTTTTATACTGTATTTGATATCCGCAAGGTTATATAACGAGGGACGTGAGCTTGTTACAAGACTTTCTTCAAATATGCAAGGCGACACGCTTGTATCGTTGAGGAATATCCCCATTATCTCATCACTCATATCCGCTGCCGAAAACACGGGGATTGACGTTTTAAAGACGGCAGGACACTTTTTCGAAGAAAAAATACCGTCACTTGTAGGTGGCATTGCGGAATTTCTGCCAAATCTTATTTTCTTTTTCGCCGCATTCGTTTTTTCAGCCGTTTATTTTTTGTCGGATTATGATAAAATACGTGCCTTTTGCCGTGAAAAAATGTCAGGCGGTGCATTTTCAAAGCTCGGTTTTATCAAGCGCAGAGGCATAAATGCTCTTTGCGGATTTTTAAAGGGATATTTTATCATAATGATGATAACCTTTGCGGAGCTTTTTGTCGGTTTGCTGATTCTCGGTGTAAACTATGCCTTGCTCACGGCATCGGTTGCGGCAGTGGTCGATATTCTGCCGATTTTGGGTGTCGGCACGGTGCTTTTGCCGTGGGCATTATATGAGTTTTCCGTCGGTAACGCCGTGCGCGCAGGCGGTCTTTGCGTGCTTTTTATCATCATAAGCGGTGTGCGCCAGTTTTTAGAGCCTGCCGTGCTTGGTAAAAAGGTCGGACTTCATCCGCTTTTTTCAATGTTTTCTATGTACCTCGGCTTCAAGCTTTTTGGCTTTGTCGGAATGCTCTTTTTTCCGTTTTTATCAAGCCTTGTCGGGGAAATAATGCATTCTTCGTCAAAAGAATCGTAATTTTGTATTGACTTTATTGAAAGTATTGAGTATAATGATAGTATCAAATCAAAGAAAGGGTATTGTCATGGATATACTTAAGAAAATATTCCCCGGCGCCTTCGGAGTTAAGGATCTCGCAGGCATGATCATCAGAATCGTTATATACGTTGTGGTTGGTGCTATCGCAGGTGTTCTTATCGGAGTTCTTGCAAAAATTCCCGTAGTAGGCATTTTTGCAGGTGTTTTAGGTGCTATCGTTGAGCTTTACGTACTCATCGGAGTTATACTTTCCATTCTCGTATTCTTGAAGATAGTAAAATAATTATTAAAATGCATCACACTCGATGTGATACTTTGAACAGAGAAACGATACAAAAACCGCGGATTGATTTTCTGCGGTTTTTGTGTTATCGAGTATGCTCTCTACATAATTTTTTACAGAAGAATAATCATAAAACAAGGAGGAAATGTGCGTTATTTCAAATATAAAAATACTGATAAAAATAAAGAAAATGCTTTAAAAGAGCAATATGAGATGCTTTCCGGAAACGAAAAACGCATATTCCGTAAAAAGAAATTGCTGGAAAAGCTCGGCGCTGTTCTGGCAGGTGTGATTTTTCTTGCATGTGTGTGGGTGGGTACGAAGTTAATTTTATTGATTCCTACACCGACGGTGTTCTTTCTGGAAATTCTTGCTATAATCGCAGATGTGATACTTGGTTTGATAATGCTTATAGTGAGTGTGATAATAACGGCGATTCTTACAACACCGCTTTGGAATAAGATCGAGTCGCTTCATGTTCCCAATCTGAAAAAAGAAATAATATCAAAGGCGAGCGCGCATCTGCGTGAGTTTTACGGACTTAATGAGCCGTATATAATAACAAAATGCTTTGAATCGACGGATAAAAAATTTATCGATTGCGATGTGTGCATTTTTATCTGCGGTGATGAGCTGCGTATAACTAAAGATATAGTTCACGGTTTTTTGTACGGTGAAAAAGACCTCGGATGTTATGCTTTCAAGGCTGATGAAATAACGCTTGCAAAGCAAATTGACGGGAAGTGCTTGCGCTGTGAGCTTTCATCAGATGATGTTACTTTTTTGCTCGGCTACAGAGCTGAAAAATATATCTCGGAAAATTTTATTTCAAATAAATAAAAAATCTCCCAACGGTTTGTCCGTTGGGAGATTTGCTTATGTAATACTTACGAAGCGGATGTTTCAAGGAACTTTTCGTAATCCTTGAGCTTTGCCTTTTCGAAGAATCTGTAACCGAAGATTGAGGAATCAACCTTGGAAAGATCCTCGGAAATGAGGTAGTATTCCGTGTTGAACTGAAGCGGGATTATCGCCATTTCTTCCATAAGAAGCTTTTCAGCTTCTGCAAGCTTTGCGGCTCTTTCATTTGAGTAGGGAGCAAGTGCTATCGCTTCCTTGATAAGTGCGCTGTAAGCTTCGCCTGTGTAGCCTGAAAGACCGGGCTTAGCTGTGTAATCGTTGTTAAGTGTATCACGTGCCGCGCCGCTGTATTCGATAGCAAACGGAGCAAGTGTACCGATAGCATCTGTTGAGTTCGACTGATAGTCAACGGAAAGAATATCGTAATCGCCTTCTTCAATAGCCTTTGCGTAATCATCTCTGTCGAGGGCTTTTACAGTGACGCTGAAACCGAGCTGCTTCCACTGTTCCTTGGCGTACTCTGCAACGAGCTTATCAACACCGTTAAGTGTGTAATCTCTGCAAACGAGCTTGATGTCCTTGGATTCTATCGTTGCGCCCTTGATAAGAGATTTAGCTTCGTCAATGTTTGCTGTTGTTGCGAGGATGGCGCCCTGAGCTTCGCGGAATGATGTGCCTTCCTTCGTGTTATAAACGGGGGAAGGAACGATGCCCGTTGCAGCCTTGTTTGTTCCGCCCGTTATTGAAACGATGTGATCACGGTCAAGCGCAAGTGACAAAGCACGGCGCACTTCAGCGGAATCAAACGTCTTGTTGGAACGGTTGAACATAAATGTGTGTGTTGAGAAAAGGTCGGATATTTCGAGATTTGAACGGTTTGCCTCTATCTGATCCAAAGGAAGGTTGGAAAGGTAGAAAATTTCACCGTTGTTGAATGCATCAAGCAATCCCTGAAGTCCCGAACCGTCGCGGCCGAGATATTCGTAGTGAACGACGATCTTGTGGGGCTTAACGTATTTAAGCTCATTTTCGCCGTCTTCGCCCGTAAGTCTGTAGTACTTGTTACGTTCGAGAATATACGTGCTGTTTTCTTTTTCGTCGTCCATTGTCTTGACGGCAAACTTGCCGTTTGTAACCATCATTGTTGCCTTTGTAGCCCATGTGGGATCGCAAAGCATCTGGTCGTTTTCATCGTATTGAACGACACCGTCGTCATCTGTCAAAGGCTTACTTACTTTGTCCTCACGCAAGGGAACAAGCGCGGGGGAAGCAAGAAGTTCGAGAAAATGGTCGTAATCGATAGGACCTTCAAATTCAATTTCGAGCAGGTTGCTGTCGGGAGCTGTGATGCCGACGTCATCAATACTTATGCCTGCAACACCTTCTTTAGCGGGCTTTGCATTCTTTATGTCATAAAGAAGAACAGCGGCATCGCTTGAGAAGTCGGGCTGAAGGATACGCTTCCAGGCAAAGATGAAGTCATCTGCGCTTACAGGCGTGCCGTCGCTCCACTTAGTGCTCTTGAGTTTGATGAGCATCTTATATTCTTCTCTGTCTTCGTCTTCGTTGATGGTGATATCGTCCGCAATAGCGTTTTCAACATCGCCGTCAGCGTTGATCCTTGTGATACCTTCATAAAGAATACCGAGCATCTTTACTGCGTCAGCATCCTTGTATGCGGTCGCGGGGTCAAAATTCTTAATTTCCGAAGAAAGGAACATATGTATAATTGCGCCGTTATCGTTTTCAGCGCGGCCGCAAGCTGTGAAAGCGGCAAACGCAAATACAAGGCACAACAACAATGCTATAATTCTTTTCATTGATCAGAAACCTCCTTGGATTCTTACATATAAATATAGTTTACCCCAACATTATATCATCATTTCTTATAATAATCAATAATAAAAAATTAACTTTTATAAATATTTGTACATTTATACAAAAACGGGTGTCTGTTTTGGTGCGTTTTCACCATAAAAACATCTACCCGTGCGAAAATATCAATGAATAGGAAATAAAATGATTTAAAATAATTAAATAATTATTTACGTGAGTTGAGTCCGATAAAGCCTGCGCCGAACATAACCAGGCAAATTATGAAGCCGGGCAGGGGGGCTATCGTTCCTGCTTCCATTCCTCCTATAACTCCGAAGAAAAGAACTGCGCCGAGTGTTACCGCGCAAACAGATGCGTACTTTTTAACGAGTATTACAAAAAGAGAAGCGTGACGGCTTCTGAAAACGGAAGCGCAAGCGCTTATCGCATAGCCCAAAACGTAAGCAACGTATTCAGCACCGAGATAAAGAGAAGCTATAAGCGAAACGAAGGATTCTGTGATGCCGAGCGATTTTTTCGATGTGTATTTTAAAGAAATGTTGTTATTCATAATATACCTCCAAATTACCAAAATCGGTTATCATGGTTGCATTATACACCGAAAATGGTAAAATGTCAATAGGAAAATCGAAAAAATGTCAAAAAATTGGAAAAATACTTGACAAAACGGTAAAAATGTGTATAATGGTAAATGTAAAAAGATGATAGGAGTACGGTATGGACTGGCTTTCTGAAACAAAAAGGATAAAAAACGAAAAGGGTATGCGCAACGACGAGCTTGCGGAACGTGCAGGCATTCCTTTGGGAACTTTAAACAAAATACTTGCGGGACAAACGGGAAGCCCGAAGCTTTCCACTGTTTGTGCTATAGCAGATGCGCTCGGTGTTTCGCTTTCGGAGCTTGTGGGAGGCGGCGATGTTTCCAATGATGAAAAGGAAATAATAAAAAAGATCCGCGCCCTTGACGGTGTCGGATATACGGCTTTTTCACAGTGCCTTGAAAGAGAATACAAACGTACCCTTGAAGAAAAGAAAAAGAAAAACAGTGCGTATGAGCTGGATGATGAAACCACCGTCAAGATACTTTTTTACGATATGCCCGTTTCCGCAGGCTGTGGTTATTATCTTGACAGCACACGCGCGCAGAAGATAACGATTGCTTCAACTCCCTTGACTGAAAAGGCTGATTTTGCCCTGCGTGTAAGCGGTGACAGTATGGAGCCGAAATTTTCCGACGGTGACATCGTCATAATTGAGTCGGGAGCGCGAGTTGATGAGGGTAAAGTCGGTATATTCGTCTTGAACGGCGAAGGATACATCAAAAAATTCGGCGGCGATAGACTCATTTCGCTCAACCCCTCGTATGCGGACATAAAAATAAAGCCCGATGACACATTTGAGTGCAAGGGGCTTGTGCTTGGCAGGATCAAGAAAAATTCACAGTAAAACGGCACCGCCTATATCGACGGGCGTACCGCTTGATAAGCTTACGGCTTCTGTTTGGAATTCCGAACAGAAGCTTTTTATTTTTTCATAATCGGGATGAAGGCTTATATCTCCGAAAAAATAAAGCTTTCCGTCAGAATAGAACGACGAGCCTCCGATGAATCCGTAATTGAGTCCCGGCAAAACGAAATGACCTTCGGTGATCTTCAGAACTTTTTCGCCGTTTTCGGTAAGCACGCGGTGCAGTCCTGAGTCGGCTGTGATATATCCTCCGTTCGCTTGCGTTATGGAGCATTTTGCATACCCTTGCTTAACACACACGGGCGTGATACCGTTTGAATTTGCGAATTCTTTTATTTTTTCTGATATATACGGAAGATTTCCGTACAGATGTGTGGGGGTAAAAAGGACGTTGAAAAGTATATCGCGTGGATATTTTCCTCCGTATTCTTCATCTGTGAGAATTACGGGGAAGTTTTTCAGAATATCTTTGTTTTTTTCGTAATAACTGCGTGAAAAAAGAAGCTCACCGCCAAGCTTCACCGTCAGCATATCTGCGTGGCTTGACACGGATTGCGGCAGCCTTTCATCCTCAGGAAGTATTATGGGCGAAAATCCGTGGCTTTTCAAAGCATCGGAAAAATATGCGCCGCCCTCGCCTATAAAAACACTTTTCATAATTTAATCCAATATCCGTAAAAGCAAAAAAAGGACGTTCACCGTCCCTTTTATAGCATATTGTACAAACAGCCTGTTAAGCTCTGCTTACCTTGCCTGAACGGAGGCAACGGGAACAAACGGCTACCGTCTTTGTAGTACCGTTTACATTAGCCTTAACTTTTCTTATGTTAGCCTTCCATGTTCTGCTTGTTTTACGGTTTGAGTGGGACACATTGTGACCGAATGTAACACCCTTTCCGCATACGCTGCATTTTGCCATGCTTTACACCTCCCTGGCAGATTATATGAAGTCGAAACGACAAATTTTATACCGTTACAACAGACAACGGTCATTATATCACAATGTTTCGAAAAAATCAATACACTTTTCAAAAAAATGTCCGCAAAATTGTGAATTTTTTTGAAAAAACAGAGTTTAAAATATAATTACCGCTGTTTTACGGACACTTCGCCCGTATAAATTCGCTTTTTTTCGCCGTTTTCACTCAAAAAATCAAGTGAAAAATCCCGATTGATGTCCAAAATTTCACCGTCGCACACGCCGTCTTGCGATACGGCACGCACTTTTTTACCGAGCGTGATGCAGTTTTTCTTGTATTCTTTAAAAATTTCATCGCGGTCAAGTGTGTCGATACCGTCGAGCATTTTAATTATTTCACCGCATAAACGGTATCTGTCGGGAATGATTCCCGTTTCACTGTAAACAGATGTTGCGATGTCCCTTATTTCATCGGGAAATATCGAATTTTTATCTCCGCAGTTTATTCCCATACCGATGACGGTGCGGCTCGCCTTCCCTGTGTACACTGTTTCGGCAAGTATACCGCACACCTTTTTGCCGTTTAAAAGCAGGTCGTTCACCCACTTTATATCAAGACTGATTCCGCACACAGTTTCAATGGCGCGTTTGACAATGACACCGCACGTCGCCGTCAGATAAACGGTGTCCGGTGACTTACCGATGTAAAGATACGAAAGGTAAAGTCCGCCCTTCGGTGAATGAAAGTGCCTGTTGTATCTGCCTCTGCCGGCTGTTTGCTCATTTGCGATTATGACTGTGCCGTGCTTGGCATCCTTCATTTTTTTCAGTTGTGTGTTTGTTGAATCTGTCTTGTTAAAAACAAGCACGTTTTCGAGACGTTCGGCTGTAAGAAATGATGAAAGATCCATTATTTATATGACCTCAATGACGAAATCTGCTCATACGTAAAACCGCGTCTGACTAAAGAAGCACACATCTTCTGACGCGATTTTGGATCGCAATCTGACAGCATGACTTCCAGAATTCCCTTGGATTCGGCATATTCCCTGAGTTTCTCGGTGAAATCGACCTCGCGGTACAGCACTTTCAGCGCGTGCTGTATATACTTCTGCTCAAAGCCCTTACTGCGGAGCTTGTCAGATATTGCAAGCGGCCCGTAAAACTGCTTTGCTGCCGCTTTTGCAAGGCGCAGTGCGTGTTCCTTCTCGTTGATGTACCCCATTGCTTCAAGGTGCGATACGGCACATTCTGCAATTTCGGAATTATAGCCTTTCATTATAAGCTTTTTGGCAAGAGTACGCTTTGATGTATCGGAGTACGACAAAAGATCAAGCCCCTTTTTTATTGCACGGGTTATCTCGGAAAGCTCCGATAAAATTTCAATATCGTCTTCTGAAATATCACTTCCCACAGTGAAGCTGTGAGAAGTGATAAGACGTGTTGAAATTATAAATTTTCGGCTGTTTTTACCGTTTTTAACGGTTATCTGCGATGTTCCGTCGCCGAGAGGAGTGCTGTCGGTGACGAAAAACGAATTATCATTCATCGTCGCCGCTGATATCAAGAAGCTTTATGTTGAAATCGTCATCATCGTCCTCGTCATCGTCGTCAAGCTCATACGTTTCGCCGAGTGACAGGTCGATATCGTCCTTTTTCGCTTTGATAATGTCCTCAAGTTCCTTCATAAGAGCAGGGTGAGATTCGATATATTTGCGTGTGTTTTCCTTACCCTGACCGAGTCTTTCGCCCTTGTAAGAGAACCACGAGCCACTCTTTTCGAGTATGTCAAGCTCAACACCTATTTCGATTATCTCGCTTGATTTTGAAATACCCTTTCCGTAAAGAATGTCGAATTCCGCAACCTTGAAGGGCGGTGCGACCTTGTTTTTGACGACCTTGCATTTGATGTGGTTACCGTACGTTTCGCCGCCTGTTTTAAGGCTTTCCTGCTTGCGTACGTCTATTCTTACCGATGCGTAGAATTTAAGCGCGCGGCCGCCGGGTGTTGTTTCGGGGTTTCCGTACATAACGCCGACCTTTTCACGGAGCTGGTTGATGAAAATAACGACACAGTTCGTCTTTGCAATAGCACCCGAAAGCTTACGGAGTGCCTGGCTCATAAGTCTTGCCTGAAGACCTACGTGCGATGCGCCCATTTCGCCGTCAATTTCCTGCTGGGGAACGAGGGCGGCAACAGAGTCAACAACAACGACGTCAACAGCACCCGAACGAACGAGGGCTTCTGTTATTTCGAGCGCCTGCTCACCGCTGTCGGGCTGAGAAACGAGCAGAGAATTTATGTCAACGCCGAGAGCTTTTGCATAAACGGGATCGAGCGCGTGTTCTGCATCTATAAACGCCGCTTCGCCGCCGAGCTTCTGCACCTCTGCAACAACGTGCAGTGCAACTGTTGTTTTACCCGAGGATTCCGGGCCGAAGATTTCTATTATTCTGCCTCTGGGTACACCGCCGATGCCGAGTGCAAGGTCAAGTGTCAAAGAGCCCGTCGGCACTGCGCTTACCTGCATTGAAGCGTTGTCGCCGAGCTTCATTATAGTACCCTTGCCGAATTTCTTTTCTATCTGTGAAATGGATGTCGCCAGCGCCTTCTGCTTTTCATCGGGTGCGGCAGACATGGGCGAGGGAGTTGGTTTTTTAGCTTTAGCCATTTTATATTATCCTTTCAAAAGGCGAACAAATGTTCGTTTTTATTTGATTATATAACAACAAACCCGAAAAATCAAGTTTTTCGGGCATAGTTTACAATAAATTAATAATTTTGGGAAAAGTGGGTGAACTTCGTTTGTATTTTTAAAATTCGGTGTGACGTCGTAAGGGAAGTTTATTTTGCGCGGGCGATTTATAATCGCCCTTGAGATGAGCGAAATTACCCCCGTTTGTTTCATTTGCCGCCCGTACGGTTTATTTTTTTGCTTTCGGAACGAAAAATGTTCCTACGCCTCTGCCTGCGGCAATATCGTATATAATGTCGGGATTTTCGCCGTTTGCAATTACCATTGCGATTCCTGCGTCGGTGACGGTTTTTGCGGCTTCTATCTTTGTTCTCATACCGCCCGTGCCTCGTGCCGTACCCTCGCCGCCTGCCATTTCCATAATGGTATCGTCAACGTCTTTGATGCGCTTGAGCATTACGGCATCTTCAAATTCACGGGGATTCTTATCGTAAAGACCGTCGATATCGGAAAGATTTATAAGAAGATCGGCATCAGCCAACAGCGCAACGAGCGCGGCAAGCGTATCGTTACCGCCGAATTTGATACCGTGGTAGGAGATGGAGTCGTTTTCGTTTACAACGGGGATTATACCCATTTCAAACAGTGTGTTGAACGTATTTCTGGCATTTTGCATCGGTTCTTCTTTTTCCATAACCGATTTTGTCAGAAGTATCTGCGCCACTTGGTGGCCGTAACCTGAGAAAAATCTGTCATACATACGCATAAGCTCCGTCTGTCCGACAGCCGCCATCGCCTGCTTTTCGATAAGTGTTGTGGGGCGGTGCTCAAGGTTCACCTTTGCCGCGCCTGCGGCAACAGCTCCCGAAGAAACGAGTACGACCTGAACACCGTAATTTCTGATGTCAGAGATGACGCGCGCAAGCTTTTCCATTCTGCGTAAATTGAGCTTTCCGTTGTCGTATGTAAGAGTCGATGTGCCGACCTTTATGACGATTCTTTTATATGCAATATCGAGCATAAAACCCCCTGTAATATGAATAAATCATAGTATTTTTAAATTTATTATTAAAATACGCTTGTTTATTTAAAATATCTGTTATATAATGTAATAACGGCATTATACTACTATGCCCGAAAAAAATCAAGTATAAATTTCAAAAGTGTAATAAATATTCGAAAAAAGAGGTTATTATGAAAGAAATCGTCAAGGTTCAGGTTGCCGGAGTTACGTTTTTTGTCGTGTCCGAAGACGGCAAAGAACGCACGGAGGAGATTGCAAGTCAGGTCAATTCAAAAATAAACAATCTCGTTTTGCAGACGACAAACTGCACAAAAATGAAGGCGGCGGCGCTCTGCGCAATGGACTATTGCAGGGAATCCGCTGAACAGAAAGAAGAAATTGCGCGCCTTGAACAAAAAATAAAGAAGCTTGAAGGCGAGCTTGCAAGAGGCAAAAACGCAAAAGCAGGCAGTTTCCTTGATCTTGATACATCGGGGGATAATTGACGTGGCACAGACTGTTAAAAAGCCTGCGCTTTTGTTGCCTGCGGGTTCGGGTGCATCGCTCGATGCGGCAATAAACGCGGGCGCTGACGAGGTATATTTCGGCTCTAAGCTGTTCAATGCCAGAATGGGAGCTGACAATTTCGGGCTGGCGGAGATACCTGACGCTATAACGAAATGCCATTTTTACGGTGTTAAGGCCAATATTACGCTCAATACGAGCGTTCACGACAGAGAATATCCCGACGTTCTCCGTCTTTGTGAATTTTTGTACCGCGCAGATTGCGATTCGATAATCTGTGCCGATCCCGGCGTGTGCGCAATTTTGCGTGAGAATTTTCCCGATTTGAAACTTCATGCGAGCACGCAGTGCGCAGGACACAACGCAGCTGCGGCAAAGGTGCTTAAAAACATGGGATACTCACGTATGGTAGTTGCGCGTGAGGCATCGTTTGAGGATATACTCCTTATGCGCAAGGAATTGCCCGATATGGAATATGAAATATTCGTACACGGTGCGCTTTGCGTGTGTCATTCGGGTATGTGCTCCATGAGTGCGTTTATGGGCGGCAGAAGCGGGAACAGAGGCGACTGCGCACAGCCGTGCCGACTGCCTGCAAAGGACGGAAGCTATCCTCTGTCGCTTAAAGACAACTGTCTTGCGAAATATATGACGGAGATCATCAGAAGCGGTGTTGACAGCCTTAAAATAGAGGGCAGAATGAAGAGTCCCGAATATGTTTACGGTGTCGGACGAATATACAGAACGCTGCTTGATGAAGGCCGCGGCGCTACGGATGAAGAAATAAAGAAGCTTGAAAGGCTGTTTTCGCGTGGCGGATTTACAGATGGATATTTTACCGGAAACATCGGCTCTCATATGCTCGGTGTAAGACGTGAATCCGACAAAACACTCACAAAAGAAGCGGAGACAACGACGGCATTTGAACTGAAAAATGCCCGACGCAGACTTCCCGTGAAGATAACCGCGGAGTTTAAAAAGGGTACTGCCTGCAGAATGCAGATGACGTATGAGAATATTTCCGTAAGCGTTTACGGAAGCGCACCCGAGGAGGCGCTCACAGCACCTCTTACGCAGGAAAGCGTAAGAAAGAATCTTCTGAAGCTCGGCGCAACGCCGTTTGAACCTGCAGAGGGCGGCATTTCGATAGTAATAGATGATAACGTTATGCTTCCCGTATCTGCGATAAATTCATTGAGACGCACGGCAACGGATCAGCTTTTGTGTAAGATAAATACCGTATTTCACCCTGAAAGAGGCTCGTTTGAAATGAAAGCGCCGTCACCTGCCGTAACGTGCGAAACGTTTAACCCGACGGGCAAAAGCATTGCGCACTTCACGCACTGGAAGCTTATGCCTGCAAGGATATTCCTCGGCGGATTTTCACATATCTATCTGCCTGTTGAGGAGTATCTGAAGGCTCCCGACCACGTACGCGAGGTCGTTGACGGGGTGGAATTTCCGAACGTCGCCATGATGAGGGAATATCACGAGCTTGACGATATGGCTGTCCGTGTGAAGCTTCTGGGAATGAAAAACGTGATGGTGAACAATATCGGCTCGCTGAATATCGCCCTTAAATACGGATTTAACGTTCACGGCGGTATAGGGCTGAACGTGCAGAGCACGAGGGCGGCAAACGAATTCATCCGCCTTGGTGTCAACGACGTCATTATCAGTCCTGAGCTGAAGCTTCCTGCGATGAAAGCCATTGCCGAAGCACTCGTTGGCAGAACCGGCGTGGCGGTATACGGAAAACTTCCTGCAATGACGGTCGAAAAATGCGTCATACGAGATATAACGATGGGTAAAAAAGCACCCGAAATACGGAAGTGCGCTTACTGCGATGAAAATCCGTATTCATATATCGTTGACCGCCACGGAGCGAGAATTCCCGTGCGACGTACGTTTGCACACAGGAATATGCTTTACAACAGCGTACCGGTTTATATGGCAGATAAGCTTGCAGCGGTATCGGGCGGTAAGGTTGGCGATCTTCACTATTTCTTTACAGATGAAACGCCGACGGAAGCATCCGAAATAATTGATAAATACAGAAATCAGGAAGCGCCTGAGGGCGACGTAAGAAGATTATGACAGTAAAATATAAAAAAGTAAGACAGGGCGCAAAAGCTCCCGAATATCAGAGTGAGTGCGCCGCAGGGGCTGATCTTTATGCCTGCTGTGAGGAAACGGTGATAATGCCGTCGGAGCGTAAGCTCATACCTACGGGCATTGCAATTGAGTGCGAAAGACGTGATATTGCGGCAATTATTTGCGCAAGAAGCGGTCTTGCTTCAAAGCACGGCATAACGCTTGCCAACGGTATCGGTGTCGTTGACAGCGACTACAGAGGCGAGATAATGGTGTCACTCGTAAATCTTTCCGACAAACCCTATACGGTGGCAAACGGCGAGCGTATAGCGCAGCTTATGCTTCTGCCTGTGATAAGAGGAGAATTTACCGAGGGCGAGCTTTCCGATACTCAAAGAGGTGTCGGCGGCTTTGGCTCAACGGGAAAAAACTGAAAAAACGGAGATGCTATGATATATTTGGCTTCCAAATCTCCCAGACGGTGCGAGATACTGAAAACCGCCGGGATAATATTTGAAACGGTATCGTCGGATGCCGATGAAAGCTGTGGATTTACCCCCGCGCCTGAGGAGCTTGTTATGGGCTTGGCGAGCCGTAAGCT
>JAZRTS010000187.1:0-13074 GCA_045652135.1 Eubacteriales bacterium | reverse complement strand
CCCCTGCTCGAGATACTCGGGGCACTTAATTTTTATGCATCAGACGTATAACTGCATGCATAATATGTATAAGAAATATTCGCAGATTGTATAAGAAATATTCGCAGATTGTATAAGAGTGTTGCGGTTAGTTATGTGAGTTGCGTATAAAGAAAAAGCTGGCCCAGGCGGGTCAGCCGGTGATCCGGTGCGGGTTGTCTTATTACAATTATGAATATATAATGAAAGCAAAAACGGAGGTTGTACTTATGGCAGATATTAACAAATATAACAAGTGGGTCAGCAATTTGTTTAAGCGTGTTCCGTTTTCCGGGCTGCTTGACTTCAAGGAAAAGGAAGAAAATGCTTTTTCCTATGTCCTTTATATGCTGAACCGGACGCAAGCGTTATTCGAGTATGAGGGATTACCCGACTCGATCCCGGCCCGGATGCTCGAGCTTTATCTTCAGATAACCGGGCATTGTTGCATCGCACGCGTAAACGGTGAATTGTACGCGTTAACCGGCGGGCTGGGCGGCGAGCCTGATCCTTATTATATGCCCACGATCTATACGGTAGCTAACCCAGCTCTTAACTATTCAGCGAACCTTAAGATCGGGGAGGAATGTGTTGTATTAAACAATGATAGTATGTATATCGGACTTATGCCCTTATTTAACCGCTATGCAAGCATGCTTGCGGAGAATGAGTTAAGCATTAACCTCGCTGTTATCAACGCCCGTATCATTGACCTGATCGCAGCAGAGGACGACGCAACACGCGATAGCGCGGAAAGGTTCCTTAAGAAGATCGCGGATGGAGAAATGGGAGTAATTAGTTCCAATGCATTTATTGAGGGCTTGAAAACGCTGCCTTACTCAACCGCCGGACACAGCAACACGATCACGCAGCTGATCGAGTTCGAACAGTATGCTAAAGCTGCATGGCTGAACGACCTCGGTTTGAATGCGAATTACAATATGAAACGCGAAGCATTATCGACGGCCGAGTCTCAATTGAATGACGACGCGCTGCGGCCGTTGGTTGACAACATGCTTGAATGTCGCCGGATCGCGTTAGAAAAAGTAAATGAAATGTTTGATCTGGAAATTAGCGTTGATCTGTCCAGCGCATGGGGTGAAAACATGGAAGAGATTAACCTTGAATTAGAAACGATCCGGGCACAGGTGAAAGCATTGCAGGCCGGCCCGGAAGAATCTGATCCGGAAGATGATCCGGAAGATGATGCCCCGGAAGATGATCCGGAAGATGATGCCCCGAAAGATGATCCGGAAGATGATGCCCCAGAAGATGATCCGGAAGATGATCCGGAAGATGATCCGGAAGATGATTCGGAAGATGATCTGGAAGATGCTCCGGAAGATGATCCGGAAGATGATCTGGAAGATGCTCCGGAAGATGATCCGGAAGATGATCCGGAAGAAGATGCCCCGGAAGATGATCCGGAAGATAATGATAAAAAGAAAAAGGAGGAAGATGACGAATGAAAGCATACGAATTACCGCGCTGGTATCACGACCCATTCTGTGAAGATATTCGAGTAGATGAAATCTTCATAGACACAAGCGACCTTGTGGGAACCAGTAGCCAAGAGGTTTTAGGTTTTTTCCAAATTTTAAAATTAAGTTTAACCCGTACGTTTGTCGATGAAAAATACACAGCCGCAGCCGGGAATCCTATTCCGGTTTGGGAAATGGCTGATGTTGACCCGGACACCGGCACAGACATTTATAAGGGCGTGAGCGCGGAGCAGCTCGATATTATGTTCCTTAATCATTCCGGTGATAAAATCCTGCGTAAAAAGTTAGCCGATCGGATTTTATACCGGCGCACGCATACGTTCACGGACGCGCTTTTTCCAATCCCGGCTGAATTCGCTTATGCTGTTTTGCCGGTAGTTAGAATGTATTCGCAAAAATGGCGCGACTTATGGGCCACCATGTTCTACGACTTCGACCCGATCGAAAACTATAACATGGTTGAGCAGCTGCAGGACTCGGAGAAAATCTTCACGCACGGCAAGACCGAAACGTTAACGAACAACCTACAGCACTCCAAGACCGGCACGGAAACAGATACTCCTAATATCACAGCAACAGAGACGGATCAGAAATGGGGTTTTAACTCTGATAATGGCGTGAATTCCGACAAGAGAACAACCCAACAAACAGGGAACGACACCCGGACATATAACACGCAGGACGCGGACACCGGAACGGCGACGAACGCGGCCAGCGGGCAGGACACGGAGACGCATGAGTACACACTCACGCGCAAAGGCAATATTGGCGTTACAACCAGTCAGCAGATGATCGAACAGCAGCGCAAGTTATTAATGTTCAATTACTTTAACGAGATTGTGTTCCCGGACATTGACAAAATTATTACTTTAAGCGTATATTAACACTATAGAAATTATGCATAATTGAAAGGAGGTATTTTATGGCTTTAAGAGCAGGGCGCGTTGGAGTTCGTCCGGATCAGGTGGACGCGCAGGGCTATATTATCGGGTCCGGCGGCGGCGGCGGCGGTTCAAAGTTCAAGCGGACGTTGCTGGCCGATACGATTAGCGATAATGTCGTTACTTTGTCAGAATCGTATAAAAATTATGATCTTATTTTGTTAATCGGTTCAATAGCTTATCAGGGAGTCACCTATTATTTCACAACTATGTACGATGCACAGTCTCTTGCAAAAGATGACGGTATAGGTACATGGAGTGACGGAAACTCGTTAAATTTGAAAGTTAGTTCCGAAACAACCTTTACAAAAATTACAGGAGCGCAAGCGTTCGTTGCTGTATATGGTTATAAATTTTAAGGAGGTAAATTATGTCTAACGGAGGTTATGTTTTATTTGATTGCATGGGTCTTGACTTATCCAGCGCAAGCGAACAAACAAAAACAGGAATTCATAAAGCGGCACTTGAGGCTATTAAGCTGCACAAACCGATTTACGCGGTTAATTGTAACTATGACGGCGCGCAGTTCAGCCCGGTTCCGGTCACGGTTCACATGAGCGGGACAACGGTGATAGCCAGCGCGAACACGTTGCAGCTCTTCATTACGGAAGAGGACGTTTGCACGGTTCAGAATTTGGTATCTTAATAGGAGGTAGATGATATGCAAGTTAATCAGGTTTACGATATTTTAAATACGATCACGCAGGAAATGTTAGGTGATTCGGTCGTTGTTCAGGAAGATCTTTCAAACGTCGTCGACATTGGCCGCGCGTTTGAAAATCTTGAGAACGGTCTCGACGCGTATGTTCGCCGTCTTCAGGATCACATAGGCAGGGTCATATTCAGCTCAAGACAGTATGGCGGCCGTGCGCCGTCCGTCCTGCGCGACGGCTGGGAGTATGGTTCTATTCTTGAGAAGATCAGAGCGAAGCTCCCGCAGGCGACCGAAAATGAATCCTGGATGCTCGAAAACGGTGCATCTTATGATCCGAATATTTTCACGGCCCCGGAGGTGTCTGCTAAATTTTTCAATAGCCGCGTAACGTTTGAAATTCCGATTTCCATTACGGAAAAACAGGTCAAGAGCAGCTTTTCCAATGCAACGCAGCTTAACGCGTTTTATTCCATGATTCAGACCGCGATCGAAAATTCTATGACGATCAAACTTGACAGTCTTATCATGCGAACAATCAACGCGGGTATGGCTGAAACGATCCACGCGGATTATACCAGCGGCACAGATTACGATCAGGGGTCCGGCGCGCGTGCGATCAATCTCCTTTATAAGTACAATACAGAAGTGATCGGAGAGGACGGCACAGCAATTACAGCAGCCGACGCGATCCATGATCCGGACTTTATCCGCTATGCTTCGCTGCAGATTGGTCTTTATGCTGACCGCCTTGAGGTAATGTCTACCTTATTTAATGTGGAGGGCACAGAGAAATTCACCCCGCGCGACCGGATGCACATTGTGATGCTGTCCGAGTTCAAGCGCGCCGCGGATGTATATCTGCAGAGTGATACATTCCATGACGAATTTACGCGTCTCCCGGATGCGGAAAGTGTTACCTACTGGCAGGGGTCCGGTGTGGATTACGACTTTAACGAAACCTCGAAAATCGACGTTGTAACCCCGTCCGGGGATGCTGTCGAGCTTTCCGGCATCCTTTGCACAATGTTTGATCGCGACACGTTGGGCGTTGCAAACCTTGACCGTCGCGTCACTACAAACTACAACCCGAAAGCCGAGTTTTGGAATGAATGGCACAAGGCCGACGCAGGATATTTCCTTGACATGGCTGAAAATATGGTTGTGTTCTTCATTGCATAACAATCTAAAACAGGGGCAGCTTTTAAGCTGCCCTTTTTTAATAGGAGGTTAAAATGGCGGCAACCATTCAGGAAATAAATTATGCCGGATTAAAGATCACGGATACAATGACGTTATCCGCGGTTATTATTGATATAGACGGCCGGGTCGGTAGTGGCAGCGGGGAGTTTTATGACTTTGTATCGCAGCAGGTCTATCCGGCCATTGCGGGCGACGTTGCGTCGTTCGGTTTCGCGTTCATTGCACAAAATGCACAATATCCCGCAATGTTTAACCCGCGGATCACGGAGGAATATGTCCCGCAGCTGATAGCGGCGGGAGGAGCTTCCATTATAGACGGCGACTCAAGCGGTTTTGTTTTAACTCGTTACGGATCAACCGCGCAGGCTGAAGTTATTCCGGGTAGCGGGGCTACTGTAACGATTGCGAACCGGTTCCAATGCAATTTGACGTATAAAGGGAAAGTGGTTTATGCCGGTTATTCTTCCAGTAATGCGGGTATGCCGGAGATCGTTCCGGTTATCTTATACCGCGACGCGGAAACAAAAAAACTTATTACATTTAACAGTAACGCGGTTATAACAGCCCCGATTATATGTGGTAATCAGGACTGGTATGATGCATCAGCAAGCCGGGGAATTATGCCCGCGCTGCAGGTCCCGGACGGACTTCCTTGTAATAATTACGCGGCCGGTTATGGCGTGTCAGCAATGGCACAGAAACCGCAGGACGAAACCGTCGAAGAAGACGATATAACAAATGAAATCCCCGCAGGTCCCGATCCCTACTGGAACGCGCCCGACTCCGAGCCGGATTCCTCACCCGGAACATACGATTATAGCGGAAACCCGCCGGGAGGAGCTGGCACGGACCCCGATCCGAGCCTTTCCGCGACGGATGCCGGTTTTATTACGATCTTCAATCCGACGACCGCGGAGCTGCGCAGCCTTGCGTCGTATCTGTGGTCCAACAGTTTCGATATAAACATTTTTAAAAAGCTGTTTAATGATCCTATGGATATTTTTCTCGGGCTTTCTATCCTGCCGGTATCTATCCCGGACGGCGGCCGGATAGAAGTCGGGATCGGTTTGATCGGGACCGGCGTTTTTATGACAAAAGCTGCGACGCAATGGGTAACGCTTGATTGCGGTTATAAAGAAATTCCAAATTATACACATTCCTATCTTGACTATGATCCATATACCAGCGTGGAAATCTATCTCCCCTTTGTAGGCTCCCGGACTTTAAAAGCGGATGAGGTAATGGGAAAAACGCTGCATGTTACCTATAAGATCGACATTCTTTCCGGCGCGTGCGCTGTGTGGGTGGATTCCGGAAACACGAACCTTTATGTGTTCATGGGTCAATGCGCTATGAGTGTGCCGGTCGCGTCCGGTGACTGGACGAACGTCATAAACGGCGTGCTTTCCGTCGTGGGAGGAGCTGCGGGCGGCGCGGTCAAGGGCGGCGTAGGCGGCGCGATTGCCGGAGGAGTGGCTGCAGCTTCTTCCGTCGCTGTCACGGACGGAAAAATCAGCGTTGACCGGTCCGGGGCTATTTCCAGCGCGGGAGGTTTCCGCGCCCCGAAAAAACCGTATCTTGTCATCAGTTCCCCGAACGTATGCAAACCGGCAAATCAGAATACTTATGAGGGATACCCGCTTTATGTTACTTATAAAATAGGTGATCTTTCCGGGTTTACACAGATCGAGTTAACGAACCTGTCCAACATTCCGGCGACTGACGGCGAGCTGGCAGAGATCAAACAGTTATTATTGTCGGGGGTGATTTTATGAGTTTTAACATTTCCATTCAATATAATAAAAGTCCAAAAAATAAGATCGGGAAGACGATCGACAATATCACAACAATAAACGGCAACCTGCGGGATGATTCCTCGATCATTGATCCGGTGTTCATAGTGGATTCAACAATCACAGAGTTACGGAAATCCAATTATTGCACAATTGGCGCGTGGGGCCGGTCCTATTTCATCACAGATATTAAAACGATCCGGCAAGGCTTGATTGAATTGCATTGTCATGTTGATGTTTTGGAATCATTCAAAAATGAGATCAAAAGCAACAAAGGGATCATAAAGCGCAACCAGCACGTATCCAACAAGTACCTGAATGACGGATTTTTTAAAGTCTATCAGAATCCTAACATTGTTATGTATGAGTTCCCCAACGGTTTTACAGATTACGAATGGGTGCTTGCAATGGCCGGAAATTCCGGTCAGTTATAAGGGGGTGATCGAATGAAGAACATTATTAAAAATCTGCTGAAGATCAAATCTATTATAACTATTGTGATTCTGTTTGTGTTCGTCTATTGTGTTATAAACAAAGTAATCAGCGCGGAAAATATCATGGTTATAATCTCAATGGTTATCACGTTCTATTTTGCGAAGAATGCCGGGGGAGGGGATAGCAATGACTGAGATTTTAGTAAATGCGGCCGTCTCCCTTGCGGGGATCATCATAACCGCAATAACCAGTTATCAGTTGATCAAGTACCGCGTCGATCAATTGGAAAAGAAAGTTGACAAGCATAACAACGTAATTGAGCGCGTTTTCAAATTGGAGCAAAAAGTGGAGGATAGTCTAAAATGAGCAAAATTAAAATTAAGAAATTTATTTCCGATCTGAAGAAACTTGCAGAACGCAGGACAGTTTATAATTGTGTATATCCGTACAATTGCGGTTATATCTGGCCCGCCGGACAGATGAGTTTTGATTGTATCAACATGATAAAATCTTATATCAATGAACCGGGCATTGTGACACGGACGAAACCAAAAGGCTATTTTGTAAAACCGGGGCAGGTAATCCCTGATACCACAGTAGACGGCATCCTTGCATTATGCACAGGACGCAGCAAGGACTTTACCGTCATGTGGCCCGGCGCTTATATGGTCTACAATGGACACGGACACGGTTCAATATATGTTGGCGACTTCAAACACGGCGGGAAAACCTATAACACGATTGAATGCACTTCCGACTTTGGGGGCGGCGTTGTCCGGTCCTATACGGACGTTAAAACCGGCGGCCGCTATCAATTCAAAGGGTCCGGCGCGTGTTATGGTTATTATATCGGTTATGGCTACCTGTCCCGGTATATCGACTATGCGGGGAATACTCCCCCGAAAAAGCTGCAGGAACAGAAAACCGATCCGAAACCTGCAGCCAAGAAGAAAAGCATAACCACGATCGCGAACGAGGTAATAGCAGGGAAATGGTCTGTATATCCTGAACGGAAGAAGCTGCTGGAAGCTGCTGGTTATGATTATGCGAAAGTGCAAGCAAAAGTAGATAGCATCTTGAAAAAGAAATAGTTTTCTTCTATAATAAGTTCATAGGTGAATAGTTGGTTAACTCCTTATTGCAAGTTGTGCGTTGCTGTATCTGTCTAACATTTCTCACATTTCGCAATCCATGAAAACACCTGAAAGGGTCCCGGATCAATCCGGGGCCTTTTCACTTGTCCACAATATGTTGATAACTATGTGGAAAACTTTCCTACAATAAAAATAGCAAAATGCATAAACGATTTGGTAACATTTTCAAAAGGCACCGTGGTAGAATAGCACCGTAGACAGCAACACACATTATTTAAGGAGGTAACAAAAATGGAAATTAAGTTAACAGAATCGGAAGTCTTATTATTAAGAATGATCGTTTTCCGGTATCAAAATGAGCTGGAAAAACAGATCGAAAACAACACTTGCCCGGAAAAGTATGCTTATATAAATTCAGAGACGGCCCTTGAGGCGGTGAACGCATTATATCATAAAATAGTTCTTGCTGAATTGGAGACGTGCTATGCTGAAAAGTGGGGGGTAGATATAAATGAGTGAATTATTAAACATTGACTACCTGATGCGTTATGCGAAAGGGAAAGAGATCGACTACAACAAAATCTCGAATATCCTTTATGCTGAATTCGGGATTGTTTCAAGCGAATTATCCTTAATCTGTTTATACATCTACAGAGAAATGGAGGTTAGAAATGCTAAAAGTATGGACGATTGACTGGGCGTACAATGACCCGGAGGATATTATTCATTTCAATTCGCCGGGCCGCGCTTGTGAAGTGAGCGCGAAAACGAAAGAAGAAGCTGCAGAGATTTTTCACCGGACGCACCCGGGAAAAAATAGAATAACACGGATCAAAAGAAAACGATTATCAAAGGAGGTTAACTAATGGAAATTACAATCTATGGTAAAAAGAAACAGACGCAGGACGGAAAGAGCTTTGCTGCATTTATCACCCGGCTCACCCGCAAGGACGGCTCCAGCATTACCGCAAGCGTGAAGTTCCGCGATGATTGCGGACAGCCAAAACTCGAAGAATGCCCGCTGAATATCGTATTTGACAAGGGAAAAGCGAACCTGTCCGACCGGACTTATACACGCGAGGACACCGGAGAGGATGCCAAGAGCTACACGCTGTGGATTAACGAGTGGGAGCGCAGCAAAAACGTGTTCGTGGATCACTCCCTGGATGACTTTGAATAGAAACTAATTGAGACATGGCCCGAAGTGCGTTCCGGGCCTTTTATTTTATGGGAGGTAAAATGATGAAAGAATCAGCAGTTGGATGTGCTAATTGTGAATATGCTCCTACCACATACGAAGAATATTGTATGGGTAATGAATGTCCAGATGCATTTAAAGATCACGCAAAAAATTGTAATAACTATAACAACGTTGGAGGTAAAAATGGCAAAGAAGAAAAGACCAACACGGACATTAACCGATTTGTTGAACGTCGATATTAATAAACTAACGAAAGAGACAATAAAAGAATATACGCGCGTCGCGCGTGAGAACGTTCGGAAGACTGTCGCGCGCTGGAATAAGAAAGAGTATAAAAGCCCCGCTTACTATGCGTTATCGAAAAGGACCGACGGCAAAATGAAGATCAGTTTTCGGGGATTGAAAACGCTGCAAAGACAAAAAGAGGAGCTGGCAAAGGCGATCCGGTTCTTGGAAGACCCAACCCGGACGGTTGAGGGCTGGGAGCGAGCGAAACGTGAAAACGTGGAAGCTCTTAACAAAAAACTTGCTGCGGAGGGTAGCTCTAACCAGCTAACCACGGATGATTATGACCGGTTTTATTCTGCCTACGAAAAAGCAAAGGAGATTGATCCTAATATAGCCGCTGCAGAATATAAATATAAAGTCATGGATAGTTTAATTTCTGCCGTTCAGGATTTCAATAAATCAATAGACGAGTTGGGGGTTGAAATAGCCGAAAAGTTCAAAACGATTTATGAAGAAAACGAGGCCCAGCACCGGCGAAACATGGATAATATCAGCGAGGAATTTCACTAAAAAATGAAATTAAATAATTTTGAGAAATGTTTAAGAGACGATCGAGTCTTTAAGCCCGATCAAATTAAAGACGTTTTAACCGTTGTCCGAACCAATTTCCGGTTCCATTGTGTCAATACGAAACATAAATACTTCAACGTCCCAGCGGCATTTGATATTGAAACGACCTCTTTTTATGACGATCATGAAAAAGTCGGGTTAATGTACGCTTGGACGTTCGGGCTTTATGGCTTAACGATAATCGGCCGGACGTGGGAGGAGTTCGAGTCTATGCTTGAGGAGCTGGCCATTATCCTTGATCTGGGAGAGACAAAACGCTTGATCGTTTATGTTCACAACCTGCAATTTGACTTTGCATTTTTTTGTTCACATTTTAACTTCGAAAAGGTCTTTGCTATTGATCGTCGTAAACCGTTATATGCTTTGACTGATACCGGGATTGAGTTCCGGTGTTCGTTGCTTCTTTCCGGGTTGTCGCTTGCGAAAGTGGGAGAAAATTTACTCACTTATAAAATAAAGAAAATGACCGGTGATCTTAACTATGACCTGATCCGGCACGCTGGAACGGAGCTGACAGCAAAAGAATTAAAATATATTCAGAATGACGGTAAAGTAGTCATGGCGTATATCGCGGAAGAAATCGAACGCTGCGAGGGGATAGCAAATATTCCTTATACGAAAACCGGTTATGTCAGGAAGTTTTGCCGGAATGCTGTTTTCTATGATCCGGAGACAGGCAGGAAAGACAAGCATAAAACGCTTGCTTATAAAGACATAATGAAGAGGCTGACAATGGATAAACCATTATATGAACAGGCCCGGCGCGGTTTTGCTGGCGGCTTCACGCACGCGAACGCGCTTTGTGTCAATCGGGAAATAGAAAACGTTGCCAGCATGGACTTGACAAGCGCGTATCCGGCTGAAATGATCGCGAACCGGTTCCCGATGGGAACACCGGAAAAGATCGATTGCAGCACTATGTCACAGGAAGAATTTAATAAAAATATCGAATTGTATTGCTGCATTTTTACGATTCATCTATACAACCTGCGGCCGCGCGAAAATGTATATGATAATTACATTAGCCGCCACAAATGTATAAAATGTGAACATCCGGTAATTAATAACGGCCGGGTTGTGAGCGCTGATTATGTGGAAATAACAATCACAGAAGTAGACTTTGAAATAATCAAAAAATTGTATCAATGGGATTCTTTTCGCGTTTCTAATTTCTATCGGTTTATTCGGGGATTTTTGCCGCGTGATTTTGTGCTTGCAATCCTTGAATTATATAAAGGAAAAACGGAGCTTAAAGGCGTAAAAGGGAAAGAAGCAGAGTATATGGTTCTTAAGGCGATGCTTAATGCATGTTATGGTATGGCAGTTATGGCTATTATCCGGGAGATTAACGAATATTCAGATCATTGGCTTGAACCGGTTATGCCGGACGCTGAAGCGGCCCTTAATAAGGAAAATAGTAAAGCGGCGCGGTTTTTATATTATCCGTGGGGCTTATACGTCACGGCCTATTGCCGCCGCGCGATCTTCAAAGCAATTATTGCGTGCGGGGAAGATTATGTTTACTCAGATACCGATAGCGTTAAATTTCAAAATTATGAAAAGCACAAACCGTTTTTTGATCAATATAATAAACAAGTCGAAAAACGCTTAAAATATGCCCTAAATCAGCAAAATATCCCCTTTTCATACGCGACCCCTAAAACTATAAAGGGAGATGTTAAAATACTCGGGATTTTCGAATTCGAGGGCATAGCGCGCCGGTTTAAGACCCTCGGAGCCAAGCGGTATTTGTATGAAGATCAGGACGGGGAGCTGCATTTGACCGTTTCCGGCGTGAATAAAAAAATCGCGGTTCCGTACTTGCTGGATAAATACGGAGATAACGACGCTGTCTTTCGTCAATTCAAGGACGGCTTATTCTTCCCGGCGGGCGCGTCCGGCAAGCAAACGCACACTTATATTGACACGGAGCGAACCGGGACGATTGAGGACTACCAAGGGAATGTTTATAACTATCAAGAAAAGACCGGCATCCATTTGGAGCCTGCGGAGTATAAATTAAGTATACATGGAGATTTTAATAACTATTTAATATCACTAATGAAAGGAATTTGAAACATGGCTAAACAAAAATTCTATCGGTTAAACAAAATATTGAAAACAAACGCGCACTACAATGTTATTTTCGGGGAACGTTCCAGCGGGAAAACGTTCGCGGTTCTTGAGCTTGGAATTAAAAACTTTGTCGAGCAGGGAAAGCAGCTCGCGATCGTCCGGCGTTGGAATGAGGACTTTATCGGAAAGCGCGGGCAGCAGATGTTCGACGCGCTGGTGACGGCCGGAGTGATTAAGGAGCTGACCGGGGGAGAGTGGACCAATGTTTATTATTTCGCGAGTAAGTGGTTTTTGTGCCGCTATGAGAACGGCGACCGGATCACGCACGAACGACCATTTGCTTATGGCTTTTCAATAACGTCTATGGAGCATGACAAGTCAACCAGTTATCCGGATGTTACAACCATTTGCTTTGACGAGTTTTTAACCCGGACGGTTTACTTGCCGGATGAATTTGTCTTATTTTGCAATGTCATTTCAACGATCGTTAGAAGCCGTACAGACGTTAAAATCTTTATGCTGGGAAATACTGTAAATAAGTATTGCCCTTATTTTGCGGAAATGGGATTAAAACATATTAAAGACATGAAGCCGGGCGACATAGATATATATAAATACGGTGAAGAAGGAAAGTTAATCGTTGCGGTTGAATATACAACCCCTAACAAGGCGGGGAAGCAATCTGATATATATTTTGCGTTCGATAATCCCAAGCTGCAGATGATTACATCCGGCGCGTGGGAAATTGAAATTTATCCGCATTGCCCGGTTAAGTACAAACCGAAAGAAATCTTATTTACATTCTTTATCGTGTTTGACGATCAAACGCTGCAATGTGAAGTGATACTAACCAAAGGGCAGATGTTCACATTCATTCACAAGAAAACGACAGAATTAAAAAATCCTGATCAAGATATTATTTACACGACCGGACACGATCCCCGCCCGAATTGGCGGCGGAACATTCTCCGGCCAGCTAATAAGATAGATCAGAAAATCTCGAAGCTGATCCGGGACGACAAGATTTTTTATTCTGATAATGAGACAGGCGAGGTTATGCGAAATTATCTGATCTGGTGTAAGTCAAACTAATCAAAATAATATATACAAATTCTGTATAAGGCTGACCCACTCGGACCAGCTTTCTTTTATACGCAACTCACATAACTAACCGCAACCCTCTTATACAATCTGCGAATATTTCTTATACAATCTGCGAATATTTCTTATACAATCTGCGAATATTTCTTATACATATTATGCATGACAGTTATACGTCTGATGCATAAAAATTAAGTGCC
>JAZRTS010000186.1:0-8060 GCA_045652135.1 Eubacteriales bacterium | reverse complement strand
AAGGAGCCCGACGTGATGCAGGTGAAGGACGTGGTGCGACTGCTCCATTGCAGCAAGAACACCGTGTACAAGCTGATCCACGAGGGGCGCATCGACAGCATCAAGATCGGTCGGAACATTCTGATTCCCAAGACTGCGCTTGTGGAAATGATGGTGAACGAACGGTATTATCAAATAATTTTCCCTTATAACCCCGATTCTCTCTGGACTATGAAGGAGCGTTCGCATATCATTGCTTCGAATAAGAAGTCTACAAAGGAGGCTTAACAATATGAAAAGAATCACAGGGCGGCTCGCCGAGGACAAGGGCAAATACTATGCGGTGATCAATCTGCCTGCAGTGGACGGCAAGCGCAAAACGAAGTGGCACACGCTGAACCTTGAAGCAAAGAAGGGCAACAAAAAAGAGGCGCAGTATCTCCTCAACAAAATACTTGATAAGTATAACACGGGAGATCTGTACCTCGCCGAGACGATGACTCACGCTGAGCGTGAACGAAACCGTCTGGCAAATACCAAGATGCTGGACTACCTTGACGAGTGGCTGGAGGGACACCAGCACGACATTGAGCGGGAGACCTACCACCAGTACAAGCGCTATATCGACGGGCGCATCCGCGAGTTCTTCACGCCCCTCGACCTCACCGTCAAGGATCTGTCGGGGGATGAGATCAACGAGTTTTACACCTACCTTCGTAATGCGGGGCTGAAGGGCTCCACCAGTCAACGCTACCACGGCGTGCTCCATAAGGCGTTCAAGGATGCGGTGAAGCGGCGGATCATACCGAGCAACCCCGTCGACCAAGCCAACCGACCGAGGAAGGAACAGTTCATCGCCGCCTATTACAACGCCGAGGAGGTGAAGCATCTGCTTGGGCTTGTCAAGGAGGACGAGATCTATATCCCCATTCTCCTTGCCGCTTACTATGGGCTCAGGCGAAGCGAGGTAGTGGGACTAAAATGGTCGGCAATCGACTTCACAGAGAACACATTGACCGTCCGCCACACCGTCCACTCCACCGAGGAAGGCATCGTCGCCAAAGACAGACTGAAAACAAAATCCTCCTACCGCACGCTGACGCTCGAGCCCTTCGTCAGAGGGGAGCTGCTAAAGCACCGCGAGAAGCAGGAGCAGATGAAAAAGGTGATGCGCTCGGCGTACTCGGGGGAATACACCGACTACGTCTGTGTGGATGCCCTTGGTAAACTGTACGATCCCGACTTCGTCACCGGACACTTCGGACAGCTTCTGAAAAAGCATAAGCTGAAGAAAATACGCTTCCACGACCTGCGCCACTCGTGCGCATCGGTGCTCCTTGCCCAAGGTGTGCCGATGAAGCAGATCCAGGAATGGCTCGGCCACAGCGACATGAGCACAACGGCAAACATCTATAGCCACCTCGATGCCGTGAGCAAGGCAGACACGGGAGCTGCGATGAGTAAAGCGTTGGGGTGAGAATTTAAACTAAGCAAGACCGCTTTGATTAATCAAAGCGGTCTTTAAGAAGTTCAGCGACATCTTTTAACTGTTGGTTAATTAATGTAGGCAATCCCAAATGTCGTTGCTCATTTTCAAAGCAACATGATGTCGCGCTTGCATATTCTAAAAACTTCTTGCAGCTGATCACTTGTGCATATAAATATCCTTTTACGGGTTCTTCCATAAGATTAGGATAAAACAGATGCTCTTCCCATTTATCCCCATCTTCCATCGACCTCACGAGAAATGTTTTGGCTTCTTCACTTATTAAATCGTGTTTATAAAGTTCAAATAATTTGCCATACAAAAGCTCCATATATCCCCAAAATACAAGTATACTCCATACATCATATGTGAATATTCGGTCGACGAATACTTTCATTATGGCAACCTGTTCTTCCCTTGATGTAAATACTAACATATCAGAAACTGCATAAATTTCTTGGAACAAAGCATACATTTTCGGACGTTTTCCATACCACATAAAAGTAGCGTTTGATATCTTATTCTCAATTGGAATATATATAGTTACAGTTTTTTGTGTGCGAAAATTCGGACATTGATCAGGAAGAACAAAACGAATATAATCATTTAAACATATATGATATGCTTGGTCTGTTTTTAAGTCTACAACAATTAATAGAACAGGTATGGCACTCCCCATACGCTCGACTAATTTTAATAATGGAACTTCGATAGAAAATTTTAACACATCAATTAAAATTTCTTCATCCTGTTTGTTGTGTGCATTCCCAAACGGCTTTACTTTTCCATATTGAGCACTTTCTGTTCCTTTTACCTGCAAAAATACATGTTCTCCGAGTGTTACACATTTATTGTTTTCATAGCCAAACAACTCTAAATCCAAATCTATCCCGTAGTCGGGATTCATTTGCCTCGTTACCCATTCTATGGGCAATTTATTTTGAATAAATTGGATAGCCCTTGAATCTATAATATGATTCTGATGTCTGATTTTTCCGTCTGCCATAAAGTAAAACCCCAACATTTAATTAAAATAAAGCCGCAGAACACCTATGTCCTGCGGCTTCTTTTCGCGGTCCTGAACCGCATTTGGCGCAGAGGGAGGGATTCGAACCCTCGTGCTGTTTCCAGCAAACTGATTTCGAGTCAGCCCCGTTATGACCGCTTCGATACCTCTGCATATAAAGTTGTTTTTGAATTTTGCACGGCTTTTGCAAGGCCGATGGTAAAATGCGTTCACTCAAAATTCAAGAAAAATGAAGCATTTGGGAGATATTGCGAGAAAACGAGAGCTTTCGCAAGTTGCAGAGTGATAAGCTCGGCTACCTTTCGAGTCAGCCCCGTTATGTCCTGCTAGCGTGTCCGAAATTTTCTTCGCTCATCGCTTCGCCAAATTTTGACCGCTGCCACTCCCTTATGCCTCGCTTCATCTGCCACCGGCAGCGCTCGGCAACGTCCCCACTTCGATATCTCTCCGTATTTGATTGTGTTTGAATTTTGCACGGCTTTTGCAAGGCCGAAGGTAAAATGCGTTCACTCAAAATTCAAGAAAAATGAATGCATTCAGGCGCCAAGTGCAAGCACTTGCGCCGAGAAAACCGAGAATACGCAAGGTTTTGCGTTTCTTCAAGTGACGAGGTGGCTACCTTTCGAACCGGTCAAAAGAGCACTTCGTTACATTTCGCTTGAACGAAAAATTGTATTTTCTCAACCGACTTTAGCAGTATATCATACATTGATGAAAAAATCAAGTATTATTTCGGATTATTTTTGATATTACAGAAAAATATTTTCAAAATGAGTTATCAACGTACCGCATATGAGGAAAAATAAAATAATTATTGACAGATACCGCAATTTATGATAAACTTATAAGAACCGGGTACAGTGCATTTTTCGTGCTGTACGCAGTTTTTATCTTTATAAGGTGGTATATGAGCAATCTTAAAAAACTTACTTTGCTTCACTCAAACGATCTGCACAGTGATTTTATGTGCGAAGTTGTTGACGACAAGGTAATAGGGGGAATATCATTTCTCTCGGGATATATAAACGAAACAAGACAAAAAGAAAATAATGTAATTTACGCTGTTGCGGGTGATATGCTCCGTGGCTCTGTAATAGACAGCGAATACAAGGGACTTTCTACAATAGAAATAATGAACATGCTGTCTCCTGACATTGCTTGTGTGGGCAATCACGAATTTGACTACGGCGTTCCGCATTTACTTTTCATAGAAAAATGCGCCCGTTTTCCGATAATAAGCGCAAATATCTACGTAAAAAATACACGTGCGCATTTATTCCGTTCTCATTTCGTAAAGAAAATAGACGGAATGAAGATACTTTTCATCGGTGTTGTCACACGTGATATTCTGAAGATGGACGAGGATGGAACTCCCGTTAAAAATTACGTTGATGTACACAATGCGGCAAAAGAAATAAACAAAATTTGCAACAGATACAGAAACACCGAATTTGATCTGACTGTACTTTTGACACATTTAGGTTTTGAAGAAGACAAGAAGCTGGCAAAAATGCTCGATATTGACAGCAATGTTGATATAATCATCGGCGGTCACAGCCACACGACACTTTATGAGCCGTACATTGTAAACGGAATACCGATCGTTCAAGCGGCGACAGGTGCTAACAAGCTTGGAAGATTTGATATTATTATCGACACCGACACTCACAGAATGCAAAGCTATGAATGGAATCTGATAGACATTTCCGAAAACAACTGTCCGAGAGACACATCGCTTGAACGCGTTATACAAAAATACAAACACGTAACGGATCAAAAATACAGCAGATATTTAACAAGACTTGAAAGGCAGATAACGCATCCGAGACGCGACTGTGAAACAGAGGTCGGAAAGCTGTTCTGTGATGTTATACGTGACTATTTCGGTCTTGATCTTGCGATAATCGCATCGGGAAGCTTACGAAATGAAACATTCGGCCCTATCGTTGAATACGGTGATCTGCTTGAAATGTACCCTTTCGGGGATGAGCTTTACCGTATCACTATCAAAGGATGTCATATAAAGAAAATGATACACCACATATTCCGCCCCGAAGTATTCGGCGGAGTACACACGGAATTTTATCAATTTTCCAAAGGCATGGAGGTAGTAGTTTCAGCATCGGAAAAGACCGTCAAATCTATAAAATTCAACGGTGAACCGATAGACGACGATTCGATCTTCAACGTAGGAATTCAAGGATTTCATATGAAAAACATTGTAAAATGTCTGGGACTCACCAAAGAAGACATCACTTCTGTCCGTCCGTTCCGTCTTATTGCGACAAAGGACAGCGATATTGTAGACGAATATCTGACAGAAACGGAATATATCGAGATACCCACAGATGCAAGATGGATAACAGAAAAATAAATCTTTTCCATTTACCTTGAATGGTAAAATATACCTACAAAAAGGAACGTATAAAATGAATTTAAAAAAATTGTTTTTGCTTTTAACATCATCCGCCCTTATTCTTTCGTGCGTATCGGGCTGTACATCATCTGACGGCACAGGCACCGACACATCAGAGCAGGAAACACAGACGCAAGCCGCAGAATCCGAAAAAACTGAGGAAACGGAAGCTATCGAAACGGAAGCCGCCGACACTTCTTTACCGAATGACAAGGAATATTCCGTGCTTTTCATCGGCAACAGCTACACATACTGCAACGATATGCCTGAGGTTATCTTCAAATCAATATGCGATGCCGCAGGTTACAATGTAAAAGTTGACAGCGTTACAAGGGGTGGATATTATCTGTTTCAGTTTGCAAGCTCTACAGATGAATACGGCAACATAGTAAAGGACAAATTATCCGCCAACAAATATGACTTTATTGTTTTGCAGGAGCAAAGCGGAAACCCCGCACACAACCCAAGCAGCTTCTTCGACGGCGCACGTGCTTTAGTGAGAAAAATAGAAAGATACACCGATGCGCAAATAGTTTTCTATGAAACATGGGGATATAAGACAGGTTATCACCTTCTTCCCACTCACGGCGGAGATACAGCGACAATGGAAATGAAAAACCGTGCGGCTTACACAGCCATTGCAAAATCACTCGGTGCAGATGTTGCACTTGTCGGTGTTGCATTCAAAGATGTATTTGAAAATTCCGATATAGAGATATATGATACCGACCTTTCGCACCCTTCAAAAAACGGAAGTGTGCTTGCCGCTTGCACCATATTCTCCACCATTTTCAAATATGACATACGTGATCTTACATTCAATTCGGGAATCTCGAGAAGCGCCCTTTCAACGATCAAAGATGCCGCTTACAGAGCTGTATTTGAAGATCATCCCGTTGACAAAAGATTTCAGATTGAAATATCAGACTGAAAATAATGTGTAATTTTTTAAAAACAGCCGTAAAGGTTTTGAGAATAGCTGTTATCGCTGTTATTTGTGCATCTGTTTTGCTCATATTTACAATAATGGCACTCGGCTTGAAGCTATACGCCGTTATTGATCCTTCGATGGATGAATACCCGATAGGCTCTTTGATATACGTAAAGGATGCTGACATCGATTCACTTGTTGCGGGTGATGTCATAACCTTCAAACTTTCGGATAATGTCGTTGTTACGCACAGAATACACGAAACGATACTTCACCCCGAAACAAACGAGCGCGTATTTGTCACAAAGGGAGATCATTCAGAAGAAGTCGATCCGGGACTTATATCGCAGGAATCCATCGTCGGTGTGCCGTCCTTGGTTATCCCGAAGCTCGGCGACGCAATAACATATATCAAATATCCGCCCGGCTCATATGTAATCATCATCATCTGCATTATTATGATATCATTTGTATTTTTCTCGGACAATATCATTTCACTTATAGACAAAAAGAATAAAAAAACGCACTAAGTACCGTTTGATACGGAGGAAAAATGGAAGCAAGACAATTTATTGATTTTCTGGGCAAGATAGAAAAGCTGAAATGCAACACACGTCATTCGTGGACAACAAGCGGAAAGCAAGAAAGCGTTGCGGAGCATTCGTGGCGGCTTTCTGTAATGGCATTGCTCTGTGCAGATGAATATCCGACGCTTGACATAAACAAGCTTATAAAAATGTGTCTTATACACGATTTCGGCGAAGCCATAACAGGCGATATACCGTCATTTTTAAAAACGGAAAATGACGAAAGCAAGGAAGAAGATGCGATAAATTCCCTGCTTTCTATGCTTCCCGAAAAGACAGCCGGAGAATTGTCCGCTTTGTTTTTAGAAATGAATGAGATGAAAACAAACGAAGCCAAGCTTTTCAAGGCTCTTGACAATATGGAAGCTGTTGTATCGCACAACGAAGCGGATATTTCAACGTGGATACCGCTTGAATACACAGAAAATCTTATCTACGGTGAGCAAAACTGCCAATGGTCTGAATGGACTAAAAATTTAAGGGCACAGCTCAAAAAGGACTCTGAAGAAAAAATAGCAAAGGAAAGTAAATAAAAAATATGGGGCAACTCATTCAGGAAGCAATTCCTAAATGAGCCTGCCCTTTTTACACAGAAAAACAGAGACATCTTTCTTCAAAGAGTCTCTGTTTCATTTTTACAGGAATCAATTTATAAGATCTGCAAGCATTTCGATGTCACTTTGCTCAAGAACTCCGTCAAGGTCTATGTCCGCCGCCATCGGATACCACGTCGAATCAATCTCAAGGAGTGCCTTTTTAGCAATAATAATGTCACGGCCGTTTATAATATCGTCACCGTTCGTATCACCTACAACGATAAGCGTTGCACGTACCGCCTCAACTCCGTTGATAATTTTTCTTACCGTATCGCCCGTACGTACAGCAGACGTTGTTTTAGAGTTTCCACTCATATCGTGTACCGTGCAGGGACCTTCAAACTTTGATGCCACGCTTGATGCTGATGTACCGGGATTTATACCAAGCACAAAATTCTCTGAATTCGATTTTGACAATTTCAAGCCCGAGCCTGCTTTCAGCGACAAGCTCATATCGGCCTCGGTAAACAAGGTCGTTATTTTGAATTTCTGCGCTGTCGTTCCGTTTGATTCATATATCTGTACATTTGCGCCCGCCTTTGTTGAGCCTGCTGCAATATCAACAACTGCATACGCCGAACATTTAGGTCTTAACACATAATATCCGTCAAGAGTTTTATGGATAAAGAACTTTTGCGCATCACTTCCGTTTGAATCATACACATTAACATTTGCTCCCGATTGATTGGAGCCTGCGTAGATGTCAAGAACCGCATTTGTGTCCGTATTCGTGATAGTATAGCTTCCGTCCGAATTACGCTTGAAGCGCCATGCTCTTGATTTATTGGAGGCATCTACGGTTACAACATTCGTTCCCGAAAGTCCGAGTGATAGATTTGCCGATACCATATCAATGGATGCTATAAATCCGTCACCTATGTCCTCATAGGGAGCAACTGCTCTTACCTCATTATATCCCATATGCAAAAAGTGCTCCATTGCTGCCTGACGGTCAGTACCGAATGCCGTTTTAAGGTCAGGATTCTGATTGAGATAGTAATCGATATCAAAGGTTACGCTTGCACGTCTTCCCTCTTT
>JAZRTS010000185.1:0-17007 GCA_045652135.1 Eubacteriales bacterium | reverse complement strand
GTGTTTATTGCCGAAACGTTCACCGCCGCCATACCTCCTACGGCAATAATTGCCGTTAAAAGCACGGTTGATGTTATGCGCTTGAATTTAACACAGCAGAAAACGAGAAGTGCGCACAGAATGACCACGATAAGCACGTTTATCCACTGCTCAAGGATGCCGAAGCTGACACCGTTTTCGTACTGAAGCGTGGGGGAAATAACACCGAGGTCCGTTCCGAAGAACATATAGTTCACAACAGTAACACCCGAAAGCACCCACATCAGCCTTTCGAATATGACTTTTCCTTTAGGGCTTGCAAGCCAGTAGAACACCCCGAACCAAACGAGGAAGAATCCGCCTGCCATACAAACGGTACGCAAAACATACCAAAGAGGATTGTGGAAATACGATGTGTCAATATATTCCTGCGGAGATGATGCGATAAACGCAGACGGTATAAGCACGCCCAAGAGCACCGTCAAAAACACACCGCCAAGGATAAATGAAAGTCGGTTAGGTGTATACTGCTTTTCCTTCGGCTTGATGCTTATATTCATTTTTATAACGTGAAGTAACAGCGGAAGCTGTAACAAAAATGCAAGCGCAAGATATGCATTTTTAAGCTCAGCCTTGGCATCAGCCGATGTGAAGAATGCAATAAAGCATACGATTCCGACAACGGAAAGACCGATGCGCAAAACCTTTTGAGGATTTTTTATCTTGTAGAAAATATTTTTTACAAGTGAGAAAAGATTGTTGAGTGTCCAGTAAAATACAAGACACGCAGGCGATGTGTAAAGGAACACAAGGAAAAATGCCGCCATTGCGTAAAGCTGTATTTTCGTTTTAAGCGGAAAGCCCTTTAAGTAAATTGCACTTGAAATGACGTTTATAAGTGTCATAAGTATGGGCAGGACGTTTATTGCAAGTCCGCCTATAACGAGCATACCGTCGGGTGCGCCGAGGTCCTTTATAGGCCCGAAGGAAACACCCTGAAGCACCGTAAGTCCCGACAAAAACTGATATGCCGCCATAAAAAACGGAATTTCAAGCAAAAGCGACACGGAGCCGTTGAGCGCATTTGTCGGCTTGTAGTTGTTCTGTCTGTAATACGTCTGCAGCATCATCATTCTCTCGTCACCCGAGAATGTTTTTTTGATGTGAGAAACGCCCTTTGAAAGCTTTGCTTCGATGTCGCGTGAACGCTCCTGCATTTCATCTGCACGTCTGTAAAGGGGCAGAACAAGTATGTTCATCATAAGGCTCAAAAATATTATGGCAATACCGGGGTTACCGATAATATTGTTGGCATTTCTGAAAATTATTTCAAATATCAGTTTAAGCGGTCCCAAAAACACCGTTTCAATAATTGACCAGAATGACATTATCTTTTCTCCTCCCCTTTCTTCGTAAGTTCGTTTAATTTTTGTTCTATATAATCGGCTGTACGTACAGCACCTTCACCGAAACACTCCCACGTTTCAGATTTTACCTGCCGTCTGCCCTCTGCATATTTGGGGTCTTCAAGGCAGGCGTCTATCACGTTTTTAAGGTCGTTCATATTTTCGTCAGTCAGCCTTTGACCTATCCTCGGAAGCGCCGATGCCGTCCAAAGCGGCTTATCAAGCCACCACGCATCGTACGGGCTTAAATCGAAATCGGGATCGGTGTATATAACGGGCTTATCGTAAACGAGCGTAAAGTCGAATATGACACCCGAAAAGTCGGAGATAAGTATATCTGAGCGCGAAAGTACACCAAAGTTATCAGTATCTCTGTTCCACTGCAGTCTGTCGCTTTCGGGATATTCTGCCATCAGCTTATCCAGCATTTCCTTTTCCGAGGTGAATGACTGCGGATGAGGACGGACTATGACGTTATAGCCCGTATTCAGAAGCACGTCGAGTATTTTTCCGCCGTACACGCTTAAAATGGCGCTTTTACCCCAGGAGGGCGCAAGAAGCACGGTGCGGTTTTCGCTTTTGCGTTCTGCGCTTCCCTCTTTTTGCAATCTTTTTACCATTTCGTCCATATAGGGTATGCCTACCTTGACAAGCTCCTTTTCGGGAAGTCCTCTCAGCTTTTCAAGTGCACGGACGTCTTCCGCCTGATATTCACCCGACAAAAGTATTGCGTCGTAATAGTCTATGCCGAACATTCTGTAAAGTGTTATTTCGCTTGCCGCGTGCGGAATATGCACGTAAAAGTCTGCAAGCTTTGATTTTTTCCATTGATAAACCTCAAGTCCCGGCGTAGTTGAAAGAACTATCGAAGCGTTTAAAAAATTCAGCTTCATAAACGCACGGCTTTCCTTGCCTATAAATTCAGCCTTTACGTGCTCAAACGTGCTTTCAAGCGCTCGGTCATCGTCCGACATCGTCATATAAACGGTGTCGATGCCCCTTTTGTCAAGCTCGCGGCATATAGGCTCAAATATCGACCAGTACCTTTTGTTGTCCGAAAATATAACAACGGGTATCTTGTTCATATCCGTCTTTGCGCTTCCTCCGCCGAGACGGAAACGAAATTTGATAAAGAACATTCTCAAAGAGAATATACTTGCACCGATAATACCTATTAAAATTGTAAAAAGCATACTCCCCGTGCCGGGGTCAATATACAACAGCATAATTTTCTCCGTTTCAAATTTAATGCTATTCGTTCAAAACGAATAGCATTTCATTTTTTATATGTAGGGGCGGACGTCCCCGACCGCCCGTTTCAAATCGAATTCAATTTGAAATTATCATTCGCTTTTTTTGAATATCTCCTTGAAGTCGGCGGCGGCAAATATACCGCAAACAAGTACGACCGCCGTGCATATTATCTGAAGAACGCTGAACGTGGGCATCGCACCGCCGAAAATAACGAGTGCAAGCGGAATAACCGCTATCCACGCACAGTACGTAACATTGAGCGCCATAGCCTTTGATGCGCCTATCTGAGAAATTGCCTTGTAGTAGTAAAGATATGAAAGCGTTGCAAAAAGTCCCGCTATAACTATCGTGGGAATAAGCCACTTTGTGTCGGATGTGAAAAGGTTTGCCGTAAAGCCCCAGCCCTTGATAACGGGGAGAATGATCACGGCATATGTAAGAGCCGACGTCGTCTGACGTATCTGCAAAGCGTATTCGTCCTTGACCTCGGGGTCTGTAAGGCACTTTGCAAGAATGACAGCTTCGATACCCCAGCCGAATGCACACATAGCCGCACCGACAATACCGAGGGCAAAGTTCTGTATGTCAAGCTCAGGTGAGTAGCTGAGACCGTAAACACCCAACAGCGTGAATATGAGGAACACCCACTGATACCATTTCATCTTTTCTTTAAGGAAAATGTAAGCGAGTATTGCGCCTATTGCAGGGAACACGGCACTTGCAACAGCACCGACAGATGCGCCCATATAAGTAAGCGCCATAACGTAGCCTGTCATACCGACAGGGCCGCCGATAACTGCGGCAACGACTACCCATTTACCGCTTTTTGTCTTTGTCAGAGCGTGCCATACGTTTTTAAGGTTCCCTCTGACACCGTTGTATGCTGTCGCCCAGATAGCGGACGAAGCATCGTGTATGAATGTGCTTATGAACGTAACGAATAAAAGCGATTCTGCCGAAAACGCTTCCATTCCCGTTGCGAGTGTAAGAATGTAAGAGGCTATCGCCCAGGTGATACCTGCAATAATTCCTGCTGCCATTATTTGTTCCCTCCGTTTATACTCATATATTCTTTGATGAAGCCTTTAAGACGTGTGTATCTTTCCGTTGCCCAGTCCTCCATAGGCTGTCCGTCATACGGCACTCTCGTTTTCGCCCACAGAGTCCACAGATAGTCAACGTATATTTTGCTTGCCAAAAAGTGCTTTTTGTCCTTCTCGTCGGGTGTACGTCCGAGGTACGCCGTCAAAAGCTTTTCGTCGCACGCACCGTCAAAGCCTGCTTCGATGGAAACATCGGCAACGTCCCACATACCGTCGTTCATTCCTGCATATTCCCAGTCGATAAGGTACATTCTGTCCGTGCCCAGCACCCAGTTTTCGCAAAGCGGATCGTTATGACACGGCACCTTATCGGCGCCTATAAGCGCATCAATTTCCGTTTTTACAGCCATAACGTGCTGTTTTATTTCGTTGTAATCGTCATACATCGGTACGTTATTGTCGGAAATTATCTTTTCGTAGCCGCTTGCCATTTCAAACACCTCAAACGGTACGCCCGTGTTGACACCCGATGTATGTACCTTTTTGAAGATGTCCGCCATACGCTTTATATTTTCATCATCTTTCAGCGTTTCGCTTGACATCGTGACGGCATCCTTTATGTATCTTGTCACCTTTGAGCCGTCGTCACCGAAGTAAAGAAGCTCGGCATCAACGCCGAGGTCACACGCAAGGCGCGTGCTTACCATCTCGTCACGGCGGTTTATAAGCTCCTCTGTTCCCTCTCCGGGAATACGCACAACGTAGTCATCACCGTTAACGGTCACCTTATACGTGCGGTTTGTAAGTCCACCCATACGGGAAATTGCGCTGTAATCATCTGTTTTAAGAACCTTGTAAAGCAGCTCTTTTACTGCTGTGTTTTCTGCTTTTTCCACTTTCAATTCTCCTTCAATATTTTTTCGCTGTATGAGTATTTGTATTTTTTGCCTTTGCAAACGAATGTGAAGCCGCCTGCGGCATTTGTTCCGTCCTTATATGATAAGACGGATTTTATATCACTTTCGTTACATCCGAGCGACAAAGAAACGCTTTTTAAAATCTGCGAGCGTGTGTCGTTTATATAACTTTCATCAAACTCACGAAGTTCATCAAGCGTATCAAACTCAAAAATAACGCCGTCCTTGTATTTTCTTATCTTCATTTCAAGGCTGTCTATGTTATTTATGTAAATGCTTTCCCACAAAAGATCTGCCGTTTCGGGCTTATCGTAATCAGACCGCAGGATTTCAAGAAATTTCTTTGTAAAATCCTCACACCAGAAAACGTGGCCGAGCATATACCAGGCATTCTCACCGCCTATTTTAACATCACGAATAGTGTCGTTTTCATCATACTCCATACACCATTCCTTTGTTGCCCCGTCGGCATAAACTGCCGAATAATAGCAGTCCGACACCTCTTTTTCAAACGGGTTTTCGGAAAAATAATTATCTGCCGAGCAAATATATGAGTTTTTAAGTATATCCTTGACGGCATAAATGCTTGCGTTGTTGTTTCTCGTCAGAAAGTCGGGATTATGTACGAGCTTAACACCGAATTTTTCTTCAAGGTAAGAAAACATCTCCGCTTTGTATCCTGTGACGATATATATTTCATCGATGCCCGCTTCCTTGAGCTGACGTATCTGCCTTTCAATAAGCACCTCGCCTTTGACGGTGATAAGCGCCTTGGGCATTTCATATGAAAGCGGTGCAAAACGGCTTGACGTTCCGGCCGCCATAATTACCGCATTATCAACTATATGCATTTTTGTCTCCTTTTTCACATAAAAAAACAATAATCGACATTTGGTATTATATCACTAACTATTAACATTGTCAATATTATTATATATAAATAATAAAATACGGCGGGAGTCCCCGCCGTACATTTCAAATTGAAATAATTTATTCAGCAATTCTTCTTGCCACGTACACACCGCTTGCAGATGCGTGGGAAAGTGAGTGTGTGATACCGCTTCCGTCACCGATAACGTAAAGTCCGTCATATTTCGTCTGCAGGTTTTTATCAACAGACACTTCCATATTATAGAATTTGACCTCAACACCGTACAAAAGCGTGTCGTCGTTTGCAGTACCCGGCGCTATTTCATCCAGTGCGTATATCATCTCGATTATTCCGTCAAGTATACGCTTTGGAAGCACAAGACTCAAATCTCCCGGTGTTGCATTGAGCGTGGGAGTCACGAACGATTCCTCTATTCTGCTCGGTGTTGATCTCTGCCCTCTTATAAGGTCGCCGAAGCGCTGTAATATAACACCGCCGCCGAGCATGTTGCTGAGCCTTGCGATAGATTCGGCATAGCCGTTTGAATCTTTAAACGGCTCTGAAAAATGCTTTGCAACAAGCAAGGCAAAGTTCGTGTTTTCCGTCTGCTTTGCGGGGTCCTCATAGCTGTGGCCGTTAACGGTGATTATTCCGTTCGTATTTTCGTTAACGACAGCGCCCTTGGGGTTCATACAGAATGTGCGGACCTTGTCGCCGTACTTGCTCGTTCTGTAGACTATCTTACTTTCGTAAAGCTCGTCCGTCAGGTGTGAAAATACCTCTGCCGGAAGCTCAACTCTTACACCGATATCCACACGGTTTGAATTCACCTCGATATCAAGGTCACGGCAAACGCTTTCCATCCATTTGCTTCCGCTTCGTCCGACGGAAACAACACAGTATTTACACGTATAGTCACCGTTTTGGCACGTTATTTTATATCCGCCGTCAACGGTTGACAGCGTTTCAACGGGTGTATCGAAGAAGAACGTAACCTTTTCTTTAAGGTATGCGTACATATTTTCAAGCACGATATAGTTTATATCCGTTCCCAGATGGCGCACGGATGCATCAAGCAAGTGCAGATCATTCTGAACGCAAAGCTTCTTGAACTTTGAGCCTGCCGTTGAATAAAGCTTCGTTCCCTCGCCGCCGTACTGCATATTGATGTCATCAACATATCTCATCAGCTCAAGCGCGTGCTTTTTGCCTATATATTCGTAAAGCGTACCGCCGAAATCGTTCGTTATATTATATTTGCCGTCAGAAAATGCACCTGCACCGCCGAAGCCGCTCATTATAGAACAGCTTTTACAGCCTATACAAGTCTTGATTTTATCACCGTCTATAGGGCATTTGCGTTTGTTGAGTGCGTGTCCCGCTTCAAAAACCGCAACCTTTAACACAGGGTTTTTCTTTACAAGCTCATAAGCCGAAAAAATACCTCCGGGGCCTGCACCTATTATTATTACGTCGTATGTCATTGTTTTTCCTTTCGTTTTTATAACAGTATTATTATACCACGTTTTTATAAAATGTCAACAAAAATAAACCGTCCCGAAAACAGAACGGTTTATCGTGAAATTCATCTCTTGGGCAGATACTTTTCGGGATCAACCTGCTTACCGCCGATTATGACCTCGAAATGCAGGTGGTCTCCCGTGGAAAATCCCGTTGAACCTACCTCGCCTATCTTCTGACCCTGATATACTCTGTCACCCTCTGATACTACGCACTTTGACATATGCGCATAAAGCGTCTTGGTACCGTCATCGTGCTGTACAACGACGTGTATACCGTAGCTTCTGTGAGTGTATGCGGCAATAACACGGCCGCCGTCTGCCGCCATAACCGTCACGCCTCTGTCAGCGGCAAGGTCAAGCGCGGCATGGAAATTGCCCGTTGCGCTGAAATCTCTGTATCCGAAGTGACTTGAAATGGTGTACTTACCCTTTTGCAGCGGCCAGATAAACTCACCCACGGACGCTGTTCTGGGCTTTTCCTTAACGCCCATATAAACGACCTTATTTACGGGTTCTTCTGCCACGTTTTCTTCAACGGGTGTACGTGAAATTTCCTTACCGTTTTCGTATTTTATCTCATATATTACGGTCTTTACACCGTTTTTACCGTCGTTTTTCTTTATGTAAACGCCTTCGTAATATTTTTCCGTTTCTTCGTATACGGTTTCGTACTGTATACCCTCGTTCACCGTGATATACTTCGTCTGTGCCTGTACGTCAAAATTGGTGGTTATCTCAGACGAGGTATTTGAATCCGAAATATTAGGAGCAAACGATTTGTCCGCATCATCCTGGAAAAATACATCGAGTACGTCCTGCGCCGAATCATCCGTATACGATATTCCGCCGGAAAGCTGCGCTAAAATTCTGTCTGCACCGTGCGCATATTCGCCTGCGCAGTATATTTTTTTCACTTCGACCGACGACGTGATACGCACACCGTCACCGCCCTGAGCTTTTATTGAATCCTCAACGGTTTTCACTATCTGCTCAAGCGTACCTTTGTCTTCGTTTGCCGCGGCAAATTTACCGTCAACGTACAACCCATACATTTCACGGTAGCCGTCTGTTGCAATATCGTAGACTTTTTCGTATATCTGCTTTTGCGAAAGAGGCTGCGCATCTCTTTCAAGGCTCACCTCAAACGTAACGTTCGGTTCTTTTGCGGGAGGATACGTTATAATACTCGCATCGTTTGACGCCTGCATAACGGGCGCAAACACATCTGATGAATTAACAACACCTATGCGCTCACCGTCTGCATACGCAACCGTCACGGCATTGAACGTACACATATAGCACATATATGCCATGCATACACAGCCGAGCAACGTGACCGCCGCTATTTTTACGGCTTCAATCGGGTTTGCAAGTACGCATTCGTATACCCTTTCTGCCGTTCTTCTTATCTTCTTCATTAAATTCTCCGTTAAAACGTGTTATCAGTTGATATTTTTCACATGCACTCATCATTTTACAACTTTTTTTTAAACAAATCAAGCTTTTCCGCCCATTATTGTATCATTTCGCCGCCGTTGATATACACAAAAATCTCAACGCATTTTTATGCACCTTGCACAGTTTTTGCAAAAATTATCGTTTTAGAGTTTGATTTTTTTGATTTTTTGTGAATAAGTGTTGATTTTTTTTGAATAGTGATGTACAATGGTCATATATTGACAAAGGAGTTGATAATTTGTATAAAAAACAAAATACAGTTGTGCTTTCACTTTATCTTTTTATCCTTTGCCAGATGATTTTTGCACTTTTCGCCCCCGATACATCTGCACTTTTTTCAGCCGTCGCATACGGTGTGTCAATGGCAGTACCGATAATTTTTCTTTCCGTATGCCAAAAGCCGATAAAAAAGCAATCGTGCAGATTCCCCAAAAAGCCTTTTTGGTGTATCGTTTTCACGCTGTGCGCAATTTATATCGGCAATTTGCTTTCATTTGTGATATCAGAAGTATTCGCTCGCCTCGGTTACGGCATTTCCGCCGACTTTCCGATATACAGCGATACACCGTCGATAATAATATCATTTATACACCTTGTTATTTTACCGCCGTTACTTGAAGAAATACTGATGAGGAAACACATTCTCGGTATGATGTTGCCGTACGGAAAAAGCGGTGCTGTACTGTTTTCCGCCCTTGTGTTTGCTCTTTTCCACGCAAACCTTATGCAGATACCGTTTGCGTTTTTGTGCGGCGGTATTTTCGGATATTTCACGGTAAAATCAGGCTCGCTTGCCTTTGCCGTGCTGATGCATTTTTTGAATAACCTTTCGGCGTTTATCGTTTCATACATCGGAATATACTTCACACTTACGCAGTTTTTATTATACAGCTTGTTTATCGTTCCTTTAGGTGTAATATGCGGTGTAATTCTTTATAAAAACGGATATTTCAGAGAAAAACTCTCTTTTTGCAAGGTATCCTTCACTGTCACAGCATACGCCGCCGTTTGTTTATTGTTCGCAATACTTGCGGTAAAACCGCTTTAAATGAGGTAATTATGGCTTATACCTATGAAGAAATATCATTTTTTATGAAAAATGCCCTTTCCGAGGCGGAAAAGGCACTTGTAAAAAACGAAGTTCCCGTCGGGGCTGTCATCGTCAAAAACGGAAAAATTATTGCCGCAGGACACAATACAAGAGAAAGCGAAAAAAATGCGCTTCATCACGCAGAGATATCCGCCATTGACAAAGCCTGTAAGACACTTGGCGGATGGCGACTGTGCGGATGCGACATTTTTGTAACGCTTGAGCCGTGCGTTATGTGCGCAGGGGCAATAATAAACGCAAGGCTTGACCGTGTCTTTTACGGCGCTCCCGACACAAAGGCAGGTGCGTTCGGCTCTGTTGCCGATCTGAACGAATTTTCATTCAATCATCACCCTGAGGTTATCGGGGGTATAATGGAAAAAGAAGCGATGTCGCTTCTTTCCGAGTTTTTTCAAAAATTGAGAAGTAAATAACGTTAAAATTCCTGAATATTAAAGCCGTTATTTGCAATAAATTCATTCATCGTGCGTACTCTTTCGGGTGCATAATCGTAGACACGGTGGCCGTCAAAGCCTACCGTGAGTTTGATTCCCGAATCACGCACGATCTTTTGTGTTTCACGGTTTCCGAGAAATTTTAGCGTATATTCGTGCTCATTAAATCCGTGGATGCTGTCATAATTGACGTTCATCTCCCAGAAAATATCCGCCTCTGCAAATTTGTGCAAAAATTCCGTGGGATCGTAACCCTTGTTTTTCGCCATACCTATAAGGTCCGTGTGGGCAATTCCCGTTTTGCACGGGAAACGCTTGACGTATTCAAATATGCCCTCGCCGACGGTGCTTTCGGGGCGGTCGATATGCTCGATAAGACAGTATTCAAATTCGGGCAAAAGATTTTCCGGATCGTACACGCCGAGTCCAGGCACGGTCGCAATTTCAATACCGCATAAAAGCTTTATTCTGCCCTTGTATTTTTCCTTCATTTCGTATATTATCCGGCAATATTCCTCGCGTCTGTCGCCTATTCCGTAGCAATGGTCGCAAATGCCGAACACATCAATTCCGCCGTTTATTGCCGCTTCGATTATATCCTCGTGCCTGTCAGCGCCGCAAGCACTGAAATACGTGTGTGAGTGTATGTCTGTTATCTTCATAATTTCCGCCTTTCTTCAAAAGAGATTATATACCCAATCGTTTTTTTTGTCAAGTTTACATCATTGACTTTTGGAATAATTTGTGGTACAGTTTTATGTGAAAGAGAGGTTTTTAAAATGAGTACATCACTTTATCAGATACATTCCGCAACGCCCATTCAGATGATGTCTTACGTCATCAGAACGCAAAACGGTAAGCTCGTCGTCGTTGACGGCGGAAACACGGGGGACGCGTGTTCGCTTCTTGATTTTCTTTATTCGCTGACAAACGGTGAAAAACCAACGGTTGACTGCTGGTTTATCACTCACAGCCACACCGACCATGCAGATGCACTTGGGGAAATAATGAAAAGCAGCTTTGAAAAGATTGAAATAAAGCAGATCGTCTGGCATCTTATAGACGATGACTTTTTTAATAAAGTACAAGCGCCCGCATACGCAAAAGAAAGCACGGACCTTATTGAAAAAATGCTCGGTGATGCCGTGCGTGTTGCAGAAGTCGGTGACAAAATATCGGTTGACAACGTCGAATTTGAGATACTTTACGTCAGTGAGGACAAGTTTGAATATGACCTCATCAACAACACTTCTATGGCATTCATAATGAGGGCGGAAGGACAAAAAGTGCTGTTTTTGGGAGATCTTGCCGAAGAAGCAGGCAACCGCGTTTTGCAAATGCACACCCCCGAAAAGCTTAAATGCGACATTGTGCAGATGGCGCACCACGGTCAGAACGGTGTTAATTTTGATTTTTACAAGGCTGTTCAGCCGAAAATGTGTCTGTGGACGACGCCCAAATGGCTCTGGGATAACGATGCGGGCGGCGGCTACAACACCCACACCTTTAAAACGATAATCACTCGAAATTGGATGGATGAACTCGGCGTAAAACACCACATAAAAGAGTACGAAGGTACAAAAGAGATAACTTTGCCATTCGATTTTAGCAATAAATAATGCAGTAATGTGCAAAATTTATAAAAAAACACACATTTTGCCTTATTTTACTGTTGACAAAACAAATAGTTTTTATTATAATAATGGGTGAGGTATATTACATATCTCACCCATTGATTTAAAATTTTACAGAAAAGGAGGTAATTGTTGGAATTATGACAACAACAGGAATAATCATAGCTGTTGTTTGTTCCGTTGTATTCCTTGCTCTCGGTATCGTTATAGGTATAGTTTACCGCAAAAAGGTTGCTGAAGCGGCTATCGGCTCTGCTGAAGAAAAGGCAAAGCAGATAATCGACGAAGCGGCAAAAACCGCTGAGACGAAGAAAAAGGAAGCTTTGATAGAAGCGAAGGAAGAAATTCTTCGCCAAAAGACCGAAGCTGACAGAGATATCAAGGAACGCAGAAAAGAAGTGTCCCGTCTTGAATCAAGGGCAGTTGCCAAAGAAGAAGCGCTTGACAAAAAGTACGAATCACTTGAGAAAAAAGAAGAGACGCTTAATAAAAAGATCCGTGAAAATACGGAGCTGACGGATGAGATCGAGAAGATCAAGCAGGCGCAAAAGGAAAAGCTTGAACAGATCGCAGGTCTCACAGCGGAAGAAGCAAAAGCAGAATTACTTGAAAAGATCGAAGCGGAAGTCCGTCACGAGGAAGCCGCAAAGATCAGAGAAATCGAAGCGCAGTTCAAGGAAGAAGCAGAAACAAAGGCAAAGAACATCATTTCCTTGGCTATCCAGAAATGTGCGGCAGATCATGTTGCGGAAGCTACTGTTTCGGTAGTTGCACTTCCCAACGATGAAATGAAGGGTAGAATAATCGGACGTGAGGGCAGAAATATCAGAACGATAGAAACTCTCACAGGTGTTGACCTCATTATTGACGACACACCCGAAGCCATAACTCTTTCAAGCTTTGACCCCGTAAGACGTGAGGTTGCGCGCCTTACACTTGAAAAGCTTATTTCAGACGGCAGAATACATCCCACAAGGATCGAGGAGACCGTCGAAAAATCGAAACGTGAGGTGGACGTTGCAATTAAGCAGGCGGGTGAACGCGCTGTATTTGAAACGGGCATCCACGGAATCAATTCCGAGCTTGTAAGACTTCTCGGAAGACTTAAATACCGTACAAGCTACGGTCAGAACGTACTGAATCACTCTATGGAGGTTGCTTACCTTGCAGGTATCATGGCATCGGAGCTCGGTGTTGACGTGAACCTTGCAAAGCGTGCGGGACTTTTGCACGATATCGGTAAGGCAATGACACAGGAGATCGAAGGCTCACACGTTCAGATCGGTGTTGACATCGCAAGAAAGTATAAAGAAAACAAAGAGATCGTTCACGCAATCGAAGCGCACCACGGCGATGTCGAGGCACAGACAATTATTGCAGTGCTTGTTCAGGCGGCTGATGCAATTTCAGCGGCTCGTCCCGGTGCAAGACGTGAAGACCTCGAAAACTACATCAAGCGTCTGCAGAAGCTTGAAGAAATTTCAAAGAGCTTCGGCGGAGTTGATAAGTCTTATGCAATTCAGGCGGGACGTGAGATCCGCATAATGGTCAAACCCGAAGAGGTTAATGACGAACAGATGATCGTAGTCGCAAGACAGATCGTTAAAAAGATTGAAAGTGAGCTTGAGTATCCCGGACAGATCAAGATCCATATGATACGTGAAAGCCGTGCGGTGGACTACGCAAAATAAGTCCTAACAGCCTTAGTGCTTTAATAAATATATTTAACATAAAACTAAAACGAGTAATATCATTGCTGTTTGGCATGTTTAATCTGATATATTTATTGAATAAAAAACATCGGGTGACCGTAAGGTTATCCGATGTTTTTTTATAAATCTTCCGCAGATCGGCTTGCTGCTACCGTTTTAAGTCCGTTTTCATTTATTATATATCATATATAAAATGTTCAGTTTTTCTTACCGCATTTTATCATTTATCCTTGACATTATTCGGCTTTGATAGTATAATTTTATAACAGTATATAAACGTTTTTGGATTATAGATAATATACAGTAGCTTAAACCGTATTTATGCGAAGAAAGGTAACCGCAAACAATGTTGAAGATTCATTCTTATAAGGGTCATGAACCTTATATTTTCATAAGTTACGCCCACAAAGACCACAGCCTTGTTTATCCCATTATTTCCAGAATGCAAGCCGACGGATACCGTGTCTGGTTCGATGAGGGTATAGATCCCGGAACGGAGTGGGATGAAACTATTGCAGAAAGCATTATCAAATGCGGATATTTTATTGCATTTATTTCTGACAATTATCTCAACTCCAATAATTGCAAGGACGAGCTTAAATATGCCCGCGACCTTTCGAAAAAAAGTGTATTGGTCTATTTGGAGGATGTTACACTGACAAGCGGTATGGCTATGCGAATGAACCGCATACAGTCAATCTTCAAACATAAGTACAGCATTGAGAATGATTTTTACGAAAAATTCTACGAATCCGACGGAATAACTGCCTTCACATCAAAAAATGAAGAATCGGCAAAAGAACAACCGCAGACGCAAGTTCCCACAAAAACAATTACTTTCAACAATGGCAATACATATACAGGTCATGTAAATTCAGCAAATCAAATGCACGGTCACGGTACGTTTCATTATACCAACGGTGATGTTTTCGAGGGTGAATTCAAATACGACAAGCGAGAAGGCCACGGTGTCTACCGTCACGCAGGCGGAAGTGTTTTTGAGGGCGAATATAAAAACGACAAGCGCCAGGGACGCGGAACATTCCGCTATGCGAACGGAGATATTTACGAAGGTGATTTTGAAGACGGCAAATATAACGGTCAAGGCACTTTCCGTTATGCGAACGGAGATGTTTATAATGGCTCATTCAAAGACGACAAGCGAGAAGGCCACGGTGTCTACCGTCACGCAGGCGGAAATGTTTTTGAGGGCGAATATAAAAACGGCAAGCGCCAAGGACGCGGAACATTTCGCTATGCGAACGGAGATGTTTACGAAGGTGATTTTGAAGACGGCAACTATAACGGTCAAGGCACTTTCCGTTATGCAAACGGAGATGTTTACAATGGCTCATTCAAAGACGACAAACGCAACGGTCACGGTATTTACCGTCACGCAAACGGAGGAGTTTTTGAAGGTGAATATGTAGACGGCAAGCGTCAGGGACGCGGAACATTTCGCTATGCTGACGGCGGTATTTTCGTGGGAGAATACCAAGACGGTAAACGCAACGGTCACGGCACGATTCATTATGCTAACGGAGCCGTATTTGAGGGTGAATTCAAAGATGACACCGCTAACGGACACGGCACTCTTCGCTATACCAACGGAGATATTTTCGAAGGGGAATATGAAAAAAGCAAGCGTTGCGGATATGGCACGCTTCGTTGCGCCAACGGAGACGTTTACGAGGGTGAATTTAAGGACGACAAATATAATGGTCGCGGTACTTATCGTTATGCAAACGGAGATGTTCAAGACGGCGAATTCAAAGACGGTAAATTCATCGGTTGATTTGTGTGCACAGCATTTAACCGAAAGCGATATATCAAAAAATATTTTCTATAAATATGACAAAACCCCGACAGATTTTCTGTCGGGGTTCATTTTACTCATCTTGAATAGTTTGAGAATATACTACCGTATGCGGAATGTCTATGCCACCGCGTTTAAAAATTCTCCACTGTTCACGGTCTATTACATAATGAGGACAAGAATTCGAAATAAATATTTGTACACAGATTCCATTTTCCAGCCAAATAAACAAATCATTTGTGTCTGAAAGCTGTGTTTTAATAACCTTGTTGTTTATGATCAAATCCTTGTTCAGAGATAAATTGTACCATTCATCATTGTGCTTGTCATTTTCTCCATCCCAATTCTGAAAATCCAAGGTCGTCAGCAAAATCTGTTCCTTGCGGATAATTCTTGTAAAGCACTGCGAATGTATGCAGATGTCGCCAAAACAAAACATCATCATTTCGCAAGCCAAATTCAAATCATCAAGAGTTCTTCCGTCAAGCTCTTTTAAATAGTCTTTGATTTTTTGTCTGTTCATTTTGTTCCTCTGTATATGAAACTATATTGTATACTCAATATATCATGGTGCTATATGAAAGTCAACATTTGTTACTGTTTTCAAGAAAAATAGCAGTCGAGTGTCCTGCGAATGTCTATACAAAATAAGAGAAGACAGACTCAAAGTGGGCGATTATTAATCGCCACTACATTAATATTTCCGGAGGAAATATGTGCGCCTTGTAGTTCGCTGTTTTCAGTGAACTACAAGTGGGCTGCAGGCATGGCGCCGTCCCACCACCCGGTGTGGCGCTTGTTTTAAAACACTAACTGCAAAAATACAACTCAATTTTTCTTTTTTATTACGAAAACGATGCCGACAGCAACGCATACAGTGACAGCAGCCACCGTTATAATGATAGGCAGAGGTGAGCTTTTGTCCTCGCCGCCATTTTCTCCGTCTGTTTCTGCGGTTTTAGTATCATCAACTTTTTCGGTGTCAATTTCGCTTTCGGACGGTATACTGTCATCCGTCGTGTTTTCGGTTATTTCCGCAGGAGTCGTCATTACATCATCAGTCGTAACATCAGTATCCGTAATATCGGTCACGCTCGTTTCAACGGGATCATCCGTTATAACAGGCGCATCTGTGACAATAGGTAAATCATTTTCTATAGGATCATCTGTCACGGGCGGATCCGTTGTGGCGGTGTTAAATTCGGATGGAGTTTTCGCGTTGTAATGAATTGTTGCATCATAAAAAACTTCGTCCACAGGATCACCTTTTGATATTTTTATCCACTCTGCCCTGCTTCCGAGATAATATATATCAGTGACATTGGGGGACTGAAATGCGTTATCCCCCAGAGTTTTAACACCCTTGCCGACAGTAATCGATTTAAGATTTTCGCAACTGCCAAAAGCACCATTGTCTATATTTTCAACACTGTTGGGTATTTTAACCTCTCGGAGTGCGGTACAATGCGCAAAAGCAACAATTCCGATATTTTTAACAGTATTACCTATAGTAAGCGTTTCCAAGCGATAGCATCCGTAAAATGCCAAATCAGCTATGTTTTTCACACCGTTTTCTATTTTAACAGTCTTTAAATTATTACAAGAGAAAAATGCAGATTTCAACACCGTTTCAACGCTTCCCGGTATAGTAACCGATGTAAGATTTTCTCTGTCAGAAAATGCATATCCGGCAATTAATGTCGTACCGTTTTTAATTGAACAATGCCCTGAAATGTCAATTTTAGCAGATAACAGATTTTTTCCCAGATACAACAATGAATTTTCCCAATTTTTTTCGTCATTATAGTACGCTGTATTGATAAATGAGTCTGCATCTATATTTTCGATT
>JAZRTS010000184.1:0-1260 GCA_045652135.1 Eubacteriales bacterium | reverse complement strand
CTCCTCCAATGTGCTTTTTAAGCGCAGAGCAACTTTACGGTATCTTGACAGCGTCAATGTGTTGGCCGGCTCGTCCTCCCACAAAAAGCTGATCGCTTCCTCCGAAGTAACGTATCCGCCTTTACGATCAACAAGCAAAGCGAACAATTCTTTGGATTTTTTGTTACGGAACGCAATAGGATTATCACCGACGAACACATCGAAATATCCAAATGTGCGAATAGATACAGTGCGTTTTTCCGTCAGGGTTTGTTTATCATCCGCCGTATTACCTTCTACGGCATAAAGCATGACGTAACGTGAAGCGTTGGCATTCGGCTCCTTCTCGGAACAGATTGCTTTAATTTTGCGTTCTGTTTCAGATTGGTAGTCGAAATAGGCAAACTCTGCTTCGCCTGTTCTCAGGAGTTCCACAAAATCCTCGTAGGTAGCTTCGCTGTATGCAACAAAGTTGTCCAACGGAGTAAAACGCTCTGTCAAAGGCAGCCATTCATTTTTCGTGTAACCAAAGAACTCACATACATTTACGCTTGCGTATAGCGGCTTTACCAAGCCTTCAGGCAATACCTCAAACGCAGCAAGTCCATCAGAAAACTGCATAACCAAATCACGCATTTTTTCCTTTAACTGAGTGTTTTCCAGCTTCAGAGCTGCGGCATTATCAAGCTCCTTTGTTTCACGGCAACAATAAAAACTTACAGATTCGTCAACCTTGATAAATACGCCCGTGTATCGCTTGATACTACCATCGGTAGAGCGAGCGTCATAAGTAATCTGCGGAGGTTTCCCATCAACTCCCTGTAATCTTTTTTGGCAGAAATCAATAAAAAACCGACGAATAGCATCCTGATGCTCCGGAGATACGGAGGCAATCAACCACTTGTCCAACGCATCCTCGATCTGCATCGCGATGTTCTCGAAGCGCTTAAAATAGGAGGCTTTATCACAATGCAAACACTTCACGGTATTGGCATACAGATTAAACTCGAAAATTTTATCGTAAACATCTGCAAGAGCCTGGAGATAACGTTTGATTTCACTCGTCTTTCGTGTTCGATATCGCTCCGTTACATCCATACAAACACTTTGAAACTCTGCCTCGCCTTGCTCGTTGATACATTTGGTTACCCATCCGAAAAAATGAGCACGGGTTCCATCACAGCGAAGTAATGTAATGTCTCCGGCAATGGGAGCATCGGCAGAGTAAACGCGATTTAGATATTTTGAAAATCTGCGGCGTTCCTCCATCGGAATCATCAA
>JAZRTS010000183.1:0-6283 GCA_045652135.1 Eubacteriales bacterium | reverse complement strand
TCAGCGGGTTTTATACGACTAATAACAAATTTTTAGCATTTATTTTTAGGTAATTGCTAAAATAAGGCTGGTGCAGTTCTGCAACAGCCTTTTCCTTTTTAATAAATAATACAGAACTGCCCCGCCAAAAATGATATGCACCCCAAAAGTTAGACACTTTTGGAGGTGCATATTTTTTATGGGTATAACAGGACGAGAAAACAGAAGGTACTCGACAGAATTTAAGATGTGTGTTATAATGGACATGCGAGAACACCACCTTGGCTATCGTGAAACAGTACGAAAGTATTGGGATATAAGTCAAGGTCAAGAAGAAAACTATAAAAACATAGTAAAACGATGGGAACGCATATTCTTGGAAGAAGGAGCCGAAGGTCTGATGAAAGAACGCAGAGGCAAAAACAATACCAGCGGAAAGCGTGGTCGACCACCTAAGCTTGACAAAAAGGTCGAAGAAGATCTCATCGCCGAGAACCAAAGACTCAGAATGGAGATAGAATACTTAAAAAAACTGAGTGCCTTAGTTCTTGCGGAAGAGCAAAAGAACGGCAAAAAGCGTTCATAATTGCTGAACTAAGGCAAAGGTATCCGCTTAAAGATTTGTTAGAGCTTTCCGGGATAGCAAGAAGCACGTACTATTACTATCTAAAGCAGAAGGATAAAGACAAATACGAAAGCGAAAAACAAAATATATTAGAAATCTACAATACTCATAAAGGTAGATACGGATACAGACGTATTTGCTCTGAATTAAAGGCAAAGGGATATGCAATTAACCATAAAACTGTGTTAAAACTAATGAAATTCCTCAATTTGCGTGGCAAACAGAGCAAAAATGGTAAATACCATTCTTACAAAGGAGAGGTTGGCAAAGTGGCAGACAATCTGCTGAAAAGAGATTTTCACGCAGATAAGCCTTTTGAAAAACTCACTACTGATGTTACAGAGTTTAAGATTGGCGACGAAAAGGTGTATCTTTCGCCCGTCCTCGATATGTTCAACCGTGAAATTATATCTTATTCCATTTCTACAAGTCCTAACTTGCAGCAAATTAGAGATATGCTAAACGGCTTATTTGAGAAGCTTCCTTCCGATGCTCGACCACTCTTTCACTCTGACCAAGGTTGGCAATACCAACACGCCGAATACCAACGGCTTCTCTCCGAGCATAACATTACACAAAGTATGTCCCGAAAAGGAAACTGTATGGATAACGGCATAATGGAAAACTTCTTCGGTAGGCTGAAGGTCGAGATGTATTATGGCGAAAAATTTGAATCCCCTCGGGGATTCATTGAAAAGTTGGAAGAATATATACATTACTACAACAATGAGAGAATATCTCTCAAACTAAAAGGAATGAGCCCAGTTCAATACCGAGCTCATTCACAAGCAATTTAATATTTAATTTTGTCTAAACTTTTGGGTTCACTTCAGATACAAGTTGTATAATAATTGCGGGGCTTGTTTTGTCTGAATGACAACACATACGAACTTAGTTTTAAGACTCAGAACTTGCATTAACAATTAGTGTTATATTTGTTCATCGTGCTGCAATAATTATGCGGTATAATATACATAGTACAACGGGCGTATTATACAAATTATAATGCCTATTCCTCTTATTCTTGCCTCAAGGAGATGGCTGCAATGCAAGGAACACCAATACTGACTTACGATACTGTAAACAACTCGAATGAACTGAAAATTGAATACCTTGCTGATGATACCGACGAGAGAGAACTTAACGGTGAGAGTATATATCACATTTACCATGTAAGAATGATCACGGAATTTCTTCTTCGCGAACTGTCTGCATATAAGCCGGAGCTGTTTCTCCCCGAAGAAGATATAACTGCAATAGCCATGGCATCTTCACTGCACGATATCGGCAAGCTTCAGATTCCCAAAAGCATTCTCGATTATCCCGGAACACTTTCTCCGGTCGAATACGATATCATTAAAAAGCACTCTGTATTCGGCGAGCAGACTATCCGTGAGGCATATCATGGGGATATTTCTCCAAAAACCGTTGAATATGCCGCACAGATTGCCAGATACCATCACGAGCGAATTGATGGAACCGGATATCCCGAGGGGCTTCGTGGTGACGCTATTCCTCTGTGTGCCAAGGTTGTTGCACTTGCGGATTCCTATGATGCGCTGACAAGTTCCCGCAGCTATAAGGAAGCATTTTCACAGGACGTAGCACTTCAGATGATTTCAAGCGGAATGTGCGGCGTTTTTGACAAGGAACTTGTGGAATGTCTTATACGTGTTGTCAAGCACCGAACTCTGGTCGCATTCAGAGAAAAACTGCAGAAGAAGCGCAGTGTTGTGGGGGAATATGCCGATATCCGCCTTGCGAGAGTTCTGCTTATCGGAAATACCGAATACCTTACTGAGGAATTTGTGCAGACTACCTTTCCGCAAAGTAAGGTTATGGTGGTCGGGAACACTGAGCTGGGCAGCTCTGATCGAATAAAGCTGTTCCGTGTTCGCAAACCGTCGGTTAAGGCCATTCTTGAAACCTACGAATTTGACCTCATCGTCTTTTTCTCGGTGGGACTGAAATTTCATTCTACCGATCAAAACGATGCAGAGGAGCTTCGTGAGGTTCTGCAGTTCTCTGCAGAGATGCAAAAAGGGATCAAGATTCTCTATCTGTCGCCCCTCGATTCCTCATTCAACGAGCACACCGACAAGGCGATAATGGCATCGGCTAACGAAAAGCTTTGTGAATTTTACGCAAAGAGATACTCTCTTGACATCAAAACCGTGCAGATACCATACCTTTACAGCGCGGTGTATAAAAACGATTTCCTTTACGGTGTATTTGAGAAAATACACTCGGGTAAAACCGTGCGAATTCCGGAATCTCCAACGTCGAGGATGCATTTCCTCTCCCTTGCGGATCTGTCGAATCTGCTCATCCGTATCGTTGATAACTGGAAATCCGGCAGTGGTATTTTAAGCGTTGGCGATGAATTTCATCTTACCTTCTCCGATTTTGCCAAGTGCCTTAAAAACATCGCTGCGAATGTGAAAACGGAATTTACCGAGAACCATACCTCTGGTATTATTAAAACCACAAATACGGTGCTGCGAAACGAATACGGCTGGTTTGCGAAGATATCCATTCTTGAGGATATAGAGGAGCAGTACGAGCTCTATCTTGCCACCAAAAAGGACAAAGCAGAAACATTTTTTGACAGAGTCAAAAAATGGCTCTCAAAGCATTCCTTTGCAATAAAGATCATTGAGCTGTTTCTGCTGTTTTTCCTATCCGAGCTGTTTATACATTTAACCGATTCTGCCGTTATCTTTTCTATTGTTGATTTCAGAACGATCTTTATCGTGATTATGGCAACGCTGTATGGCTTGTCCTTCGGTATTGCCTCATCGGCACTTGCCAGCGTTTCATATTTCATCGCAAAGGTCATGGCGGGAACAGATCCGCTGACCATATTTTACGAGCCTACAAATTGGCTTGCATTTGTGTTCTTTTTCCTTGTGGGTGGACTTTGCGGCTACGTCAATCTGAAAAAAGAGGAGCACGGTAAATACGTCGAGGAGCAGAACAAGCTGCTTGAAAATAAGCTTATCTTCACCGGAGAGATATACGAGGATACCCTTCGTGAGAAAAAGGACCTCAAGAAGCAGATTATCAGCTCAAAGGACAGCTTTGGCAAGATTTTCGACATCACCAGAAAGCTAAACACCGTTGCTCCACAGCAGCTATATCTTCGCACTATCGAAACCTTTGAGGATATCCTTGAAAACAAGAGCATCGCAGTATATTCCGTAAACTCAAAGAACGCATTCGGACGTCTTGAGGTCGCATCAAGAGATCTTTTAGACGTTGCCGCACGCTCTGTTTCTCTGGAGACCTACGCACCCGTTATCGAAAAACTTCGAGAGGGCGGTATATGGAAAAATACCGAGCTTAAAAGCGAGTATCCTATGTATGCGGCAGGTGTTTACCGGGGTGATGAGCTTGTGCTTATGATATTCCTGTGGCACGCAGATATGGGTCAGCGCTCCCTTTACTATGTGAACCTTTTCAAAATTTTGCGTGATCTTGTGCAGATGTCACTTCTGCGTGCATACGACTATGGTAACGCTCTCATTGAAAAGCAGTATATCTCGGGTACACACATAATGAACGCCGAATACTTTGAGGAGTGTGTACAGAATTTTGCCGTACTTGCGGAAAAGAAGGTCTCGACCTACGTTATGCTGGAGTTTTCATTGAACGGTCATACCTTGAAAGAAGCGGATGATATGCTCACCGGCAAGATCAGGCTTAACGATATTCTCGGAATTACAAACGACGGTCGGCTGCGCCTCATTCTCTCCCAAGCAACCGAAAAGGACATCGAATTTATTCTACCGAGATTTGAGGGGCTTGACATCACTGTTACCGTCATAAAATAAGAAAGGCGATATATGCTCTACATCATTGCTGCAGTCATGCATCTCCTTGTATGCCTGCTTGTGTTTATAGGAATCACAACCCGAGTTCTGTCGGTACATAAATATATGTTTTTCGTGGCGCTTCTGCTTCCGCTTTGGGGAGTGCTGATCCTGCTCATTCTGCATTTTCAGATAGCATTTGATGCCACCGATTCTGCCGAGATCGGCGTTGAAAAATTAAAGCTTGAATCTGAGCTTTATAAAAGCGTCACCGTGGACGAAAAAAAGGCTGACACTGCGATTCCCATTGAAGAAGCTCTGCTTATCAACTCGGCGAGAGAACGCCGTTCCATTATAATGGATGTACTTAACGACAACCCCGGTGATTATGTGGAATTTCTGCAAAAAGCAGGAAACAACGATGACACCGAGGTCGTACACTACGCTGTAACGGCGATGGTGGAGATATCCAAGGAAAACGACTATATGCTCCAAAAGCTGGATGCAGAATACACCGCAAATCCCGACGACATAGGTATTCTGTCAAATTACATAGACTTTTTGTGGACCTGCCTTACACAGAACCTTATGCAGGGACAGGTTGAGGTTATGAACCGTGAGCTTTTCTGCCAGCTGATAAGCAAAAAAATAGCAGTGGACGGTGATATTACCGATTATTCACGCCTTGCAGAAAACGAGCTGAAACGCAAAAACTATGATGTGGTCGGAGAAGTTATCGGCATAATGGGCAAAAAATGGCCGGAATCTGAGGAATATATCCTGTTAAAAATACAGTATCTCGCCGCTCTTGGTAAGGGAAGCGAGATACAGGACTTTGTGAAAGAAACGGAAAACAGTCAGATTTACAAATCATCAAAAACTAAGGAGGCGCTTGCGTTTTGGGTAAGCTGATAAACGGTATTCACAAGTTCAGCTTCAAGGGAATACTTGTTATCCTGCTGGTGTTTTCGCTCATTTCGGCGATTCTCCTCGTGGAGCTGAGTGGAATACGGGCAAACCGTTATGACAGAAAACTTGAACTAATGCCGCAGGATAAGATAGTCACAAAGGATGATGCCTGTGACTCTTTAGATAAAAATGCGCTTTTATTGCACCATAGCGGTGATGCATCCTCGTGCTCGGCGTATGAGCAGTTTGCTATCATCCTTACCGACATGAAAGTTGGGTATGTTGCGGTAGACCTTGCACAGGATATACTGCCACCCTTTGACGGATTCGCACAGGTCATCGTACTTTTGTCGGATCTTACTCCCCTTGGACAGTCGGTTGCCGATCTTTGCGACTTTGTATATGACGGTGGTGCCGTATGGTTTCCGATGGTGCTTGAAACCAACGTTTATTCCTCTGCGATCTCACAGATAATCGGAATTGACGATCTTTCGCCCGACTACTATACGGTAGAGAGCATTTATCCCAGAGAGGGGTTTATGATAGGCGGAGGACGTGCGTTTGCCGTTCCCGATCCCTTTGAATCCTCGCTTACTGTTGTGCTCTCGGATGATGCAAAGGTGTATGCGAGCGCAGATGGCCCCGACGGTGTGCCGCTGGTTTGGAAAAAAGAGTACGGCAGCGGCGTGTTTGTCGTGGACAATATCGGTATTTACGACAAGGCGATGCGCGGATTTTATGCGGCGTCCTACAGCTTGTTTACGGATGTGTGCGTGTATCCTGTTATCAACTCGTCCACGTTTTATCTTGATGACTTTCCCTCGCAGATTCCGAGCGGCAACAGTGAATACATACAGCGTGACTATCACACGACCATCCGTGATTTCTACATAAACATCTGGTGGCCTGACATGATGAATTTCGCCGACGAATACGGACTGAAATACACCGGACTTGC
>JAZRTS010000182.1:0-14879 GCA_045652135.1 Eubacteriales bacterium | reverse complement strand
GCGAGAAACAGTGAAAGTGTTTTAAGTATTTTTTTCATCATAATTCTCTTTTACGCCGAGGGAAGCTCGGACACATTTTCAATGTATCTGTATGCGTGCATAAAACTCGTAATCGTTTCATCAAAAGGCTGACCGCTTGTATTGTATGCTGAATAATCCGCACCGAAATTCGGAACATTTTCACATCTTATTCTGTTCTGGCTTCCCGCATCGTAGCGGTAGAATTTGCCGTCAGAGGATTTACCTGCACACAAGAATACGTGTGCAGGATAAATTTTACCCGATGACGATGTCGCGGGAATTACAAACACTATATCCCCTGCTTGAAGCTGTCTTGCGTTTTCTATTTTCTTAAAGCCTTTACCTTCAAGATATGTATTCATATCGTGTACGCTTCCGTTATTCCATACAAACAGACCTGAATTTGTGGGCTGATCCTTGTAACCGAGATTATAGAGTGTCCAACCTACAAAACGGTCGCACGAAACGATCTTCTCGCGAAGTTGGCTTCCGCCGAGAAATCTTTCATACATAACACCGGGATTTGTTTTGGCATCACCGTAAATATACTGCTTCATTTTCATAAAATCAGCAACGTGCTTCGCTTCACCGAGAAGCTTTGTTACAAATTCGCTGTACTTTCCGTAAACAAAATTACCGTCTTCGTCATATACAGCGTATCCGAGCGCGGCATTATACGGATCATCAACATATAAGCGTGCCGCTTCAAGATCCTTATATTCAAAAATGTCGAGCTTGAGTTCTTCTTCATTCGGCTCAGCATAGCGGCGGACATAATAAACAGTTTCGCTCTCCTCAGTTTCAGGTGTCGTCATTTCTTCCTCCGTAATAAAATCTGTATTTTCTGCGCTTATATCATTTTTCTGCTCCGACTCGCAAGAACAGAAAAGAAGTATACACGCAAGCAAGCAAGTGAACATTTTTTTCATAACAAAAATTACCTTTCAAATGAAGTTAGTTTTATTATATCATATAACTTCGGGAAAATCAATACATCTTACAGATCAAAAGCGGACATACAAGATGTCCGCTTTCGGTGATTTTAATTTATTTAATAAAGAGATCAACGATATTGTAGTTCGCAATTATATATGCAAATACAATGGAAACGATTGAAAGAAGCTTGATAAGGATATTTATTGAAGGGCCGCTTGTATCCTTGAAGGGGTCGCCGACTGTATCACCGACAACTGCCGCCTTGTGCTGTTCGCTTCCCTTACCGCCGTGGTTGCCGCCTTCGATGTACTTCTTTGCGTTGTCCCATGCACCGCCTGCATTTGACATAAGTATCGCAAGCAAGAATCCAGAAACAACAGCACCGCAAAGCATACCTGCGATACCCGAAGGACCGAGGATTATACCGACAACAATAGGAGTTACAACTGCAAGAACCGAGGGGAGTATCATATAGTGGAGTGAAGACTTTGTGCAAAGGTCAACACATTTTCTGTAGTCAGGCTTTGCTTTACCTTCCATAATACCCGCAATTTCCTTGAACTGACGTCTTACTTCAACAACAATGCTCTGTGCGGCGTTGCCGACAGCTTCCATTGTCAAAGCTGCGAATACAAACGGAAGCATAGCTCCAACGAACACACCGATGATAACAACGGGGTTGATAATCTCTGTCATAAGCTCAACACCCATAGCCTCGATCTGCTGCTTGAACGCAACGATGAGCGAAAGTGCTGTCAAAGCCGCAGAACCTATTGCAAAGCCCTTACCTGTTGCGGCTGTTGTGTTACCGAGAGAGTCAAGTGCGTCTGTTCTTTCTCTTACCACTTCATCAAGACCTGCCATCTGTGCAATACCACCCGCATTGTCTGCGATAGGGCCGTAAGCATCGGTTGCAAGCGTGATGCCGAGTGTTGAAAGCATACCTACAGCAGAAATAGCAATTCCGAAAAGTCCCATATTCATACCGTCGCCGAGGTTACCGCCGGAAACAACGAATGATGTAAGAACTGATATTGCAACTATAACGATGGGAGCAACACAGCTCTTAAGACCGAGTGAGAAACCGCCGATGATTATTGTAGCGGAACCCGTCTCGGATGTTGCCGCCAACTTCTGTGTGGGCTTGTATGTATCAGATGTGAAATATTCTGTGAAATAACCTATAAGGACACCTGCGAGAAGTCCCGAAACAACTGCGCCGTATATACCGATATATTCCTTACCGAGAATAAACCAGATAAGCGGGAATGCACCAACTGCAAACGCAATAGCGCTTATATATGTGCCGCGTCTCAAAGCCGAAAGCAGAACCTTTTGATCCGTGCTTTCACCGCAACGTACAAAGAATGTACCTACAACGGAGCAAACAACGCCGAGAACTGCAAGAAGCAACGGAAGCACCATTTTGTCAAATGACGTAAAGCCTGCCGCAACAGCAAGTGAAAGTGCGGAAACGATAGAACCTACATACGACTCGTAAAGGTCTGCGCCCATACCTGCAACGTCACCGACATTATCACCAACGTTATCGGCAATCGTTGCGGGGTTTCTTGCGTCATCTTCGGGAATACCTGCTTCGACCTTACCTACAAGGTCAGCGCCGACGTCTGCCGCCTTTGTGAAGATACCGCCGCCGACACGTGCAAAAATAGCCATAGTCGAAGCACCGATACCGAATGTGATCATATTTGCGGCAATTTCGGTTGTTGTGAGATTGAATGCAAATCTGAGCAAAAGATACCAGATCGAAATATCGAGAAGACCGAGACCTACAACGACAAATCCCATAACGGAGCCTGCGGAAAACGCAACACGAAGACCTTTGTTAAGGCTCTTTTGAGCAGCTGTTGTTGTTCTGCCGTTACCCATTGTGGCGATCTTCATTCCGAGATATCCGGACAAAGCCGAAAATGTACCGCCCGTGAGGAAAGCAAAGGGAGTATATTTGGATATAAGTGCATTTCCATCGGGTTTAATAAATGAAAGTACAAGGAATGCAACGAATGCAAACGCAAAGAAAATTATAACAGTTTTGTACTGTCTTTTCAAATACGCATTTGCGCCCTGACTTATTGATTTTGAAAGTTCTCTTACCTTTTCACTGCCTTCATCAGCCTTCTTCACCTTCATCGCATTATAAAAAGCGAAAAGCAAGGCGATAACTGCACCAACAGGCGCCAAGAATGACAAATCCATACAGTAAATCCTCCTTTAACCGTTGATCGGTTTACGACATATTTTGATATTTACAGCTTTTTTATATCTGTATTGAAATAAGTATAACAAACGTGATTTAATTTGTCAATAGCAAATGCAATAATTTTATCAAAAATGTTATTTAAAACATTTTAAAGATGTCAAAATGTAATATTTTAACATGTTTTTGTGATAATTTCACACTATTATCTGAATTTTATATGTAAATTGTAAAACGAAAAGCTTTTACTTAAAAATACAACAAAGTTAACATTTTGTTTTGCGGCGCCTGTTATGAATTGTAATTAATATCTTGACAGAAGAAAATAAATATCCTATAATATGAGTATAAAAACTGTAAAAGAGGTGGATATAATTTGAACAGTAAGAAGTTTTTATCTCTGTTCTTAGCTTGTCTGACAGTATTTCCAATAATGACTGCCTGTACAAACGATACAGCGGAAACAAATGCGCCGGCACATACCGTTCAAGCCGAAGAAACAGAAAATGATAAAAATTATACTTTGGAATTACCTGAAGAATCTTATGAAAACCGTGACTTTGTTATACTTTGCGAGGGCGGAGCAGGTTCGCTCTGGGCAAACAATGAGGATTTTTTTCTTGAAGAAGACTCCGATGACGGTGTAAAAAGCGCCATATATCAGCGCGTGCAGGTGATGAAAGAGGAATATGGAATAAATATCATTCCGCATTTAAGCACCTCTACAACAGAAGCCTTACACACAAGTATACAATCGGGCGACAATGCTTACAATGCAATTTTCGCAATGCAGTCGAAAATTACGACAAGCGCTGCAAACGGCGACCTTATGGACCTTTTCGAAGCCGAGAATCTCGACCTTTCAAAGCATTACTGGGATCAGAATGTTCCGGAGCTTCTTTCGATATCAAATCAGCTTTTCTTTACAACAGGTGATATTCTCACCATGGAGGAACTTGCCTCGTGGGTACTTACATTCAATAAAAAAATGGCTAAAATGAATGATCTGCCTGATCTTTATCAGCTCGTCCGTGACAACGAATGGACCATTGATAAATTCAATGAACTGCTCGCAGGAATTTCAGCCGATAACGGTGACGGAATCTGGGATCACACCGATACATACGCACTTGCAACGCATAATGACAACGCTTACGGTTTATTTTACTCCTGCGGTTTGAGATTTGTCACAAAAGACAAGGACGATATTCCGATAGTAAATATGGATGAAATGAGCAAAATAGTCAAGGTTGCCGAAATGACCGTTGAAATGCAGGAGCGAGAAAACAAAACAATAAATGCGCACGACTGGATAAATGTAAATCCACTGGCACACGAAATAACGATAGAAGCATTTCAGGAAGACCGTGCTTTATTCTTCGCCGAAACACTCGATGCAGTTATAAAATTACGCGACATGGAAACCGATTTCGGCATAATTCCCTTGCCCAAATATGATAAACAGCAGGAAAATTACATCACCTTCGTTAATCCTGCAGGCTCATTTGTAGGTATACCAAAATCCGAACAAACACGTGACGGCGGATATTTTGCGAGCTATGCACTTGAAGCAATGGCTTATCTCGGTTACAAATACATAACACCGCAATTCATAGAAAAAGCAGTTATGGGTAAATCAACAAGAGATGATGAATCAGTCGATATGCTCCGAATCATATTTGCAAACAGAACGTACGATCTTGGAATAATATGCGGATTCGGAGAAATAGCAACCGATTATTCTGAGCTTATCAACAGCGGTAAGAGCGCTGTAAACTCTGCATTTGCCAGAAAGCAAAAACGAGCTGCCCAGGAAATAAAAGATTTTATATCAAAAATAACCGAATAAATTAAAAAGCGTTGTCAGTGAAGTGAACCCCAAATAGTTCACAGCGACAACGCTTTTTTGTTTATATTCCGTATACGAGCCAGATGTAAATATACGCGGGAATTATTGCTGCCATGGTAAACGGGATACCGATTTTGAAGAAATCGCTGTTTTTGACTTCATATCCTTCACGGCGAAGAATTCCTATACCCGTAATATTCGCTGACGCACCGATGGGTGTACAGTTGCCGCCGAGTGTTGCACCCGAAAGCAGACCGAACAAGAACGGTGTCGGATCAACTCCGAGCGTTGTTGCAAGGCCCATAAGAACAGGGATCATTGTTGCAACATAAGGAATGTTATCTATGAATGCCGATATAACAACAGACGCCCATACGATTATCGTATAAAGCAAGAACAAGTTTCCGCCTCCCGCTTTTGCAAGAAGATCGGCAGCAGCTTTGATAACTCCCTGCTCTTCAATTGCGCCTATCATTAAAAACAGACCTACAAGAATGCCTATAGTCTCAAAATCTATTTCTTTGAGATGATCTGTGATGGCGGAAAATTTCTTTTTCTTCACAAAAGAAATGACAAGACCGATTGCAAACAGAATGCAGCATATAACGCCGTTTGTTATGTAAGGCTTTTCGGGAATAAAGGATGCGGCAATAAGAAGTACGAGCGCACTGCACAAAAGAACCGTAGGAATATAATCTGTGACCTCAGTACGTGTTCCCGATTTAGATATGCGGTCTTTTTTGCTGTTAAACTGAATATAAAGTATCAATGCAGAAATGACGGCACCAAGCTCAACTGCAAAAAATATACTTGCCTTACCTTGGTATATAAAGAAATCAACAAAGCTCATATCGAGAGCTGAACCGAGCATAATTGCCGTTGTGTCACCGACAAGTGTCGCCGCTCCCTGCAAGTTAGAGGAAACAGCTATTGCGATTATAACGGGAACAGGGTTTGTTTTGAGTTTTTTGCATATTTCAAGCGCAATGGGTGCGCACATCAAAACTGTTGCAACATTGTCAACAAATGCGGAAATTATACCTGCGAAAAGTGAAAGCGCAACCGCCGCCATCTGAATGGTGTTAACACGTTCCATAAGAATATCGGGAAGAAGTGACGGCATTTTACTTTCAATGAAAAGCGAAACAAGCCCCATTGTACCCGCTATCATCAGTATGACATTAAAATCAAGTGCACCGATAATATTTTCAAGCGGAAGCATACCCGTGGCAATGAAAACAATGCCAGAGGCAAGAGCGATATAACACCTGTATTTACTGAATACAAGCATTAAAACATATGTAACTGCAAAAATAATAAGTGCCGGGATCATAAAAAACTCCTTTTATTTTTTCCTTCTCTTAAAAAAGATATTTAATACAACATAAACCGAAATGAATACCAACACGGACAAAACAAGTACGGTATACATAACGTCCGTGCCGACAACCTTGTCAGAAAAATATATATTACAGTCTACCGCATCGCGGAGCGAATCAACCGCCGCATCCGGCACACCTGCATTTTTCATTTCTTCAAATGCGCCGTTCATGCAGTGGTTTCGCAAAAGCGATGTACCGTAAGTGAACGGCAAGAATGAAAGTGCATCGCGAAGTCCGTCGGGAAACTGCGACATAGGCATATATGCGCCGCATATAAAACCGTAGCCCGCGCTTATAACAGCACTTACAGCCGACATTTGCCCTTGCGTTGACAAGAAAAAGCTTACAACCGAGGAAAGCGAAGTACCGAATAAAGCAAGCAATATAACATCAAAAAATATCAGAATAATATCCGAAATACTAAGATACCACCCGACAAAATAAACGTATATAAGACCTGCTGCAGCCGTTATAAGGCAAATGATAACGGTTATAAAAAACGTTGCGACGAAATATCCAAGCGCAAGCGTTGAACGTTTCAAAGGAGATATCAGCATATCGCTTACAGTATTGTTGGTTTTATCCTGCACAGAAAGCAGATTTGAGCAGAATGCGACCGTGATACAGCTGACTGCAAGAAGCGAGGATAAAAGCTGGGATGCAACCGCGCCATTTATAAGCTTTTCGTCTATCGAAATGAAACTCGATATACCTGATGTGAATGAGTCACGGTATACATTTGATAAGAATGTTGCATACAATACAAGCAGGATAAGCGGTGTTATAAGAGATGTAAAGAACATTCCCTTATCACGGAAAAACATTTTTACATTCCTTGAGCTTATATACAAAAGTCCGTTCATTTGTGAACACCTCCGTGAAGCTCTTTTCCCGTTACAGCAAGGAAAACATCGTCCATTTTACCCTTTGTTATCTCAAAATCAACAAACAAATCACGATTATTCGCAATAATCTCCGCTGCTTTGCTTGTGTTTTCGATAAATATCTTACAGTATGAATCACAGAAAACATAAGGCAACCCAAGCCTTTTAACATCCGTTTCATCAACACCATAAACAGTAATGGTGTCTTTTGTATACTTATTTTTAAGTTCAAGCGGTGTGCCTTCGGCAATTATTTCTCCGCTGTCGATAATAACAATGCGGTCGGAATCTGCCGCTTCTTCCATATAGTGGGTGGTAAGTAAAACCGTAAGTCCTTCCCTGCGGAGATTTTCGATCACTTGCCACAGCGTTTTTCTTGTTTGCGGATCAAGTCCCGTTGTCGGCTCATCAAGTATAAGAAGTGACGGAGAATGAAAGAGCGCACGGGCAATATCAGCCTTTCTTCTCTGACCGCCTGAAAGCTTGCCTACAGGTCGGTTCAATATTTCACCCATATCGAGAAGCTCTGACAATTCATTTAATCTTTTTGTAAAATTTTCACCCGTTATACCGTAAAAAGAAGCTCTGTATTTCAAATTATCATAAACGGAAAGAGGTGCATCAAGCACAGATGATTGAAAAACGACACCTATTTTATCCCTAACCTTTTCAGAGCTTTGACCGCATACGTTAATTGTTCCCGAATCGGGTTCCAAAAGTCCGCAAAGCATCGATATAGTCGTAGACTTTCCCGCACCGTTGACACCAAGAAAAGAAAAAAGACTTCCCTTTTCAACGGAAAAACTGATATTTTTAACAGCCTTTACTTCCCCGAAACTTTTCGATAGATTTTCTATTTCAATTATTTTTCCCATATTTTCTCCCGAAACAAATCTTTATTATTATACTACCGAAGTCGTTTTTTGTCAATTATAATTTTGAAAACATTACAAAAAATTGTGGGATTATCAATGATAGATACACTTTTTTTCAAAAATAGTTGTCAAATAGAATTTTCAATAAACGGAAGGTTCACATAATGAGTTTTTACTAAAGCAAAATTTTGCTTTAGTAATTTCACTAAACTGATCGTTTCATCATACAACAAAATCCGAGATTCATAATTCAATGAATCTCGGATTTTTGTATATCAAATTACCGGTTTACTTTATGTGAGTTATCAGAAACCGTTCTTAACAGCTGCGTTAAGAGCTGAAACGTCGTTACCCATTATACGGCCGTTACCGTCCATATCTGCAACAGCACATTCGTAAGGAGTACGGATTCTATCCTTAACCCATACCTTTACAGCGGAAACGTCACCGCCCATGATACGACCGTTACCGTCAGAGTCACCAACCATAACGATTGTATATGTCTTAACAACATTACCGTCAGCATCGAGGAGCTGTACAGAGTAATCACGTGTCATTCTTGTTACGTCTGTAACAACTGCACCTGCCTTGTCAACTACCTGATAGAAAGCAGCGTCTGTTGCAAGGTTAGATACGAATGTTTCAAGGCTTTCGCCTCTTACAGATGCCATCTTCGCAAGGATCATACCCTGAGCTTCATCAACGGCGTACTTACTGTTCTCTACAAGCGTAATCGCTTCGGGAGCTGTTACAACATCGTCGCCCTCTTCGCCGTCATCTTCGCCATTGTCTTCTGTGTAGTTGTAAGTAACTGTAGCAGTTGCGAGGACATCGTTACCTGCGTTTATGTAAGCGGAAGCCCAAGCCTCTTCAGTTGACTTACAGTAGAGGTTAACAAGAGCTGTACAGTCGATGAAAGCATTTTCACCGATTTCAACAAGACCGTCAATCTCTGTCTTTGTCGTGTCCTTGACTGCCAACTTTGCAATATTGTTTGCTGTACCGTCTATGTCTACATATGCATAACATCTGATATCATTTCTTGTTGTCTGAGTGGAAAGATATCTGTTATTGTAAGCGGGGCAAAGCCATGCGCCGTGTTCTTCGTCATACGTCCAAACTGTTGATACCTCAACGTCATTGTTATAAAGCGGAACTGTATTTGTGTATCTTATTGTATTAGTTTTGTTACTGGAAAGGTAGAAATAGCTATTTGCATCGTTGTATACGTAATACATACGGTATGCGGGTTCACCGTCAAGTGTTGTAGCTGCTTCTACATAAATATCAAGCGCATCAGCAGGATTTGTAACGGTTATCAAAGAACCTGAAGAAAGCCAGTCTGCATATATAACACCTGTATTGTTGAAGCTCATAAGCTTATAAGCTGTGCCTTCAACAAACTCCGTAGCGGGAACATAGGGGTGGTACGCAGCTGTAAATACAACGCTTTCAAGTGCTGTACAGCCGGCAAAAGCATACTTACCGATTGAAATAATGCCGTCTTCAATAACGACCTTCTTAATGCTCTGAGCATATTCAGCCCAAGGAGCAACATCTGTTTCGCTGTACGAATACATATAGCCCTCACCGCTTACGGTAAGCGTGCCTGCATCGTCAAGCGTCCACGTAAGATTGCTTCCGCATTCACCGCTTGCAACTTCAGCTGCAGTTACTGCAGACATGGAAAAGATTGCTGTTGCTATCATTGCAACGCAAAGGATAAGTGATAAAAACCTTTTCATTTTCAAATTTCTCCTTTTCTGGTGATATTTTAGGTTTCCTGACAAATTATATCATCACACACAATGATACATATATACTAACTGTAAACTTTCAGTTAATACCGCTTTTGATACATCAAGTGAATTTTATAAGCACGGTTCCGTCATCGTTGTATTTTACAGCATCACAATCAAGTGATATACTGTCTACCGTTTTAAAATAATCGTCAACAGATTCAAAAACAGGCTTATAGTTCGCAATTATACTTTCCGCCTTTTCAGCATCGTCCTTCAACAGCTCATACGCAATAAGCAGTTGGGCGGCGGCGGAATTTTTACAGAAGCGCCAAGGCTCTGTCATTGTAAAATGTATGCTGTGACAAGTACCGAGAGCACCTGCAGCATTAAACTGAATCCCCGGCATTACTGCTGTTATGTCACCGAAATCAGAACAAGATGAGCCCCACGCATCGTAGGTAAACTCTACTTTATCTTCGCCAACAAGCTCCGAACAACATTTTTCGGCAAGCTTCATAAGCTCTTTATCATGATATTCGGGTGATGAGCCGTGTCTGTCGTGAAGTTCAACACTCGCGCCGAGTGCTGCTGCAGCACCTGCTAAAGCACGGTTTATTTTCTTATTTTCACGTATCAATCCGCCGATAGTCTTACTTCTCACATAGCTTTCAACAATCATTTCATCGGGGATAATATTGACGGATGACTGCACACCTTTCATTATCGGGTGGAATTTTGTACGTTCGCTGTCAATAAACGTTTCGCGCAAGTCATTACAAGCCTGAAGTCCGAGCATTGCCGCGTATTCCGCATTCACCCCGAGGTGCGCGGCGCATCCTGCATGGCTTGCAACGCCTTTATACTTAAACGTCTTCAGTATACAGCCGTGAAATCCGAGCGCGGCTTTAAATTCAATACCGTCGTCATTTGTGTTTGTATGTACCATTATCGCAAGACCACGCTCACCAAAAAAGCCTCGTCTCATAAGCTCTACCTTGCCTGCCATATAAGAAACAGTTCCCTTTTCTCTTAGCGATTCACGGTAATCAAGCTGTATCATTTCCTCCGCAGGTACTGCGATAAGACGAATTTTTCCGCACATTCCGTCAAGCATTCCGTCTTCTTTAAGCACAGCGGCGATACCGAGAAGTGTCGATACCTGCGCATGATGTCCGCAAGCGTGAGACATACCGTCCACTGCTTCTGCGTGGTTTGCAATGTCAAGTGCGTCAAGTTCACCCATTATATAGAGCGTCGGACCCTTTTTTCCGGTATCAACATCGGTATAAAATCCGGGGATGTTACCTACGGGAGTTATTTCGTATCCCAGCTCTTCAAATTTTCCTGCCAAATACTCATGCGCCTGCCATTCGGTATATCCCGTCTGCGGATGCGCCCACAGCCATCTTTCCGCATCAAGCATAAGACTTTTATTTTTTTCAACAGCGCTTACAATAAGATCTTTTCTTTGCATATCAATTCCTCACGGATAAACTTATATCTTCTTATTATTTTACATTTAAATTATGCGCCTCTGATTATATCGCCTTTTTTAACCTCAAACGGCATAACGATACTGAATATCATACCGGGATGGGGAGCAGATTCAATTCTTTCACCATCCTCGTTATACATTTCCTCAACTTCAAATATCTTTCCGGGGCATCCGGGTGTCATAAGTTCAGCCTTTTGACCGCTTATAACCTTGTTTTTCTGCAGGAAAACAGCTTTTTTAGTTTCGGAATCATAAGACAATGCTGTTGCTATATATGACTTTTCACGCAAATATCCGCTTTCCGTTACGGTCTTTGCATCTTTCATAGGCTCGTCGAAAAAGTATCCCGTGTCGTATTCTCTGTGACTTACCGAAGAAAGCTCATATCCCCAGACGGGATCATACTCATAATTTTCAGGGTCTTTCAAGTAACTGTCAAGCGCCATACGGTACGTGTTCGTGACAACTGCGGCATAGTACGCACTTTTCATTCTTCCTTCAATTTTAAGAGAGTCAACACCTGCTTCAAAAAGCTCAGGGATATGCTCTATCATACACATATCCTTCGAAGAAAATATAAATGAGCCTTCATCAGTCTGCATAATTTCGGGAACGTCATCGGGGCGTTTTTCTTCTTCAAGTCTGTAAAGCTTGTAATTCCAGCGGCACGGCTGTGTGCAAGCGCCTCTGTTCGCGTCGCGTTTTACAAAATGGTTTGATATAAGACAACGTCCGCTGTAGGAAATGCACATAGAGCCGTGTATAAATACCTCAAGCTCAAGCTCTTTCGGAATATTTGCCCTTATTGCTTTTATTTCATCTATATTAAGCTCACGGCTCAAAACGATTCGCTTCGCGCCGAGCGCCATATAAGCACGGCACGCTTCGCTGTTTACAACGCTTGCTTGAGTTGATACGTGTATTTCCGCTGTGGGAATGACACGTTTTAACAGCGACATAACGCCGAGATCGGCAACGATAAAAGCATCGATGCTGAAATCCTTTATTTCATTTAAAAACGCTTCAAGGCGCGGAAATTCATCATCACGGGGCATAGTGTTAAGCGTAAGGTACACCTTAACACCTCTTTCGTGGGCATATTCACACGCTTCTTTAAGCTCGTTATTATCGAAATTGTCAGCTGCGGAACGCATACCGAACATGTGACCGGCAAGGTACACCGCATCTGCGCCGTACAAAATAGCCGCTTTTAATTTCTCAAAATTTCCTGCGGGAGATAAAAGCTCCATATCATTTCTCCGATTGTATTTCTTTGATATTCTTCTGATGCTCAGGGTATGTCGCAGCATATAACATTTCACCGTTTGCGCGGGAAATGAAGTAATAATAGTTCGTTTCAGCAGGCTGAATAGCCGTCAGAATCGCTGTGGCACCGGGGTTACATACAGCACCCGGGGTAAGTCCCTTGCGAAGATATGTGTTGTACGGGTGATCTATTTTAAGATCATCGGGGGTTATTTCGTTTTTGTGCGTTGCAAAAGCGTACTGAATCGTTGCATCACTTTCGAGATACGGATATTCGCTCGGCCTTGCAAGACGGTTATGGAATACGCTTGAGACAAGCTCAAAGTCAGTTGAGTATCTTGCCTCCGCTTGTATCATAGATGCAATTATTATATAATCGTCAAGTGAAAACTTCGATTTTTCAATAGCATCATAGTATTCATCGTTAAAGCGTGCTTTAAAACCATCAAGAAGTGTTCTGATTATCCTTGTTTCGCTCCAGTCCTTGAAAAATTCATACGTATCAGGGAAAAGATACCCTTCAAGACGGTACTTACGGTCGGGCGAAAGCTTCTTTTCACTTAAAAGCTGAATGAATTTATAGTCACTGAAATCTCCGTTCTGTATCGCGTCAACGAATCCTTCTTCCGTTCCCATGCCGTTTGATACGAAAAGATCTATAATCTCATCTATCGTATACCCTTCGGGAATGGTCAGGGTTATTATCTCTCTTTCAATATTTTGCTTTTTGAAAAACGCAAGAAGCGCATCGTAATTCATATTTGACGTAACTTCGTATTTACCCGGCAAAAAACCGTCCGTTCCCTCTTTAAGCTGAGCATAATACTTGAAGATAGTGGGATATTTTATAATACCTTCATCTCCGAGAAGCGTTGCAAGCTCATTCACCGTAACATAGTTTCCCAGAGAGATTTCTGCCGTAACCTCTTTTTTCTGGAATGCAAAAACATCATTTGCTATCGATATGGCAAAAAAACTGCACACACCGGAAACGATAAGAACGAATACGATATATATGACGGCCATTACCGCGCTGTATATGGAACTTGCCGTCTTAACAACGTAAGGATTACCGAGCTCATCCGTTTTTACATTTGCTTCTTTTTTCTTTTCTTCTTTTTCCAACAGTTTGTTCACATCCGGAGTTTCGTGAGTATCCGAATGCTTATATTCCGATGTGTTTTTGTTATTGGTATCTTTGCTATTATTATTCATAAACTATACCTTTCTTCAACAAACAGTGCTTATTTGAGCTTCGCAACCGATGCTATGGCAAAATACACCACGCACAGCAAAAACGACGGAGAAAGCACCGATATTAAAAAATCACGTGCGATAACGGTAAATTCTTTTTTTGTCGGATTCTCTTTTTCATCAATCGTTGATGAATATCTGTACACGATCTCCTCTGCGTGCGACAAGCATATAAACAGAAGGAGCAAAAACAAAACTCCGACAATGAATACGAACAAAGCAACGTTTTTCGGCCTGACTATCATCTGCCATAAATAATCCTCGAAAAATATAACGAAAGCATTATTCAAAAAATGAATTAACATACAAGGAAATACCGACCTCGTTATAAGCGCTACCGATGCTAAAATGATACCCGTGACGAAATAAAGCGGAAAATCGGTTATCGAAAAATGAAGCATCGCAAACAGTGCCGAGGACACTGTGATACAGCATACTATACCGTACTGTCTATAAGATGAAAGCACGATTCCTCTGAAAACAAATTCTTCGCACAAAGCCGGACAGACACAGTAAACAAGCAGAATAAATATCGCATCCGCAGGTGAAACACCGCCAACGGACACCGTCGGAGTATACTGACCGTTTGAAAAATACAATCCCAGCAGCCGTATAAGCGCACTTGATAAAAACAGTAACAAAGATGCGGGAATGACAAACAGGAGCGATCTTATACCAAACGGCTTAAGGTTCAGTCTTCCTATATAATCCGCACCGTTTAGTCTACAGTAGAAAAGCCCCGGCAGAACGAAGGTTATTATCTGCAACACAAGAACTGCAAAAAATATCTCACCACCGTATTGTCCGTCTTCAATCTTCATAAAACCCGATAAAGACGTCAGTATATACGTCGCCAGAACAAACAGCGGAACGCGGTGGTACGTTTTAAATGCGTGCAATTGAATATACCCCTTCCTCTGTCACGAGCGCATTTGCACATACGTCAAACTTTCCTCT
>JAZRTS010000181.1:0-1117 GCA_045652135.1 Eubacteriales bacterium | reverse complement strand
AGACTCTTCAGGAAACGAAGGAGCTCATCAAAAGACATTGTAATATTGGCTGTATAGTCAATATCGAAAGTATCAAATGCAGTTTCTAAGGCTTCTTTTACTTTGGCGTAATCTAAATGCTCAATCCCTTTTGTTGTGCTTTCGCACGAATCGAAAGAGAAACGACAGAAAACGAGGTTTTGTCGTCACTAAAACACATTGAATTTTTTGAAAAAATATGATATAATATCCTTACATACTTTGACAACCGTGAGGGATTTAGCAATGAACAATGTAACAGTACGTTTAGAAACCGAAAAAGATTATAGAGCAGTTGAAGAACTTACTCGAGAGGCATTTTGGAATGTCTATGTTCCCGGTGCGAGTGAGCATTATTACGTTCACATGATGCGTAATCACCCCGACTTTATCCCCGAGCTTGCATTCGTACTTGAGCTTGACGGCAAGATCATCGGAAACATTATGTATACAAAGGCATGGCTTGAGGACGAGAACGGTGAGCGCAAGGAGATCCTCTCCTTCGGACCGCTTTGCGTCGCACCCGAATATCAGAGACAGCGGCTCGGCAAGCTTCTAATTGAACATTCCTTTGAAGTCGCACGAAAGATGGGCTACGACGTGAACATCAACTTTGGCAACCCCGGAAACTACGTAAGCCGCGGATTTGTGAGTTGCAAGAAAAAGAACGTAAGCTTTGTTGTGGACGGTAACTACCCAACGGCACTCCTCGTTTGTGAGCTTGTGCCGAACGTCCTTGACGGCAAAAAGTGGATGTACATCGCCTCCACCGCCGCCGATTGTTGCGATGATGAACCCGCCGTCCCTGCGTTTGATGCAACCTTTCCGCCAAAGGAAAAGAAATGGATGCCCAGCCAAGAGGAGTTCTATATTTACAGACATTCCTCGGTGGTAAGATAAAAATAAAAGGCAAAATCCGAAGATTTTACCTTTAACGTTTTATCTCACCACAGACGAGTGGCGATAGATATAAAATTCCTCTTGGCTGGGCATCCATTTCTTTTCCTTTGGCTCAAAGGTTGCATCAAAAGCAGCGACGGCGGCTTCATCATCGCAGCAATCGGCGGCGGTGCTGGGGATATACATCCACTTTTTGCCG
>JAZRTS010000180.1:0-17940 GCA_045652135.1 Eubacteriales bacterium | reverse complement strand
CCCATTTTGCTTGCGCTTATATTGTCACTCGGCGCAAGTTTATCATCATGTCAAGACTCCGAAACGGGTACGGACAGCGTAAGCGTTCCCGTGTCGCAAACGGAAAAGGAAACAAATGCCGATACTGATGCTAAAACCGATTCCATCACAAGCGAAGCACCGACAGATGCTGTGAGCACCGAAACACCTGTCGAGGACACGGAAGCACCCGAAACGGAAGCACATGAAACAAAGCCTGCTGTAACCACAGCGCCTGAAACCACGACACCCGAAGTAAAAAAGGAATATGCTTCCAACGAAGACTATCCAGATGATTGGGGTGAAGAAAATGATATGATTCGCACAGACGGAAAAACATTTTTCTGGAAAAAGAGCCGCGTGATGCACACTATTCCAAAAGGAATAACTGATGTAAGGTATTGGCTTATCGTCGTTGCAGATGAAAAAAATGACCAACTGGTGTTTTTCATTGAAGGAAAAGACGATTCTATCGAACTTTACTCAATGGTAAATGGAACTTTTCATAAACTCAGTGCAGAAAAAGTAATTTTCACATGGCATGATGACACAGGTCCTTTCTATTGGATCGAGGAAGACGGCACAGCAAAGAGTGTTAATGTAAGATCTAAAAAATACAACGAGGTTTACATAGAGGCAGAAGGAGTAGTAGTTTATCTTAATCCTCTTAATTCTTTTGGTACTTCTAACGGCGAAATTATAAAACCAAATAGCGAAAATATTTTGGCTAAAGTAAAAGAGATAAAATAACGGATAATAAATTACGTACGCAACCTGCGCCTCCCTCCGTACCCCTTTAGAACCTTGTTTCACCTTAATCCTTACAATAACGGCGCCATGCCTGCCCCCCACAGCACGCAAAGCGTGCTGCCTGCAGGCAAATGGCGCAGATTTCCTGCGGAAATCTATTTGTCTACTTTCACAAGTGAAACAAGGTGCTGCGGCACAAATAAAAAACGAACGCCCGAAGCTTCCTCCGTATGAAGCTTCGGGCAATTTTTAACCGTAATTAAAAGGTTTTATCTTTTTACTTCTTCCATTATATATGCTTCAAGGATATCGCCTACACGGATATCGTTGAACTTGTCAAGACCGACACCGCATTCATATCCCGTTGCAACCTCACGCACGTCGTCCTTGAAACGGCGGAGTGATGATATCTTATCCTCAAATATGATGATACCGTCACGTACGACACGGATAAGCGATGCACGTGTGATCTTACCGTCCTGAACGTACGAACCTGCGATAGTACCGACGTTGGGAACGTGGATAGTCTGGCGGACTTCAGCGTGGCCGAGAACGACTTCCTTGAATGTGGGAGCCAGCATACCCTTCATAGCAGCCGTTATCTCCTCGATACATTCGTAGATGATTCTGTACGTTCTGATGTCAACACCCTCACGCTCAGCGGAATCCATTGCCGCCTTGTCGGGGCGCACGTTAAAGCCGATGATTATGGCATTTGATGCCGCCGCAAGCATAACGTCTCCCTCTCTGATACCGCCTGCGGCAGAGTGGATAACATTGACCTTGACTTCATCATTCGTAAGCTTGAGAAGCGATGCCGAAACTGCCTCGGCAGAGCCTGCAACGTCAGCCTTGATGATAACATTGAGATGCTTGACATCATCGCTGATGTTGGCGAACATTTCTTCAAGCGATCCGCGGGACTTCGCCTTGAATTCCTGTTCCTTTTCCTTTTCTTTACGCTGTTCTGCAAGCTCTCTTGCCATTCTTTCGTCTTCAACCGCATTGAATTCATCGCCTGCGGTGGGAACAGCGGAAAGACCTGTGATCTCAACGGGAACTGACGGGCCTGCGACCTTTACATTCTTACCCAGTGAGTCTGTCATAGCGCGAACACGTCCGACGCACGTACCTGCGATAACAACGTCACCGCTGTGAAGTGTACCATTCTGAACGAGAACCGTTGCAACGGGGCCTCTGCCCTTGTCAAGTCTTGACTCAATGATAACGCCCTTTGCGTGACGTTCGGGGTTAGCTTTAAGCTCCTTCATTTCGGCAACCAAAAGCACCATTTCAAGCAGGTTGTCAATACCGTAGCCTGTAAGTGCGGAAACGGGCACAACTATCGTGTCACCGCCCCATTCCTCGGGCATAAGGTCGTACTTTGTAAGTTCCTGCTTAACAGCATCGGGATTTGCGTGCTGTTTATCCATCTTGTTGATTGCAACGATGACTGAAATATCAGCCGCCTTTGCGTGGTTTATAGCCTCTATTGTCTGGGGCATGATACCGTCATCAGCCGCAACAACGAGAATTGCAATATCCGTTGATTTAGCACCTCTTGCACGCATAGCTGTAAATGCTTCGTGTCCGGGTGTATCAAGGAATGTTATATCTTTACCGTTTATGGATACTCTGTAAGCACCGATATGCTGTGTGATACCGCCTGCTTCTCCGCTTGTAACGTGTGTATTTCTTATCTTGTCAAGAAGCGATGTTTTACCGTGGTCAACGTGACCCATTACACACACAACGGGAGGTCTTTCGACGAGATCTTCTTCTTTATCCTCTGTATCTGTAAACAGTTTTTCTTCAATGGTTACAACGACTTCCTTCGTAACTACAGCGCCCATTTCCTCTGCTACAAGGAATGCCGTGTCAAAGTCGATAACGTCATTCACCGTCACCATAGCGCCCATACCGATGAGCTTCTTGATAACGTCTGCTGAGGTTGCCTTGAGTCTTTGAGCGAGATCGGAAACAACTATCTCATCGGGAACAGTAATGTGAAGCGGCTGTTTCTTAGCCTTTTCAAACTGCTCACGGCGGAGCTTTTCCATTGCAAACTTTTCTTTATCACGGTTCTTTGCGCTTCTGTCGCCCTGATTCTTCTTTTTCAGCTTCTGCTTCTGATTGTGAGCATCGCCGTAGCTTCCCTTTGAATCGGAAACGAAGTTTTCAAGTCTTTCATCGTACTTGTCAAGATCGACCGTTACAGTTCTTGTATCAATTACCCTTGTACCTGTCTTTACGCTTGAATTTGATGCGTGTGTATTTTCACCGGTGCCGGATGTGCGTATAACACCTGCTCTTGTATCCTGTGTGGGCGCCTGCGGCTTTTTCTTTTCTATGGGCTTGTTGTTCTGCTGAGGCTGTGCGGGTCTGTTCTGGAATTTATCAAGCTGTGACATACGGGGCTGTTTAGGCTGCTGGGCAGAGTTGTTCTTTGCAGGAGCAGTCTGATTTTTATTCTGCTTATCGAAAGGCTTTTCTTCCTTTTTAACCTGAGTCTTTTCGGGCTTTGCAGGTGTATTTTCAGGCTTCTTTTCCTGAGTCTTTGCCTTTTCTTCTTTTTTCTCTTCAACCTTTTCGGGCTTCTTTTCTGTCTTTACCGGCTCACTCTTAGCAGCTTTTTCTTCCTTCGCAGGTACGGGCTTTTCTTCCTTTTTAGGCTCTGCCTTGGGTTCTTCCTTCGGCGCTTCAGCTTTCTTTTCAGCTTTCGCGGCAGCTTTCTTCTTCGGACGGTCAGCCTCTGCAACATCCGCCTGCCCTGAAAGATAAGCGGAAAGATTTGTTATCTGATTCTGCTTTGTAAGAGTTTCTATAATTACGGAAAACTCATCGGGTTCAAGCACCGTCATATGAGTTCTGCCGTCAAATCCGTTATCTTTCAAAAGATTGATAATGTCAGTGCTTTTCACATTCAGATCTTTTGCAAGTGCGCTGATTCTGTATTTTTGATTTGCTATCATACAATGACCTTTAAAGCCTGCGTTACGGACCGCATGCTTTTCCTTTCATTACGGTTAAAATGTTATTCTTGATTAAAATATTTTAAAATTGCATCTGCCAGATTCATATCGGTTATACCGACAACAGATACAGCCGTTCCCTTTCCGACGATGTTTCCGAGCTCCTCGCACGTTACGGGGGCTTTTACAAGCGGAACTTCATAATAATTACAGCTGTTTTCTATCCTGCTTTTTGTGTTTTTGGATGCATCAGAGGCACAAACCGCAACAAGCGGTGTTTTTCTTCCGCCGGATCTTATACCGTCGACTGTCAGTGCCGAACCTACGGTGATCCTGCCTGACTTTTTGGCAAATCCTATATAGGCGGTCAGTTTTTTCAAAGCCTCTTGTTTATTATCTTTTTTCATTGAGCTTCCCCTTTGCCGTCATCTTCAGCAAGCTGAGCTTCAAGCGATGAATATATCTCATCTGATATTTCACACTCAAGCGCTCTTTCTATTCTCTTGCCTTTTCTCGCTTTTTTAAGACAGGAAAGGCTTTTGCATATATATGCGCCTCTGCCGGATTTCTTACCTTTTAAGTCGAGTGATATCTCACCCTCAGGCGAGCGCACTACTCTTATAAGCTCGCTTTTGTTTCGGCTTTCCATACAGCCCATACATTTTCTTTGGGGAATCTTTTTAGGTGCTTTCATATTATTCGGGCTTTATATCTATTTTGTATCCCGTAAGTCTTGCGGCAAGACGTGCATTCTGTCCTTCCTTACCGATAGCCAACGAAAGCTGATCCGGGGCAACCGTCACTCTTGCTGTTTTTTCGTCATCAATATAGATGCTCTTTACAACTGCGGGGGAAAGCGCTGCGGAAATATATTCCTCAGGAGTTTCGCTGAACTTGATGATGTCTATCTTTTCACCCTTAAGCTCGTCAACGATACCTGCGATTCTTGCACCTCTGTTACCGATACAAGCACCGATAGGATCAACGCTTTCGTTACGTGAATAAACCGCCATCTTCGTTCTTGAACCTGCCTCGCGGCTTATATTCTTGACGATTACCGTTCCGTCGGCAATTTCAGGTACTTCAAGCTCAAACAAACGCTTTACAAGTCCGGGGTGAATACGGGAGATAGTAACAACTCTGCCGCGTGCGGGCTTCTTTTCTTCTGCTCCTTCTTCGGGCTTGGGATCGTGATTTACCTCTGTTACGAATACTTTGATAAGATCACCGACCTTGAACGTTTCGCCGGGAATCTGTTCGCTCTTTGTAAGCGCAACCTCACTTGTACCCGTGTTAACGATAACAGCACCTGAAGCAAGCTCCGTTGCAACGACCGTTGCGGTCATTATTTCTTCCTTCTTGTTCTCGTATTCCTTTATCAGCATACCGCGTTCAGCATCTCGGATACCCTGAATAATGACCTGTTTCGCTGTATGCGCACTCGTTCTGCTAAATTCTTTCGTCTTTATCTCAAGCTCAATAACTGTGCCGAGCTTATGTCTTTTGCTGATTTTTTTTGCATCTTCGAGAGAAATTTCAGTCTGCTCGTCATTGACTTCATCGACAACGGTAAGAACTCTGAAAATTCTGCATTCCTTTGCTTCGGGATCAAGCACTACTTTTACGTTTGTACTGTTTGAGTATGCCTTCTTGTATGCGCTTACAAGAGCCGCAGACAAGCGTTCAAGCATATAATCCTTCGGTATTCCTCTTTCTCTTTGAAGATCGTCAAGCGCATCGAACAGCGCTGCATTTTCCTTTGACTTCGCCATTTTTTTCCGTTATCCTCCTTGATACTTATCAGTAAATTTATATATTGGTAAAATCAAAATAGATATTTGCTTTTGCTATTTCAACAGCAGGAATCTCAATTTTGCCTCCTGCACAGTTTATGACGGCAGTTTCATCATAGCTTACAAGCTCGCCAACGAATGTTTTCTGTCCGTCAAGGGGTTTATACAGCTTTATCTGAACCGTCTGACCTATTGCAGCATTAAAGTGCCAGTTGTATTTCAGCTCCCTTTCGATACCGGGAGATGACACCTCAAGAGTATATGCATCCTCGATAGGATCTGCTTCTTCGATAAGAACGTCAACCGCCCTATGGAATTTTTCACAGTCCTCGATGCCGACACCACCCTCTTTATCGATAGTAAAGCGCAGTACCATTTTGCCGCCCTCTTTAACATACTCAATGTCCCAGATTATATATCCGAGCTCCTCGGCAAGAGGGGAAGCAAATTCGGTCACGGTCTGAATAATACTTTTTTTACTCTTCATATTACCTCACTAAGCTGAATTGCTTTATAAAAAGTTCAGAGGTGCTGTTTTCTCAGCACCTCCGTTCTTCACTTTCTTAGGTGATTATACCATACTTGTTCCAATTTGTCAATAGATAAATAAAAATATTCCATCTGCTATTGATTTTTTTGTATTTATATGTATAATATAGTATATAAAAATAAAAGGATTTGATATTTATGATAAAAGTTATGTTTGTATGCTACGGAAACATTTGCCGTTCACCTACTGCGGAATTTGTTTTTCGTGATATAGTAAAGAAAAACGGTATGGAAAAGGACTTTGTTATTGCATCGTGTGCAACATCGTCCGAGGAGCTTGGAAATCCCGTATATTCCCCGTCAAGGGAGGAAATGAAGCGTCACGGGATAGATTGCTCGGGCAAATATGCCGTAAAGCTCAAATCATCGGATTACGATAATTACGATCTTTTCATCGGTATGGACAGTATGAATATACGAAATATGACATCGATATTAAACGGAGATCCCGACGGTAAAATTCACAAGCTTATGGACTATACATCAAAGGGCGGTGACGTCAGCGACCCGTGGTACACGAGACGCTTTGACATAGCTTATGAGGATATTTTAAACGGCTGTACGGCTTTATTTGAGCATCTTACAAAAAACGGAGGAAAATGATTATGAAGCTTATGATAGCATCTGATATACACGGCTCGGCTTTTTACTGCAAAAAGCTTATTGAAGCATATAAGAAAGAAGGCTGTGAGAGAATGCTTCTTTTGGGTGACATTCTTTACCACGGGCCGAGAAACGATCTGCCTAAGGAATACGCTCCCAAGGAAGTTATCGAAATGCTTAACGGAATGAAGGAGCAAATATTCTGTGTGCGCGGAAACTGCGACACAGAGGTTGACCAGATGGTGCTTGCCTTCCCTGTTCTTGCAGATTACGCGGTAATTCCGATGAAAAAAGGACTTATCTACGCAACGCACGGACACGTATATAATAACGGAAAGCTCCCCCCCATCACAAAGAACGACATTTTGCTTCACGGACACACACACGTTCCCGTGTGCGAAAAATTCGATACGCACACATATATAAATCCCGGTTCTGTGTCTATTCCTAAAGAAAACTCCGCAAACAGCTACATGACCTTTGACGGTGAGACGTTTTTGTGGAAAACGCTTGATGGGGATGTATATCTTGAATATACACCCGATAACATCTGAGCGTATTAAACAATCGATTTTCGGCAATAATCTCCTTAAAATAAAAAGTTAAGGAGATTATTATGCCACGTTTTACAATACCGAGAGATATTTATTTCGGCCGTGATTCTTTAAAGGAACTTGAAAACCTGAGGGGCTGTCGTGCCATGATATGCACGGGCGGTTCATCTATGAAGAAATTCGGTTTTCTTGACAAAGCGGCGGAATACTTGAAAAATGCGGGATTTGAGGTCGAAATATTCGACGGTATCGAGCCCGATCCCTCTGTCACCACCGTAATGAAGGGCGCTGAGGCAATGACACGCTTCAAGCCCGATTGGATAGTCGCCATAGGCGGCGGCTCTCCCATTGATGCGGCTAAAGCAATGTGGATAAAGTACGAATATCCCGATATATCCTTTGACGAAATGAAAAAGGTATTCGGTCTGCCGAAGCTTCGTAGGAAGGCAAAATTCTGTGCCGTTTCATCGACATCGGGCTCGGCAACGGAGGTCACGGCTTTTTCAATAATTACAGATTATGATAAAGGCATCAAATATCCTATTGCAGATTATGAAATAACACCCGATGTTGCAATAGTTGATCCCGTAATCGCCGAAACTATGCCGAAAAAGCTGACAGCACACACGGGAATGGATGCACTCACTCATGCCATTGAAGCGTACGTGTCAACTGCCGCAAACCCTTTTACCGATCCTTTGGCTCTGTCCGCCATCGCTATGATAGGAAATGATCTTAAAGGCTCATACGACGGCGAAAGTACAAAGCGCGAATCCGTACACTATGCGCAGTGCCTTGCGGGAATGGCTTTCACAAACGGACTGCTCGGCATCGTTCACTCGATGGCTCACAAAACAGGTGCGGCATTTGCCGACTACGGCTCACATATAATACACGGCTCTGCAAACGCAATGTATCTGCCGAGAGTCATTGAATTCAATTCCAAGGACGAAAGAGCAAAAACACGATACTGCACAATTGCCGATACGCTCGGTATATCGGCAGATTCACCGAATGAAAAAATCAAAAAACTTACCGAATATCTGGAAAATATGAACAGATCACTCGGAATCCCCACCTGCATTAAAAACTGCGGTGAAAATGGGGATGTGTCAGAAAACAGCTTTATGCCGGAGGAAGTCTTTTTAAAGCGTGTCCCCAAAATAGCCGAGGAAGCGCTTCTTGATGCGTGTACGCTTTCAAATCCGAGAAGAATATCTCAAGCAGAGATGGAAAAGCTTCTTGCCTGCTGTTATTACGGCACGCACGTAGACTTTTAATATTTATACCGCACTTCATTTACGTTTGCTTTTATGAGATAACGCTCATACAGACGCACAAAGAGGCGGCACACAGCATATTAAAAAGTTATCAGACTCATCCGCCTCTTTTAAAATCGCCGAGCGATTTTGAATAGCCTTGCTATTCTGTGCGTCGGGGGAGGTGCACTTCATATTTTCGGTATTTACAAGCGGAGAAATCAATAAAATGAACGAAAACTTAAACGGCAATGAAACATTATCCGAGGCAGAGTTTCTAAAAAGCTATTCTGCCGAAAAATATCCCCGTCCCTCGCTCACGGCAGATATTGCGATTTTCAAAGACGGCCGTACTGACAAAAAAGAAATACTTTTAATAAAACGCAAAAACCACCCATTCAAGGGCTCGTATGCCCTTCCAGGCGGCTTTGCAAATCCGGATGAAACAATACAAGAAACTGCACACCGTGAGCTTTTTGAAGAAACAAATATTGAAAATATCGCACTTTCTCCCATCGATATGTTCACAAAGCCGGGACGGGATCCCCGTGGGTGGGTAGTCACTTACGCATTCTTTGCCGACATAGGCAAAACATCCATAAAAGCCGAAGCGGCAGACGATGCCGCCGAGGCAATATGGTTTGAAATATCACGTAAAAATGATGTGATTACTCTTAAACACAATGACATAAAAATAGAATTTGAAATCAAAAACGGATGCACGGTATATACGACCGACACAATTTTGGCGTTTGACCACGGTGAAATTCTGTCTGCGGCGTGCAACCTTTTAAAAATATAACATAACACATCAAAGAGGCATAAGATGTACAAAATAGTAACGAAAAAATCACTTAATCCAACCGTTACGCAAATGGAGATAGAAGCTCCGCTTGTCGCAAATAAGGCAAAACCCGGACAGTTCATCATACTGCGTGTAGACGAAGACGGTGAGAGAATACCGCTTACGGTAGCAGGAACTGACAAAAGCCGAGGAACAGTCAAAATAATATTTCAGATAGTCGGCTCAACCACAAAAAAGCTCGATATGAAAAACGAAGGCGAATATATAGAAGATTTTGCAGGACCTTTGGGCGTTCCCACGCATACCGACGGCATTAAAAAGGTGTGCATTGTCGGCGGCGGTGTCGGCTGTGCTATTGCCTTGCCGGTTGCCGAGGAATTTCACGCACTCGGTGCTGAGGTCACGGGAATCATAGGCTTCAGAAACCGTGATCTTCTTATACTTGAAGACGAATTTTCAGCTTGCTGTAATTCACTCACGGTTATGACCGACGACGGCTCATACGGACGAGGCGGTAACGTAACACTTCCTCTTAAAGAACTGCTCGAAAAGGGTGAAAAATTCGATATGATAATCACCATAGGCCCACTTATAATGATGAAATTCGTCGTTGAAGCGGCACGTCCTTACGGTGTACCCGTAACTGTATCGATGAATCCCATTATGATAGACGGAACGGGAATGTGCGGCGGCTGCCGTCTCACACTCCATCGCGACGGCAAGCGCATAACAAGCTTTGCCTGTGTTGACGGTCCCGATTTTAACGGATATGAGGTCGATTTTGACGAAGCGATGTCAAGAGGACGTATGTATTCTGAATTTGAACGTCACGCTTATGAGGATACGTGTAATCTTTTCAAAAAATCCGAGGGGGAATTTTAAGTGGCTATTGAACCTAAAAAAAATCCGATGCCGACGCAGTCACCGGACGAAAGGGCGCATAACTTTGACGAGGTGGCACTCGGCTACTCATACGATACGGCGAAAGCAGAGGCAGCTCGCTGTCTTAACTGCAAAAACAAGCCTTGTGTTAACGGATGTCCCGTAAACATTGATATTCCCGGTTTTATCGATTATATAAAAAATGATGATATCGAGGGCGCTTATAAGCACATTTCAAAATCATCATCACTCCCTGCCGTGTGCGGCAGAGTTTGTCCGCAGGAATCCCAGTGCGAAAAGCACTGCACACTCGGTATAAAATTTGAGCCCGTAGGAATAGGCAGGATTGAAAGATTTGTTGCCGACTATCATATCGAAAACAGTAAAGATGCCCCGGAAAAGCCCGCATCGAACGGTAAAAAAGTTGCCGTTATCGGTTCAGGGCCATCAGGACTTACGTGCGCCGGCGACCTTGCGAAAAAAGGATATGACGTAACGGTATACGAAGCGCTTCACACAGCAGGCGGTGTGCTTGTTTACGGTATTCCCGAATTCAGACTGCCGAAGTCTATAGTAAAAAAAGAGGTAGACACCCTTAAATCTCTCGGTGTCAAAATAGAAACAAACGTCATAATCGGAAAAACTCTGACGGTTGACGAGCTTTTTGATATGGGCTTTGAGGCTGTATTCATCGGTTCGGGCGCAGGACTTCCGAACTTTATGAATATTCCCGGAGAATCACTCAAGGGTGTATATTCCGCAAATGAATTTTTGACAAGAAGCAACCTTATGAAATCTTACCGCGATAACCCTGACACACCTATTATGAAGGGTGGAAAAGTTGCCGTTGTCGGCGGCGGAAACGTTGCCATGGATGCGGCAAGAACAGCGCTTCGTCTTGGTGCGGAAAAGGTTTATATCATATACAGAAGAAGTATGGATGAGCTTCCCGCAAGACGTGAGGAGGTAGAGCACGCAGAGGAGGAAGGAATAGAATTCCGTCTTCTTTGCAACCCCGTTGAGATCATGGGATACAACAATGAAAATGATCCGAAGGACCCCAAAAACGGCTTTGTGAAAGCCATTAAATGCATAAAAATGGAGCTTGGCGAGCCTGACGAAAAAGGCAGGCGCAGACCTGTTCCCGTGGAAAATTCGGAATTTTCCCTTGATGTTGACACAGTAATAATGTCAATCGGAACATCTCCTAACCCACTTATAAAAAACACGACCGAAGGGCTTGAGGTGAACAGCCGAGGCGGTATAGTTGTCAACGAAGACGGACTTACTTCCAAAGACGGTGTTTATGCCGGCGGCGACGCCGTAACAGGCGCGGCAACCGTCATTTCTGCAATGGGCGCAGGCAAAAAAGCGGCGCATGCCATTGACGAATACCTGAGGAATAAATGATATGAAGCTTTATATTTGCCCGAATCTTTCTAAAGAAAGGTATATAATCTCCTCAAGGCTGTGCATAGATGCACTGAAAAAAAACGGCTTTGAATGTTATTTTTCAAAAGAGGATTCCCTGACGCTTTTTAATGATGAACAGCATACACTTTCACCGTGCGATGCCGACATTATTGTTTCTGTCGGCGGCGACGGTGCTGTACTTAATGCCGCAAAAACGGCAATCAAATGCGGCAAACCGTTGCTTGGTATAAACGGAGGCAGGCTCGGTTATCTCTGCGCCTATGAGCTTGCTTCGGCAAAAGACATAATGCCCGAATCGGTAAAAGCTCTGATAAAATCGCAAAGAAGTACCGTTTGCTTTGATGACGGTAATATATGCAAAACAGCGTTGAATGATATAGTTATCGCCAAAGGAAATTACGGCTCTGTCATAAAAATTGATGTTTTATGCGATGGAAAGCCTCTTATGTCTTTCCGTGGTGACGGTGTTATAGTCTCAACGCCCACCGGCTCAACATCATACAACTTTTCTGCAGGAGGACCTGTCCTTTTGCCTGATATCAAATGCTTTGCCGTAACCCCCATCTGTCCGCATTTGTCTGATGCAAGAACAATGGTCGTCCCCGACACCTGCACACTTGACGTAAGTGTTTCGGATAACGCAAATAACCCCGCCTACATATACTGCGACGGTATATCTTACGGCGAGGTTAACTCAAAAATAACATTAAACAAAGGTACAGAATGTCTTACACTTCTTGTAAACGACCGCTGCAGCTTTGTAAATAACGAAAAATTACACAACACGTCACTTTTGTGAAAATAATTCTAAGGAGCAATACGATGCAATACACCTTTCCATTCGGACAAAAGCTTCGCCCATTGATTCAAGAAGACAAAAACCCTAAAAAAGTATTTGTTTTGGGTGTATATGCAAGTGCTGTTCACGCAAGATGGAAAAAAGACGGACAAATTATTTGTCAGGCACTTGCCGTAGCCAGCGAACCGAGAATTTTTTGGGACGGAAACATTGACGAAGCAGCAGACATTATCAATTCGGTCGCTATACCAAAGGAGCTTGGTATCTTGGAGCCTGCGGGAAAACATCTCAACGGCCCTTCGGCAAAGGTTCTTGACGAAAATATCCTCGCACCGCTCGGTTTTTCCCGTAACGACGCTTGGCTTTGCGACTGTCTGCCCGAAACGCGCCTTAATCCGGGACAAGTAAAAGCCATTAACGAAAAATACAACCCATTGATTGAAAAATACGGTTTAAATCCCGTTACAATCCCTTCACGTCCGTCTGTTTTTTGCGATAAACAAAGAAGCGGCGAGATAACAGAAGAATTAATGCAGTCAAAGGCAGAGCTTTTGGTGCTTTTAGGAGATATACCGATTGCTCAATATTTAAAAGAAGTTTCCAATGTCCCATTTTCTTCATTAAAAGAATACGTAGATATGTATGGTTACGGAAATTCTACAGAAGTTGAAATAGGCGAAAAAGCTATAAAAGTTTTACCATTTGCCCACCCCAGACAAATAGGAGCATTGGGTGCCCACAGCGAAAGATGGTTTGAAGAACACCGAAAATGGGAATTACAAACAAAAATATTATTATAATGCTTTGTTTTGCCGCTCTTTTAAAACCTTTTTGTTCATCGGATTTAACGTGCCACCGTAGGGACGTGCATCGCACGTCCGTTTCATATTTCTTTTTAAGTGTATAAACCGATTTATGTTCATTTCCATACGGGTTGTCGAGGGCGCCAACCCCTACAAAATCACTTTAAACGTATAAATGCCATTACAAATCAAAAGAACTGCGGAAATTCCGCAGTTCTTTTGATTATCTTACCTGTTCCTTAGTTTTGGCTGCCTTACCTACTCTATCACGGAGATAGTAAAGCTTAGCACGTCTTACTTTACCGATTCTTACAGTTTCAACCTTTTCAACTGTGGGAGAATGCAGGTTAAACGTCTTTTCAACGCCTACACCGTATGCAATTCTTCTTACGGTAAACGTTTCGGAAATACCGCTGTTACGCTTTGCGATAACTGTACCTTCAAAGATCTGAGTTCTTGTTCTGGAACCTTCAACGATCTTGTTGTGAACACGAACGGTGTCACCGATCTTGACCTGGGGAGCGTCAGCCTTGAGCTGATCTGCAACAAATGCTTTCAACAAATCCATTTTTATGGACCTCCAAAATAAATAATCTTCGCGCATTCACGGCGATATACGCCGGCGGACTGCCCTGACAGCCTGTGAGTAAGGACAAACCCACAAACGAAATGATTTTACCATAAAATCCACCGTTTGTCAAGCATTTTCTTGATTTTTGTGTATTTTTTATTCAACCTCAGGCACAAGAAATCCGCGAATCTTTAATTCTTTTTCTATTTTGTCAAGCGTTTCGTTACTGTCCGCCTTGACGGTGTGGTAGTGATAGCCGTCTGTTATATTCATAAGCTCCGTTGAACGTCCGCTGTTTATACCGTCTATAAACTGTTCAATTCCCCTTTTGGAGAAAATATTGAGCTTAGCCTGTACCTTGCCGTACACCTTATGCCAGACATAAACGTCATCAACCGTACCGCCCATATCAATGATCAGTGAAAGCTCCTCCTCGGTTCTGTCACTCATGTGACGCACCTTGAATGCGCGCTCTGCCTTGGGCGTTTCATTTAAAATATATCCGCTGTGAGTTGACAATATCTCATAACCTGCCGCTTTAAGTATCGCAATATCGTGAACTATTATCTGACGGGAAACGTTAAGCACCTCCGCAAGCTCACCACCCGATACGGGGCCGTTTTCCGCTACAAGACGGGAAATTATTTCTTTTCTTCTTAATTCTGCTTTCATTCTGCCCCCTTATATCGAATGGAGATTTTTAAGCGACAAGTCAAGTATGGGTGAAGAATGCGTCAGCGCACCGCTTGAAATATAGTCGACACCGATATCCGTAAGGCGCTTGATGTTTTCCTTCGTAACGTTACCGCTGCACTCGGTTTCAGCTCTTCCTTTTGCAAGCTTTACAGCCTCTTTCATATCCTCGGGGCTCATATTGTCAAGCATTATTATGTCAGCGCCCGCTTCAAGCGCTTCCTTAAACATTTCAAGATTTTCAACCTCAATTTCAATTTTTCTTACAAACGGAGCATATTCCTTCGCCATCTGTATTGCCTTCGTGATGCTTCCTGCCGCGCCGATGTGATTATCCTTCAGCAAAATACCGTCGCTCAGGTTATATCTGTGGTTGTGGCCGCCGCCGACTTTGACCGAATATTTTTCAAAAACACGCATATTCGGTGTTGTTTTTCTTGTATCAAGAAGCTTTGTTTTTGTACCTTCCAGAAGCTTTGCAACACCTCTTGTATACGTTGCAACTCCCGACATACGCTGTAAATAGTTAAGGGCAACTCTCTCACCCGACAGCAGTACACGTATATCGCCTCTGATAACACCGATCTTGTCTTTATTTTTGATCTCGTCGCCATCCTTGAAATAAAACTCGAATTCGGTATTTTTATCAAGAAGCTCAAAAACTCTCTTGAAAACAGCAAGACCTGCAAGGATACCGTCCTGCTTACAGATAAGCTCGACCTCGCCCTTCTGATATTCACGCATTACGGAATTCGTCGTGATATCTTCGCTTGTTATATCTTCTCTCAGAGCACTTAAAATAAGCTCATCGGCATTCATCATCATTGTTATTTCATTCATGTTTCTTCTTCTCTCTTTCTATAGCATCAAGTACTGTTTTTCTGTATTCTTCCTCACATCCGTCATAAACCGAAAAGTCAATTTTCTTATTTGTATGCTCTGCTTCCGTGTATGTTTTCGTTATTCTGTTTGCGGCACGCTTTGCAAACACAAGACTTTCCAAAAGCGAATTGCTTGCAAGTCTGTTTTTGCCGTGTACACCGTTACATGCCGTCTCCCCCGATGAATACAGTCTGTCCATCGACGTCTTACTGTATTTATCAACATATATACCACCCATAAAATAGTGTTGTGCAGGTACTACAGGTATCGGTTCTTTCGTCACATCATACCCTTCTTCAAGGCATTTTGCACAAATGTTTGGAAAATGGCTTTCTATTTCTTCTTTCGGTATAGGAGCCATCGACAGCCAAACGTGCTTCGACCCCGTTTTTGCCATTTCCTCAAATATCGCATTCGCGACAACATCTCTCGGCAAAAGCTCATTTACAAATCTTTCACCCTTATCGTTGAGAAGTATTGCCCCCTCGCCTCTTACTGATTCGGAAATGAGAAAATCACGTCCGTTTTTCTTTTTCTTCGTATAAAGCGTTGTCGGGTGTATCTGTATATAATCGATATTTTTCAATTTTACGCCGTGCTTTATCGCAATTGCCAAGGCATCACCCGTAAGATGCGGAAAGTTTGTGGAATGTTCGTAAAGGCCGCCTATACCGCCCGTTGCAAGCATTGTGTAATCTGAATATACAGCTTTGTATTTTCCGTTTTCATCACGGTACACGATACCTGCGCATTCGCCGTTGTTTTCAATTATATCGACCATCGTAGAGTGCTCTTTAAGCGTTACGTTGTCAAGCTTTTTAACGGCTTTCAGAAGATTTTTAGTTATCTCCTTGCCCGTTTCATCCTTATGAAAAAGTATTCTGTTCTTGGTGTGTGCGCCTTCTCTCGTATAAGCGAGCTCACCGTTTTCATATTCAAACTCCACACCGTAGGATATAAGGTCATTTATGACCTTGCGTGAGGAACGTATCATAATGTCAACGGATTCTTTTCTGTTTTCATAGTGTCCTGCACGCATCGTATCCTCAAAAAATGAATCGTAATCATCTTTATCTCTTAAAACGCATATACCGCCTTGAGCCAAAAACGAATCACTGTTTTCCGCCTCATCCTTGGTTATCATAAGTATTTTTTTATCTCTCGGAAGATTCAGGGCGAAGTATAGACCGCTTACCCCACATCCGACAATTACAATATCGGTTTTCATATTTTCTCCGTTATTTTGCGTTTTCAAGCATTCGCTTTAATGGTAAAAGTGCTTTTTCCCTTTTTGTTTTGTCCACTTTAATTTCGTTTTCACCCGTTTTTAAAACGTGCAATAATTTTTCGGGAGTGTTCAGCTTCATATCCATACACTTGAACTGTTCACCTGCAAAGTAAAATTTCTTGTCGGGATTGTTTTTCCTCAAAGGATATCCGACACCGTCCTCGGTGCAGATAATGAACTCTTTATGCTCGCTCTCGCTTGCATATTTCAGTATATCGGCGGTACTTCCGATATAATCGGAAAGCTCGAGTATTTCCCTTTCGCACTCCGGATGAGTAAGCACATTTGCGTTCGGGTGTTCTTCAATAGTTTTCTTCAAGGCTTCAACCGTCAGCGCTGCGTGTATCGGACAGTAACCGTCATTCAAAATTATATTCTTCTCAGGCACTTGCTCGGCAACGTAGCCGCCGAGATTTTTGTCGGGAATAAAAAAGATGTTTTTGTTGGGAAGATTTTTCACTATCTTCACCGCATTCGAGGAAGTTACGCAAATGTCACTGTGAGATTTCAAATCAGCTGTTGAATTTATATAGCATACAACAGCCAAGTCATCATATTCCTTTCTCAGCTTTTTTATCTTCTCTATTGATGCCATGTGTGCCATTGCACAGTCGGCACTTATATCGGGAACAAGAACCGTCTTTTCGGGGTTTATAATCTTCACACTTTCCGCCATAAAGCCGACACCGCAGAAAACGATAAGATCTTCAGGTATTTGTTCCGCTATTCTGGCAAGATAGAATGAATCTCCAACATAATCTGCCACCGACTGTATTTCATCAGGCGCATAGTAGTGTGCAAGGATTACAGCATTTTTTTCTTTTTTAAGATTTATTATCTCGTTTAAAATATCACTTGTCATAATTTTTCTTTCCGTTTCGGATAAAATGATTTAAATTGTCGATATTGTACCACAAAATTTTACATCTGTCAAGTCATCTGTAAAATTATATGTAAACTTATGTGTAAAGTCAGAATTTTAAAAAATTGTTAAATGCAAAAAAAATTCAAAAAACATCTTGCAAAAATCATTAATATGTGATATTATAACAGAGGTGCGCCGGTGTGATGGAATTGGCAGACGTGCTGGACTCAAAATCCAGTGGTAGCGATACCGTGCGGGTTCGACCCCCGCCACCGGCACCATAAAACCCGACTTGTTGAAACAAGTCGGGTTTTCAATTTTATCTGTCCTTCTCGACGGAATAAATTCTCCACAGGTGGATGAAACTCGATTTTGTCGTGGAATGTGCATATTTTATTTCATCTGTGAAACAAATTCATT
>JAZRTS010000179.1:0-1057 GCA_045652135.1 Eubacteriales bacterium | reverse complement strand
TTTCAGCATAAAGACAAGCCCCGTGTTTTTCATATATGCCGTTACGCAATCACAAATATCCTCAAAGGACATATCTTTATCTATACATTCCTCTATCTTTTCAATGATCAGAGTGATTTCGGGGCCTGCCGAAAGTGTATCGAAAACATGGACGCGCTTTCCTGCATTCTCGGATTCATAAATCTGTTTGGCGGCACAAGCCGAATTATAGCTTCCCGAAAGGCCGCTTGTAATCGTTACGCAAAAGATTTCGTCGGCTTCGCCAAAAGCATCAAGCCAATCGGTCGTGTTCGGGCAAGATGATTTCGACTTGCCCTTGAGCTGATACAAATAATTTGCCATATCATCAACATCAAGAGATGCATCATCAACAAACTCTCTTTCAGCGGTAATAATTTTCATAGGCGCAGTTTCAAACTCGGTATGCTTCAACTCAAACATATCACACGATGAGTCGGCAACAATTTTTATTTTTCTCATTGGATTCCTCCTATCGTATAGTAAAAGCTCTCAAGCTCTTTTCTCGTCATCAGTTTTGGCACGGGATAGAGAGGATTCGCTTCTTTTTCGGCGTGTCTTGCCATCTCGGAAATATCTTCCTGTCTGATTCCTGTGATTTTGTCGGGAATATTCATTTTTTCGTTTAATACTTTAATTGATTCAATAAATTTCTTTGCTCCCACTTCATGGCTATCGTTTTCAGAGCATACGCCTGCGGCAACACCGAGACGGTGAAGCTTCTTGTATGCACACTTGCCGTAAGATTCCAAAACGTAAGGCATTATTACCGCATTGGCAAGTCCGTGGGGCGTTCCGTATTTACCGCCCAGCGAATGAGCAACGGCGTGAATGTAGCCTACGTAGGATTTGGAAAAGGCAATGCCTGCCTTATATGCAGCGTGGAGCATATTTTCTCTCACCTCATGATTGTGTCCATCGGTGTATGCCTTTTCTACGTTTTCAAACACCAGCTTTGTCGCTTCAAGTGCAAGCCTTCTTGTTTCCCCCGTGGTAGAGCGACCGAGATAGGCTTCTACGCCGTGAGTCAGCGCATCAA
>JAZRTS010000178.1:0-6917 GCA_045652135.1 Eubacteriales bacterium | reverse complement strand
ATCAGAAGGCTGATGAAAACAGTATGCTCAATTACTACTCAAAGCTTCTGCTTATCCGCCGTAAATATCCCGAAATTGCCAGAGGAATCTATAATTCAATATCATGTGATGATAACTTAGGCGGTTTTATTATCGAATATAAGGGCGAAAGCACTGTGATTATCCACAATACCTCTACAGAAGAAATGACGGCAGATATTCGAAAATACGCCGACTTCCCGAATTTGGAGATTTGTGATGTTATCGGTACATCATCAGCAAGCCTTGAAAATGATGTGCTTACAGTAGGCGCACAGACGAGCGTCATACTGAAAATGATGACAGGTGCTTAACTATAAAGTTGAAAAAACTTCTGTATTGATGAATTCCAAAATATTGTTTTGCACAGAATAATAAAACGAAAAAAGTTTTTTGTTATAAATGATTTAAAAGAACGAAAAAAACATTATTTCTATTGTCAATAAAAGAAAATAATGGTATAATGCAAAGCGCGCTACAGCGTTAGAAAAAATTTTTAAAGGAGGATTTATTCATATGAAAATGAGTAAGATCTTATCACTCGTTTTGGCAGTTGTTATGGTCGTTGCTTGCTTTGCATCATGTGGAGGCGATACAAGCAAGGATACAGGTACATCTGCTGACACAACAGGCGGAACACCTTCCGCTGAGCTTAACGGCACTTATGACATTACAATGTGGGTTTCCGAAAAGGAAGGCGTAGCTGACCTTTTCCAGAAGCAGATCGATGCTTTCGAAGCTGCTAACCCCGGCATCGTAATCAATGCGCAGATCGAAGGCGTTACAGAAGCTGAATCCGGCTCCAAGGTTATCGCTGACGTTGCTACAGCTCCCGACATTTACTGCTTTGCACAGGACCAGCTCGCTCGTCTTGTTCAGGCTGCTGCTTTGGCAAAGCTCGGCAAGGGCGCTGCTGATACAGTTACAGCAGGCAATGATGCAGGTTCCGTTGCTGCAGCTTCCGTTGCAGGTACACTTTACGCTTATCCTTTGACAAGCGACAACGGTTACTATATGTACTATGACAAGAGCATCATCACAGAGGAAGAAGCTGAAAGCCTTGAAGCGCTTATAGCTGCTTGCGAAGCAAACAATGTTAAGCTTCGTTACAACCTTGAAGACTCTTGGTACACTGCATCCTTCTTCTTTGCAACAGGCTGTCACTCCAACTGGACAACCAACGAAAAGGGTGAGTTCGTTTCCGTTGACGATACGTTCGCATCCGATAAGGGCCTTATCGCTATGAAGGGTATGCAGAAGCTTGCTAAGTCTACAGCATACGACAGCGATGCAAACGTATTCACAGATGCAGGTGTAGTAATCACAGGTACATGGAATGCAGAAGCAGCTGTTGCTCACTTCGGTGAAAACCTCGCAGCTACTGACCTTCCTTCCTTTGAAGTAGACGGTACTTCCTACCACCTCGGCTCCTACACAGGTTACAAGCTTATGGGTGTTAAGCCCCAGGACGATGCTAAGCGTGCTGCTGTTCTTTCACTTCTCGCACAGTTCCTTACAAACAAGGACTGCCAGCTCGAAAGATTCAACGCTTACCAGTGGGGTCCTTCCAATAAGGACGCTCAGGCTTCTGAAGCAGTTCAGGCAAACGTTTCCCTTGCAGCTCTTGCTAAGCAGAGTGCAAACGGTATTCCCCAGGGTCAGATCGCAGGTGTGTTCTGGGATACAGTAAAGAACCTCGGCGCAGCTGCAAAGTCCGCTGAAAGTGAAGCTGATCTCCAGAACGCTCTTAACGCATACGCTGATGCAGTTAAGAAGTTCATCGAGCTCACACCTGAGCAGAGAACATCATATACAGTAATCGGTGCCGTTAACGGTACAATGTGGGATACAGACTTCGAAATGAAGGAAGATCCCAAGGGAACTTGGACATCCAAGGAAGCTCTTGCAATCGACGCAGGCGGTGAATTCAAGGTTCGTCTTGGTATGGACTGGAAGACTGCATACGGCGACAATGCTGCAAATGCGGATAAGAGCATTCCGCTTTCCGACAAGCCTAACTTCAAGGTAGAAACTGCTGGCAACTACTTTATCAAGCTTGTTATCAACGAAGATACAACAGCTGAGATCACATTGGTTCCCGCTGAATAATTATAACTGTATTTTCAAAATCTTTGGCAAGGGCTCAGCCCTTGCCAAAGACAAAAAGGCATTGTTAGCCGGTGTAAAAGAACAGACAGTGTCTTTGGCGCCTGCTAACAATGCTTTTTTATTTCTATAAGGAGTAGTATAAAATCGCTATATTCTGAATATGAAAAGATTAAACGATTTAGATTATTTAAAACTTAATAAAGCTTCTGCTTTTTGGTATAAGCTGAAGTTATTTTTCTGCTCTGTTCCGTCATATTTCAAAAAGCTCGGACTTGCCATACTTACTTTATTCAAGAATTGCGGTCTGGCTGTCAAGGATGAATTCGTCGATATAATTACCACGTTCACAAAAGGTAATTGGGCTGTAAAGCTTTCATTCCTTATTTTCGGTTTCGGTAATTTCTATTATGGGCAGATATTGAGGGGAATTTTATTCCTCATTTTTGAGGCAGTCTTCTTTGCATATATGTTTGTACCCAGCGGCGGTCTTTACTGGCTTTCAAAGGTAAATTGGTTCCAAAAGGGATCTACCGTCGGTACGGTTCAGGGTAAATTCGAATACGATATGATATACGATACGGATATATGGGTGCCGGGTGATGACTCCGTTAAGGTGCTTTTATACGGTCTTTTAACCGTTATTTTCATCGTCGCATTCGTTTGTACGTGGCGTATGCAGGTAAGACAGTGCCGTATTTGTATGAATATCACCGCAAAGGGCAAAAAGGTAAAAAGCGGCAAGGATGACTTGAAATCTGTTCTTGATGACCAGTTCCACAAAACACTTCTCGCTATCCCGCTCGGCGGTATCTTGGCTTTCACTGTATTGCCTATAATTTATATGGTGCTTATCGCCTTTACAAGCTATGATGCGGCTCACGACGGATTTTCAAATCTGTTTTCGTGGATGGGCTTTGACCATTTCAACGAGTTGCTTGACTTCGGTGAAGGCGGTCTCGGTGTTGCGTTCGGCGAAATACTTTCATGGACACTTATGTGGGCATTCTTCGCTACGTTCACAAACTACTTCCTCGGTATGTTTGTCGCTATTATGATAAACAAAAAGGGAATTAAAATTAAGAAGTTCTGGCGTACGATACTCGTTATGACTATCGCTATTCCGCAGTTCGTTTCACTTCTTTACGTTGCTAAGCTGTTCAATTCATCTGGCCTTATCGGTAAGGTGTTGCTTGATTGGAATTGGCTTCCCGACAGTATGCTGGCGGCAAATCAACTGTCGCTGTGGCAGAATCCCATAGCATCAAAGATACTGCTTATCGTTCTGAATATCTGGGTAGGTATCCCCTATATTATGCTTATGGCAACGGGTATTCTTATGAATATTCCGCAGGACCTTTACGAGTCTTCCCGTATCGACGGCGCAAGCGTATGGCAGCAGTATTCAAAGATAACGCTTCCTTATATGATGTTCGTTATGGGACCGTATCTTCTGACAAGCTTTGTAGGTAACCTTAACAACTTCAACGTAATTTATCTGCTTACACAGAACAACCAGCTTATTAATACTGAACTGGGTACTCCCGGCGGTGTTTCGGTAACTTATACCGACCTTCTTATCACGTGGCTGTATAAGATGACACTTAACAGCACTGACAGTAAATACTATATGGCATCGATCATCGGTATATTGGTATTCGTTGTCGTTGCGGTGCTGTCACTTGTAGTTTACAATGTAATTCCGTCAACAAGAAATGAGGAGGATTACAAGTAATGAAAAATAAAGAAAATAAATCCATTCAAAAAAGAGGACTCGGCGCAAAGGCAAGCAGAAGACTCGGAAATACGGTAGTTTATGTCCTGCTCATTCTTATGACTGTGATCTGGCTGTTCCCATTCTTCGGTATTTTGCTTGAATCCTTCAGAGTTGAAACTACAGGTCAGGTCAGCTACATGTGGCCGAAGCAGTTCGGACTTGATAACTACACAAGACTTTTCAAGGAAACAGACTTTCTTATATGGTTCAGAAACACGGGTATTATGGGTGTTGCAACTGCGGTTTTCCAGACATTCTTCATTCTTTCGATGAGTTATGTTTTGTCCCGACTCAGATTCAAGGGAAGAAAAGCACTTATGAATCTGATGCTCATTTTGGGAATGTTTCCCGGATTTCTCACGATGATCCTTATTTATAAGGTCTTTGCGGATCTCGGTCTTACAATGAATATGGCACCCGTAGGTCTTATTATCGTCTACTGTGCAAGCAGCGGTATGGGCTATTACGTATCAAAGGGCTTCTTTGATACTATACCGAAAAGCTTGGACGAAGCGGCAAGAGTGGACGGTGCTACACGTTTTCAGGTCTTTTACAAGGTCATTATGCCTTTGTCAAAGCCGATAGTTATTTACACAATTCTTATGGGCTTTATGGCTCCTTGGGGTGACTTTATGCTCGCAAGCTATCTGATTCACGAAAACAGCGCGGGTATGAGCGTTGCAGTCGGTATGTTTGAATGGCTTTCAAAGACGAATGTAAATACACACTATACCATGTTCTGCGCCGCAGGCGTGATAGTCGCTATCCCCGTTACACTTGTCTTCCTTATGCTCCAAAAGTATTATGTTGAAGGCGTTACGGGCGGAGCTGTAAAAGGATAAAAGGAGAATAATATGGCTACGGTTAAATTAACTAATGTAAAAAAAATATACGGCAAAGATACTGTTGCCGTTGATAATTTCAATCTTGATATTGCGGATAAGGAGTTTATCGTTTTTGTAGGTCCTTCGGGATGCGGTAAATCCACAACTCTCCGTATGATAGCAGGTCTTGAGGATATTTCCGGCGGTACTGTTGAAATTGACGGTGTCGTTGTCAACGACCTTCAGCCTCGTGACCGTGATATTGCGATGGTATTCCAGAACTATGCGCTTTATCCCCACCTCACGGTTTTTGAAAATATGGCATTCAGCCTGAGACTTAAAAAAGTTCCGCAGGAGGTCGTATACGAAAAGGTAACGGCTGCTGCTGAAATACTCGGAATTACAGAGTATCTCACAAGAAAGCCCCGTGCGCTTTCCGGCGGACAGCGTCAGCGTGTTGCAATAGGACGTGCTATGGTGCGTGACAGTAAGGTGTTCCTTATGGACGAGCCTTTGTCAAACCTCGATGCAAAGCTTCGTAATCAGATGAGAGCAGAGATAATACTCCTCCGTCAGAAGATCGATACTACATTTATTTACGTTACACACGACCAGACAGAGGCTATGACTCTCGGAGATCGTATCGTAATTATGAAGGATGGCTTCATTCAGCAGGTCGGCACACCCACAGAGGTGTTTGATATGCCCGATAACCTTTTTGTTGCTGAATTTATCGGCGCACCCAAGATGAATACGTTCAAGACGAATCTCGTTTGCGAAAACGGTAAATACTACGTAACCCCCTACGGTGCGAAGATAGAAGTAAGCGGCGCAAAGGCTGAAATGCTCAAGGCAAAGAATATCGGTTCAAGAGAAATAATTCTCGGTGTACGCCCCGAACACTTTGTTATGGCTGACAAGAATGCAAGTGAGGCTATTCCTTGCACAATAAGAGTTAATGAAATGATGGGAAGTGAGCTTCACCTTCACGTTGAAGAAGCAAACGGTGACAGACTCATCGTACGTATTCCCACGATCACTCTTTCCGATGAACAGCGCAAGTCACTTGTTTACGGTGCTACGATCTATGTTACATTCGAAAGTAAGGTTATGCACTTCTTCGATCCCGAAACAGAAAAGAATCTTCTTGTTTGATTTTATTATAAAAGCGGTGCCGAATATTCGGCACTGCTTTTTGCTGTTAACAAAAAATTTAAAAATATCTTTGATTAAAACATATATTGGTATTGACAAAACGGTTGTCTTGTGATAATATATGTAAAGCAATTTACTTTACACACGTTGGTGGAAAATGAAAGATTTAAATATAAGCCTTTTGCTTGATTTTTACGGCGATTTGCTTACCCCGTCCTCACGTGAATATATGACACTTTATTACAATGAGGATCTCTCTCTTGCTGAAATTGCAGAGGATGCAGGTATAACAAGGCAAGGCGTCCGTGACAGTATAAAACGCTCGGAAGAAGCACTTTTGAACTATGAAGAAAAGTTAGGTCTTGCTCTTCGTTTTTCAAAGATGCAAAGCGACGTTGAGGATATACAGAAAATGCTTCATGCGCTTAAAGGAAAAATCCCGGAATACAGCGCGGAAATGGAAGCAATAATACAAAAAGCAAAGATAATTCTTTCTCATCAGGAGTAAACGGAGAATATATATGGCGATGTTTTCTTCGCTGTCCGACAAGCTCGGACGTGCGTTTTCAAAATTTAAGAATAAAGGCAAGCTTACAGAAGCCGATATCAAAGAGGGAATGCGTGAAATAAAGCTCGCACTTCTTGAAGCGGACGTTAACTTCAAGGTCGTTAAGGACTTTGTAAAGATCGTAAGTGAGCGTGCTGTAGGTCAGGACGTTCTTGAAAGTCTTGTTCCGTCACAGCAGATAATCAAGATAGTTAATGAAGAGCTTGTTGCGCTTATGGGCGGACAGGAGGAAAGAGTAAGATTTTCTTCACGTCCTCCGACAGTCATAATGATGGTCGGTCTGCAGGGTGCAGGTAAAACAACACACTGCGGAAAGCTTGCAAACCACTTCAAAACAAAGTTTGAAAAAAGACCCTTGCTCGTTGCCTGCGACGTTTACCGTCCCGCGGCTGTAAAACAGCTTCAGGTTGTAGGCTCACAGGTTGGTGTTCCCGTATTTGCGATGGAGGATTGCAAAAATCCCGTTGAA
>JAZRTS010000177.1:0-36508 GCA_045652135.1 Eubacteriales bacterium | reverse complement strand
CGTCATCGCCGTCAATGGCAAATGAGCCGATGCTAAAGCTTTCTGTATCCGAAATAAGTCCGCCTCTTACATAAAACACAGAAATAACACTTACGGGATCTCCTCTGTAAATTCCTATTATATCATAATCGGTGTCAGGGGAAGCCACTACCTTCTGACGCTTGTAAAGCGATTCAAGAGCATATATTCTGTCTCTGTATTTTGCCGCTGCTTCAAATGCAAAATTGTCAGATGCTTGCATCATTTTTTCTTCAAGCATTCGCTTTGCTCCCGTGATGTCGCCCTTTAATACCGTTTGAACGCCGTCTGTAAGTGCTCTGTATTCCTCGGCTGATATTTTCCCGGAGCAGGGCGCTAAGCATCTGCCGATCTGGCTGTTAAGGCAAGGGCGGCCCTTGCCTATGTCGCGAGGAAAAATTCTGCTGCAGGACGGGAAGCCGTAGATGCTCCCTACGGTTTTGAGTATCTTTCTTGCTGTCTGTGCGCTTGAATACGGGCCGAAATAGATTCCCCCGTCAGCTTTTCTTTTTCTTGTAATTATGAGCTTCGGAAATTCTTCTTTGGTAAGCTCGATATAAGGATAGCTTTTGTCATCCTTCAGCTTTATGTTATACTTAGGCTCATATTGCTTTATCTTGCTGTTTTCAAGTGCAAGCGCTTCGATCTCCGTGTCGCAGAGAATGTAGTCAAAATCGTATACCGAGCGCACCATTCTGTCCGTTTTAATACCGTGTGTGCCTGAATGAAAGTACTGGCTCACTCTGTTTTTAAGTACCTTTGATTTTCCTACGTAAATGACGTTTCCCGCAGCGTCCTTCATAATGTAAACGCCGGGGCGCTTAGGCAGGGAAGATGCCTTGGATAAAAGATATTCAGTTCTTGAATTTTTCATTGACATCCTCCTGTAAAAAATAAAAGGCAAAAATCGCAAAGCGTATTAATACAGTAAACTGCAATACGCCGATAACTACGATTTTCGCCTGTAAATTCAAAGCAAACGCTTAGTCGGAAAGACCGCTTTCAATAAGCTCTTCAAGACCGTTGAGTGCTTCAACCTCATCAGCACCGTCTGCAATAAGAGTAATAACAGAGTCTTTTGTGATGCCGAGGGAAAGTACACCAAGCAAACTCTTTGCGTTTACACGGCGTTCGTCTTTCTCAACCCAAATTGAACATTTGTATGAGTTAGCCTTTTGAATGAAAAATGTTGCGGGGCGTGCGTGAAGACCCACACAAATACGTACTGTAATATCACGAGATATCATAACTTTAACTCCTAACCAGAATATACGTTTGTTTAAATTGCGTTTAAATTAATTATCATTTTACGTCATTATATCAAATAATATCAGAAAAATCAATAGCTAATTTGCATTATTTTTGATTTTTTTATATTTTTTTAAACTTTCAAGGATAATTAAAGGAATATTATACCATTATTGTACAGCATTACCATCGGAAACGTTCTCAATTTCTGTAACCTTGATAATGCATACGGCGTTTTGAGAATGTAATTCTATGTCGGAATTTATAAATATCTTCTCTGTTCCGCACAGAAAACCGTTATCGCTCAATCTTCCTTTTGAAATAAATCTTCCGGTAAGATCGTATTTTTCCGTATTTTCTGTTTTTTCGGTATTGTCCGATCCGTTGACGATGAAGATTTCCGAATTTTTGTAGGAATACCCTTCAAGCAACGTTCCGAATTCTGCTCCGTTTTCGAAATAAAAGGTATCTCCAGCACTTATTGATGAAATGAAATCTCCGTCTGCTTCCTTGACGGTAAAATGAATTTCTGCTGTGTCGTTATATACGGCCTTGGAAATGCTGTCGGCTACGGTTTCTCTGAACAAAATACCCATTACGCAGAGAACTGCCATAGCTATGATAAAGCCGTCTTTCAAAGTAAAACTGAATTTTTTACTCATTACTGTTGACCTCCGTCATAATACGAAAATGCGACCTCGGAACATGTGCCCGATGCAATTACTCCGTTTGTTGTAAACCTGATATTCTGTCCCGATGATATTATCTGTCCATTTGCGCTTATGCTGTTTTTTGTAAGCACGGCTGCGGATGATACTTTGATTTTTACCGTATATAAGCCATAGTATTCATCTGCGGCGGAATTGTCCCGACTGTCAATCAAAATATCTTCTTTTTGTGATATTTCAATATCTTTTACGGTGCCTATTATATTTCCGCTTTCGTTGCAGACGGCGCATTCTTTTTTGAACGAGGACAACGCGTATTCTTCAAGCTCGTTTATAGTCAACGTATAAGATACATTGCCGTTTTCTTCGGGCAGCGATGCATACGCGCCAAGGTGAAACGTAACGAGCAGAAAGGCAAGAGCTATAACGGAAACATCGAATACGTTGAAACGGTGTTTATTCATCATTATTCTCCCCTCCTTCCGTATTCGGATAGCGTTTCGTTTTCACACAAAACGTAATCGCACGTGCCAAAGCCAAGCCCCATTATCATGAACAAAAGCAGAATACCTGTCGGTTGAAGCAGAGCGCAAGAGGAAAATCCGTTGATAAGTAACGCTCCGACTGCCGCAAGCGGTGCTGAAATAAAGTAAGAATATTTCGCGTACATTCCGTCGCGCTTGAAGCAAAGTAAAGCTACGGAGTGTTTTATAAACAGAAATACTATTATTACAAACACGAGAAGGCACGGTATTCCGAGCTCCGAGGAAAGGGCGGTATAAAAAGGCGTGAAGATGTTTCTTTCGTGAGCAACACCCACACCGCTGAGAGGGTATCGCAGCGTGAGAACGAGAGATTCTGCGAATGCATCCGATATTTTATCTGTATTTCTCAAAATATTGAAAAGAGAAATTTTGTCAAACTGAGAGAGTATCGAATACACGGTTATTATCGGTAAAACGGACAGTAAAGCGTTTGCGAACGTTCTCTTGCTGTAGATAAGCAGAAAAATATATAATATCGAAATTGCAGCGAAATATGCACCGAAAGAAACAGTGAATATAAGTGATATTACGGAAATAAATACCACAAATGAAGATATTCTTTTTTCGTGGGTGTCTTTTCTGCTGCACGCACACACGACAGCAAACGGAAGCATACAGAGCAGATATACCGCAAGGTGCTCTGAAGTTTCAAATACTGATGTTATTCCGTTTTCTGCAGAAGTCAGTACGGATTTCAAAATGCCGTCGGATTTGCACGAAACTATTTGTATCAGCGAATTCAAAGAAACGCATGTGAGTGAAAAAACACATGACATAAAACAGCGTTTTATCCACTCATACGTTGTGATTAAATTTTTTGTAAGGAAAAATGCAAGTACGAAGAATGAAGATACAAGCATATTCGATTGTGAATCCTGTGAAAATATACCTTCTATAAAAAACAGAAACGCAAATAGCAATATCCAGAAATCCATCATACCGAAACTTCCGATGCGCTTCATCTGAAGAAGCTTAAAAAGATACGATATCAATGTTAAAAATACAGCACAAGCAGTATACCGTACATCGAGAAGGAAAAATACGAAAAATACGGTAACAACACCGGCTTCGGGCATGCGAAGTATCCAGAAAGCCAGGAGAATAAACAAAACTGCAAATATTACGTACGATACGTTCATTACGAATGAAAGCAGTCCGAGCCCCATTCCGAAAAGTAACGCAAGCCCTGCAGGTGATTGTGTATCTTCGGTGGGAATATCGTATTTGCGCACGCCTAAGAGGTCAAATAAAATGAAATGGAGAAATGTATTTTTAAGCGCAACTTTTCCTATTGCCTGTTTTTCTTTAATCAAGAAAAAGGAGAAGATAATACAGCACACGGATATAATTACCGACGGCAAATCCTGTTCGCGTACCGAAAGAAAATATTTACCGACGATTGAACCGAGAACGGAATACATGCCGAATGACAGGAAAAATATTCCGTAATCACGGCTTCTGCAGGAAAGAAGACCGGCAGAAATTTTATTTGTATAATTCTGTACGGGATTGTTACACAGTAAAGAAGCTATACTGCGTCTGATGCGAAGCCGTCTTTGCTTCGGAAAAATCTCCGTTAAGAATCCGATGATCAGCCCACTGTTTTCTTTGTCTTTTTTTTCACCGTTTCCGAAGATCTTTGCGGTTATACTGTGTTTTGCTTTCACTGCAAGAAATGTGTAAAGGGCGAAAAGCACGGACATTATTATACCGTGGTCACCGCTTTTCTGTTTCTTGGTATTTTTCATTTTTCTGTCCTTTTGTTTTGAAGTAGATCGGGACGAACCTTCAGTGTTTTTTCGTATGATTTATTGCGTCTGAATTCCGCTATTTTGGCATGATTTCCTGAAATGAGTACTTCCGGAACGGTCATTCCGTGAAATTCAAACGGGCGCGTATACTGCGGATATTCAAGCATACCGGTAGCAAAGCTTTCGTCTTCGAAGCATACCGCATCGGATAACACGCCCGGCAGAAGCCTGCACACGCAATCCGTAAGCACGCAAGCAGGGAGTTCACCGCCTGTCAGTACGTAATCTCCGATCGATATTTCCTCGTCGATTATTTCGTCTATTATTCTTTGATCAACACCTTCGTAATGACCGCAGAGAATAATGAGATTGTCATATTCAGTAAGCTCCTTGACCTTTGCGTGGTCAAGCGTCTTGCCGCCGGGGGACATATACACGACGTGCCTTTTTTCATTTTCTCTGCCTTTGGTTATTGCCTCAAAGCAATTGTATATCGGCGGTGCTGCCATAAGCATTCCCATTCCGCCTCCGTAAGGAGTATCGTCAACTCGCCTGTGCTTGTCTTCTGAATAATCCCTTATGTTGTGACAATTTATTTCAACCGCACCTGCGGCGCGCGCCCTGCCTATAATACTTTCTGAAAGGAAATTGTCAAGCGCATCGGGAAAAAGTGTCATTATATCTATTCTCATTTTTTCTACCTGTCAATCAATGAGCCCGTCTATAACTTTTATATACATACCGTTATTAATGTCTACTTTTTTTATGAATTCATCAACGGCGGGAACCATAAATTCGCCTTTTTCGGTTTTTACGGTGTATACGAACGAAGCGGGCTTTTCAAGAATATCGCATATCCGGCCTATCTTTTCGTTTGTTTCAAAGTTGTATACGGTAAGTCCCATAAGATCGCAGATATAATATCTGCCCTCGGGAAGCGTAAGATCGCTTCTTTTGGCGTATATATGTTTTCCTTTGAGCTTTGCTCCGTCTTCGGGATTAGAAATACCCTCGAATTTTACAACGGCTACTCTGTCTGCCCGACGAGATGATTCTATTTTGATTTCTTCGCCGTTTTCGCTGTAAACGGATGACAGTGATAAAAATTCATCTATGTTGTCAGCCCATATCTCAACCTTCATCTCACCGCGTACTCCGTGAGTGTTGTTAACACGCCCTATTTCAATATATTCGGATAAATTTCTCATACTATATACCTTTCGTAAAGTTATACACAATCAATATATCACATTTTAATAAATTTTTCAATATCTTATTTTGAATATTGCCATACAATGAAAAGTATTTTAAAATAAAACAAGGCTGGCTGTTGTTAAGCCAACCTTATATTTGAAGAAATGAATTATTTAAGCAGATCCAGAATTGCTTCTTTGGGTTTAGCACCAACGCTTCTGTTTACTATCTGCCCGTTTTTCATAACCACGAGCGTAGGTATGCTCATAACTCCGAATACGGATGCAAGCTCCGATTCTTCGTCCACATTTATTTTTCCGATCTTGACGGAACTGTTTTCTTCAGCGATTTCATCAAGTACGGGCCCCACCATTCTGCACGGTCCGCACCACGGTGCCCAGAAATCAAGCAGGACGGGAACGCTTGACTGTTTTACTTCTGTATCAAAATTTTCTCTTGTTATTTTAATTACTGCCATTTGTTTAACTCCTTTCTATGGGTTCAATTATATTATAGTGAAAAATAATGAACTTTTCTACGTTTGTTTTGCAAGAGCACGCAAAGCTGTAAGTGCGGATGATATACCGCCAAGCTCATCGATAAGTCCGCATTCGACAGCTTGAGTTCCGCTTATAATAGTTCCTATGTCCGCAACTATGTCAGAAGTATCAAACATCATTTTGTCAAGTTTATCCGTATCAACCGACGAATGTGTGCATATGAATCCGTTGACTCTTTCCTGCATACGTCTGAAATATTCAAAACTCTGTTCAACTCCTATAACAAGACCGTTCATTCGCACGGGATGCAAAGTCATCGTTGCAGACGGAACGATGAATGACCGCTTTGCTGATACCGCAAGCGGTATACCTATGGAGTGACCGCCTCCGAGAACAAGTGAAACGGTAGGCTTTTTCATCGTTGCTATCAGCTCTGCAATCGCAAGACCTGCCTCAACGTCGCCGCCGACGGTGTTGAGAATTAACAAAAGACCGTTTATTCTTTCACTTTCCTCACAGGCAATTATCCTCGGTATAAGATGCTCGTATTTTGTTGCTTTTTGGCCCGAAGGCAGAGAATAGTGTCCCTCAACCTGCCCTATAACGGTTATACAGTCTATAACGAATCCATCGTTACCTACGTAAGCCATACCGTCGTTTACGGAAGTTGACTGTTCGTTTTGCGTTTCTTCGTTCATAATAACCCCCACATCAAAGTATATAGGGATTATTCGGCAAAAAAGCTTTTTTTATTCGCTGAGATCTTTCATATTTATTACGGTTATATTTTCAAATATTTTGACATTTGTATGTTGTTGGTATTCTTCAAATTCTGATTTTAAAAATGCATTTTCTTTGATTTCATATGGAATTACTGCAAGGTCTGTGTTTTTTATCGGTATAACGGAACTTTCGGAAACATCTGAAAATGTACCGTATATAAATACAGGTATATTTTGGCTTGTGTCAATATCAAATGTCCTGCCGGAAGTGTATAAGACTTCGTTCCAACGTACCGTGCAGCCTTTTGGAGCGTTAATATAGTATACGGGTGAAATTTCGAGTTTTTCGATTTCTGACGAAAATCCTGATTCGCTGTCATAAAACGAATACGGTATTCCAAGCTCCTCGGCTGTCACGCTCACGTGTTCGGTATATCTGTCTTTTCCGGGCAGTATCAGATTTTTAATTCCGTAATCAGCGTAAATATTTTTTATGAGTTTCGAATGGTTTTCGCCGCATCTCGTTAATATAAGCGTATCGAAATCCGGAATTCCGCGCTTGTAAAGTTCATCGAATAAAAGATCATAAGAAGATTCTGAGCCGTTCGTTATATCCACGGCTACTGCACGGTTGCCGTCTATACGGCATATAACGTCATCGGTGACACATGAATATATAATGCTGTCAGTATTGCTGCTTGCAAAGTGATATATTCCTGCGGAAACAGAATAGACGCATACCGTAACCGCGCATAAACCTGCGTATATGCGCTTTTTCTTAATTCCGCAAAATATAAAAATCAAGGTGACGGTACAAGCCGTAAGTATAATGAATGTGGAAAATATATATTTTAATGATAATGCAAAGCTGAGATGTCGCGCACCGAATGATGCAATTTTTATTGATATTTCGGCGCAAGAATCGCATATCTGCCCTGCAAGGTTTGCCAGCGCATCGGAAAAACCTAATATTGTTGTGAATGGGGCTGAATACAGTATTAAAAGTACGAACGGTGAAATTGCCAAAGTCATCAGCGGGCCGGCAAGAGAAATTTTCCCGAAATAATACGCACTTATCGGTATTAGCGGGAGCGTTGCGCAAACGGATATTATGATTGATTTTGCTGAATATTTTGCTATGCGCCTGATCTTTGATTTGCCAGAAAGACGTTCTGAGTTGTCAACGTGTTTGCATAAAGGACCGGCAAAAACAATGATTCCGAACGTTGATATTGCTGAAAGCTGTAAAGAAAGGTCAAGCAAGGCATACGGTTCGAATAATAATATCAGATACAGAGAGATAAAAAGGGAGGTGAGAGAATCGCTTTTGCGAAACAGCATTACGGATAAATTCAAAATGATATACATAATTGCCGCTCGCATAACGGAATACATACACCCGGTTATGAGAGCATAAAATAAAGCGGCAAAAATAAGAATTACGGCACGTATACTTATTTGCGGAACCGTTTTGTCAAGAATAAATGAAAGAAGCGCTAAAGCGGCAATTACGTGCAAACCGCTTACGGCAATTATATGAGATATTCCCGTTTTTAAGAAATCGGCATTTACAGTTGGTGGAATATCGTCCTTATTTCCTAAAAATATTCCGGATATCATACCGGGATTTTCATCGCAATGGTCGTATATTGACGAACGTATGTAACGGTTTGCTTTATAAAATTCAGCGTGCGGAGTTTTGGCAAGCTCCCCGGTTTTGTATATTTTTTCAGCTTTTACGGCAAACGAAATATTATTTCCTATGTGATATGTGCTTCCGGAGAAGCTGTTGGTTTTTACGGTGTTTATTTTACAGTAACATGTAAATTCCTCGTACGCATCGGGAAGATATGCACCGTAAAGCGTTGCATAGTAGGAAACCGCCTCACCGTTTATAGCAGTTATTTTTACTTTGCCGTTATTTTCAGGTAATGCATAAGCTGTTATTTCAGCATTATCGGAAACGTATTTTTCACATTCTGCGCCTTTTATATCGAAATGATATAATGAGCGAGCGCATAATATAAGTGACATAAATGCAGCAATTACATAAACCGTCCGTGTGTAAGTGCCGAATTTACTGTACGCTTTTCTTTTTAAGATGAAATATATACCGCATAAAGCGCACAGCAAAACACAAGAAAGTCTTACGTAAAAATTAGAAAAAATACAAATTATGAGAAGCAAAAAGGAAATGCAGGCGCAAAAAACAAACGGACGTCCTTTAAAGACCCCCGCGCTATGTAAAATGCAGTTGTTTTTTAAATCTTGTAAGCTGAATTTCATTTTACACCTTCGGAATGTTATGTATAGATTATACTATTGTATAACGGGTGTGTCAATAATCAAATAAAAAAATATTTTTACACTTGGTATTGACAAAATCGCTTTTTTGTGGTATCTTGTTATGGTATCAGGAAAGAGTAATTTTGTCAGTTACCTTTTAACTATTCACTATTACTTATTACTTTTAATATGCGGGTGTGGCGGAAATGGCAGCTTCGTAAGCGAGCGCACCCGGTGGGTGGAGAAGCGAGCTTGCGAAGGCGGACAAACAAGGAGAATTTCGAGCGTTAGCGAGAAAGGCGACTATGTTTGAAGCCGTCACGCGAGAAGCGGATGCCACAAATTACAATTTAATATGCGGGTGTGGCGGAATTGGCAGACGCGTAAGATTCAGGTTCTTATGTTCGCAAGGATGTGCAGGTTCAAGTCCTGTTACCCGCACCAGAAAAGAAACACCTTTTGTCTAGCGGACAAAAGGTGTTTCTTTTCAACGAAATAAATCCCCTTGGGATTTGTGAAATACGCTGTGCGTGTGAAATATTGCTTCGCAATGTGAAATGCCTGCGGGCGTGGGTGGATTTATTTCATTTCACTTTCTGCGACAGCAGAAAATTTCACAATGACCGTAAGTCATTATTTCTCATCCGAAGGATATTTCACTTTAACTTTAGTAACTGATATGGTATAATTATTACACGAAAGGCGGTGTTTACATGGCAGAATCAAAACTTCGAGAACTTTCAACTGATTTTGCAGTGAAAATCATAAAGCTCTGCGAAACCATCAAAGGACATTATTCCCTTGTTAATCAGTTGGAGCGCTCCGCAACCTCGATTGGTGCGAACATTCACGAGGCAAACTACGCACACGGAAAACCCGACTTTATTGCTAAATTGCAGATTGCCTTGAAGGAATGTTACGAAACGGAATATTGGTTGGAACTGTTCGTAAAATCCGAAATTTTGAACAGAGAAGCCGCAGCTGATCTTTACAATCAGTGCGGTACGATTCGCCGCATCTTAATTGCTTCAATCAACACTGCAAAGGAGAATGTGAAATGAGTTTTCCTAAGATGTTAGATAATGCGAGCGTTTTATATTACACTCCCGAAAATTGTTATGGTGAGGTTTATTACACAACAGGAGAACTTGCAGAGAATATTCGTTATCTTGCAATTTGTAAATATATAAATGATACTTCTTTCTATTTGTTTGGATGCAATGCAGATTACGAAGTTGTGAGCGATTCGCCGTGGATGAGTGTAGAGGAATGTATGCGCATAGCTGAAAATTCCTATGATTGTGTTATTTCATGGATTGCAATAACCTGATGCACCTAATCGCTTTTCTTACCTATATTTACGCACCGTTATATTGCTCTTACGCAGCAAAAAAGCCTAATTTGTCGGTAGACAAATTAGGCTTTTTTGAGTGTGATGTAGGTCTTCGCCCAATGATGACGGCTTCGCCTGATAATGTGTGTCTGAGGGCGCATTGGGGTAAACATCGCATCATTGCGAGTGAAACGAGCAACATCATTTTGAGCGAAGCGAAAAATATCATATCGCATAGCGATGTATCATTTGACAAATTGACGATTTTATGATACTATTTCAAAAAAATCTGTTTTCTTTCAAGAGGAATACGATGCTTACAAACGAATTTATTTTACTTTGTCAATCTTATGCGAAAAAAAGAGATGATGTTTTGAGTGAAAATATCGCAGATTCCAGAAAGCTTTGTAAATACAGCGTAGAATTTTACAGTTATGTTTTGGAATTCAGATATGTAAAAAAAGAATCTGCCTTGGTTAAGCCAAGCTCACTTTACTGTGTGCTGAAATTGAGAAAAAACAGCACAGTTCATTATCATTTAACGGATATAATCCCGTTTTTGAAAGAAAAAACTTTCAAATCCTGCTATTTTTGGAATATCGAAAGCGTAGAACGTCTTGAAAGTTGTTTTAAATGCCTTGAAGAAATACTTGAAAAAATTCTTTTGCAAATTACACCGTTTTTGTTTGATGATTCTGTTTTGCGAAACTCTCTTTTTCAAAGTTATAAAACCATATATAATCTTAAGCCAAACGATATTGATTTTGAAAAAATAGATAATACGGATGATTTTGCACACAATTTTTTTGTATCTTTGCAAAAAACGAGAGATCAATATATTTTTTCACGCTATTCAAATTTCAAACCATACTCGCTTTTGGTGAAAGGTAACGTCGAAAAGGCGTTGAGGCAATACGAAAAGCTTAAATGCAAAGACCGGCTTTCAGAATATGAAAAGGCACTGACGGAACACATTTCCGGTTTGGAAAATCGGGATTTCAAAGCGTTTGATCCGTCATGCGATACTTCGGCATGTGATAAACTTTTGTCACCTTTATCTGGATTGAAAGCGTTTATCATCTGTTTTATCATTTCTTCACTTTTCTTTTGCGGTTTGTTTGCTTTGTGGAATTTTATATGTTCGGCGGACACGACCGTTCTTTTGTCAGCACCGTGGTATATAGGTTTTTTGTGCTCCGGTCTTTGCGCGATTTTCGGTGCAATGGCCTTTATTACGTATATACCCAACAAAAATCTTACTAAAATTGAGCGAAAAAACTTTTCAAACGTACTTGTGTCACGCATCATGAAAAAAGTATCGTTCGTACTGTTTGCATTTTCGGTGTGTGTATCGTTGTTTTTTGCTGTTATGATTATGACATCGAACGTAAGATTTTACGAAGAAAGTATCAGATTTGACAACCGTTCATACGGTTATGAACAGATAGACGCTGTTTATCGTATCGATGCGCGATACAATATTTACGGCGAACGTATAAACCGTCCGTCTTACGTCATTTTATTTAAAGATAAAACCTCACTTGACCTTGACGGATACACCACGACCGAATTTACGGAAAAGAAAGTTTTACCGTTATTGGAGGTAAAAGGCTTTGAAGTTGATTTTGCCGATAGTGAAAAAGATCTTCCGTGGTATTCCGAATAAAATTTAAATGCGTTAAAAGACCGACGGATATTCTCCGTCGGTCTTTTGAATTTTGAGCCGATGAGACATCGCATATGACCGAATGAGCAAAAATTAACATTTATGTGTTTTTACGTGATATAATAACGTAAAGTAAATTGGAGGATACGGAGAATGGAAGCAATTAGAATGTCAGGACTCGTCAAGCGCTACAAAGACGTTACTGCAGTTGACGGTATCGATCTTGATATACGCCAAGGTGAGCTTTTTTCGCTTCTTGGTATCAACGGTGCAGGGAAGACTACGGTTATTAAAATGCTTTCTTGTTTGACATCACCGACAAATGGCGATGCGGAAATATTCGGACACAGTATCACAAAAGAAGCGTGGCAGGTAAAACGTCTGATTGGTGTATCTCCGCAACAAACGGCGATAGCGCCTAACCTTTCAGTCAAAGAAAATCTCGACCTTATATGCGGTATTCAAGGATTTTCAAAAGAAAAAACAAATGAAAAAATAAAAGAACTTTGTGCAAAATTTTCTTTGGATAGCGTTTTGAAAAGAAAAGCAGGGAAACTGTCAGGCGGTTGGCAAAGACGTGTAAGTATTGCAATGGCGCTTATCGGAGAACCGAAGGTTTTGTTTTTGGACGAGCCGACGCTGGGGCTCGATGTAATTGCAAGGCATGAACTTTGGGAAATTATCCGAGATTTAAAAAGCAACACGACAATCATACTCACAACGCATTATATGGAGGAAGCGGAAAAACTTTCGGATAGAATAGGTGTAATGAAAAACGGCAGGCTTTTAGCCGTAGGAACTGTTGAAGAGCTTACAGAAAAAGCCGGTTCGGATGATTTTGAAACAGCTTTTATTTCTATCGTAAAGGAGTGAAATATATGAGAATGATTACTTTTGCAAAAAGATGTGCCAAGGAGATATTGCGCGAACCGTTGAACCTCGTATTCGGTCTTGTTTTTCCGTTGGTATTGCTCCTTTTGCTTAGCGCTTTACAGAAAAACATTCCCGTAAGCTTATTTGAAATAGACACACTTACACCGGGAATAACCGTGTTCGGACTTTCATTTATGACGCTTTTTTCAGCAACGCTTATCGCAAAAGACCGTGAAAGTGCTTTTTTACAAAGACTCTACACAACTCCTCTTACGGGATTTGACTTCATTATGGGATATATGCTTCCTATATTGCCTATTGCCACGGCGCAGGTACTCGTTTGTTACCTGTTCGCAATTCCTTTGGGACTGACCGTGAGTTTGAATATAATTTATGCTGTGATAGGTATAATTCCAATGGCTGTTTTTAATATTGCTTTAGGACTTTTGTGCGGCAGTCTTCTGGGCGTGAAGCAGGTAGGCGGTATTTGCGGAGCGCTTTTGACAAATCTTTCCGCGTGGCTTTCAGGTGTGTGGTTTGACCTTGAGCTTGTTGGCGGCACATTTAAGAAAATAGCCGCCGCACTCCCGTTTTGGAATGCTGTGGAAGTCGAAAAAGCATTATTTTGCGGAAATTTTGAGCTTGCAGGCACACATCTTCTTGTTGTTATTGCATATAGTTTTGCAGCAACAGCGGCGGCTGTGTTATGTTTTCTTTTGAAAATGAAACGGCAGTAAGGATTTGAAAATATGAAATACAAATTGATAATTGATAAAAATGCCGAGGAAGAAGTAGTGGTGACCGTGCGTTCGCCATCTTCTTTGACGGAGCAGATAGAAAACCTCGTTTGTAATTTTACGGGCGCTGACAGTATTATGGGATACAAAGACGACGAGATAAGAAAGCTTATGTTCGGAGAAATAGAATGTATCACCATTATTGACAGACGCGTAATTGCGGTTGACGCTTCCGGATCGAAGTACCGTATACAGGACAGACTGCGTGATCTGGAGGATATTTTACCATCTTATTTTATCCGTATAAACAAATCTACCATTGCAAACGAACACCGTATTCTGCGTTTCGACGCTGCGTTCAGCGGCGGAGTTGATGCTGTGTTTGCGTGCGGTTACCGTGAATATGTTTCAAGAAGATGCTTTGCGGAGATCAGAAGGAGGTACGAAAAAACATGAAAAAGTATATTCGGGATTTTTTGCGTCGAGGCTGTATGTCATCCGGTATCGGGCCGATAGTGCTTGCGGTGCTTTATCTTATATTACATTACCAAGGCGCAGTGGATACATTAACGGTGGAACAGACGTGTATGGGGATATTTTCCTTAACAATGCTTGCGTTTATAGCAGGTGGTCTGAATGTCGTATATCAGATAGAGCGCCTTCCTCTTATGGCGGCAATCCTCATTCACGGTGTCGTTTTATACATCAGTTATCTTGTAACGTATCTTCTTAATGATTGGCTTGAATGGGGAAAAGCCCCTCTTCTTGTATTCACGGTTATTTTCATTGGTGGATATATTGTAATATGGACGGTAATTTACTGCGTAATAAAAAGAAATACGGAAAACCTTAATAAAATGCTCAAAGAAAAACAGCAAAAAAACGAGGAATGTCTTTAATTTTCGCCTGCAAAAAGCGGTTGGCAGAAAAGCCAACCGCTTTTGTATTTATACTTTGCTTGAATATCTGCGCTTGTTTACGGTTGTACCGATACAGAGCATTGATACAGCAAGACAAACCGTAATGGGGACTATACCGTCGAATGTTTCCGGATTTTTTGCATCAGCCGCGTAAACGGATCTGAGAAACAGTTTTGCGCCGTCACCACCCGAAATTCTCCAGCCTTTTTCCGTATACTCGAAATCTATTTGATGTCTTGTGTCTTCATATCCGTAATTTGCTTCGAATATGACCGTATCTCCGTCAACGAATGTTATACATTCTTTTATGGTTTTTCCTGATTTTGTGTAAGGAAAATCGGGGGCGCCCATATATCCGGCACTTTCAAGCGAATAAGCGTAATCGCCAAGCTGTAAAACCGCACGGCGAAGCACTATATGCTCATCAACGTAATGCTCAGCTAAAAAGTTTTTCAAACGGTCAAACCAAAATGATGCTTTACCGTATTCGTCTTTAAGCTCATAGAACCTAAGACCGTCGTCGTTTTCATCGAGCCCCATTTTCACCCTTAGTTTACTTAATATTGCGGTGTCAGTAACGGCATCACCGTGCAGGTCTGTCAGAACTATATTATATTTACTGTCGCTGATATCACCTGAAATGGTGGCTTTGAAATCCACCAGTTGACGTATAAGGTCTTCCGCTTCATCCAAGGTCAGCTCAGGTGTTGCCGCAGACGTGAACATAAAAGTGAATGAAAGAATGATAAAGCAAACTATGACTGATAATATCTTTTTCATGAAATCACCTCGGCAATTTTCTTTTTCCGAATGTTACACACATACCGAGCGTTGATATGATAATACAAACAAGGGTGGGAATTACGATGTCACCCGTTTCCGGATTTTCGGCGTTATTGTTTTTCCATGTATAAGAAAGAAAACTCTTGGCACCGTCACCACCGGAAATTCTCCAGCCGTTTTCCGTATATTCGAAGTCAATTTGACGTCTTGTATCTTCATATCCGTAATTTGCTTCAAATATGACCGTGTCGCCATCAACGAACGTTATACATTCTTTTATGGTCTTTCCGTATTTTACGTCAGGATAGGAAGGAGCAATTGCGTACGCTACGCTTGTAGGTGTATATACGTTTTCTCCTACTTGTATGAGTGCATGGCGAAGCTCTATATTTTCGTTAACGTATTCATCTGTCAAAAAGCTTTTCAAGTGTTCAAACCAGAATGACGCTTTGCCTTGCTCTCCGTTAATCTCGTAAAATTTAATGCCGTCGTTGCTTTCGTCAATGCCCGTTTTTTCTCGGAGTTCTTTTATCACCGCTTTATCGGTGACGGGATTTCCCGTGATTTCTTCGATATTGCTGCCTAAAGCTGTATATTTGAAATCGGTCAGCTGACGGATAAGACTCTCCGCTTCGTTCAAGGTCAGCTCAGCGGTTGCCGCAGAGGTAAACGTAAAAGTGAATGAAAGAATAACAAAACAAACTATGACCGATAGTATCTTTTTCATAAAATCACCTCGAAAATCTTCTTTCTCCAAGCGTTACACAAATACCGAGTGCCGACATGGCAAGACAAATGATTATGGCTGTTAATCCGTCGTTTGTTTCGGGATTTTGTATCTCGTCTTTATAAACGGTGCGAAGAAATTCTTGCGTGCCGTCACCACCCGAAATACGCCAGCCGTTTTCGGTATATTCAAAATTTATTTGACGTTTTGTATATCCACCGTATTCTGCCTCAAGTATTACCGTATCATCGTCAATGAACGCTATACATTCTTTTATGGTTTTTCCGCCTTTTAAGGCAGGAAAATCGGGAGCACCCACATATCCCGCACCGTCAAGCGTATATACGTTGTCGCCGAGCTGTAAAAGCGAACGGCGGAGTGCTATATGTTCTTCGACGTATTCATCCGTCAAAAAATTCTTAAGTCTGTCAAACCAGAATGACGCCGTACCGTATTCATCGCGGAGCTCGTAAAATTCGAGACGGTCATCGTTTTCATCCAGCCCTTTTTGTTTTCTCAGCTTTTTTAATATTTCCGTATCAGTCACGGTATCACCGTGAAGATAACCTATTACTATATGGTATTTGCTCTCGCTGAAATCGCCCGTAACGGTGGTCTCAAAATCTGCCATTTGACGTATAAGGTCTTCCGCTTCGTCAAGAGTCAATACAGGTACTGCTGACGGTGCAAGTGAATAAAACGATAAAATCATAACGGAACAAATTATAAGCGATAATATTTTTTTCATAATTATCAATCCTTTCATTTTTGAAGGTTTTCACTTACTGCCGACATATTTTCCGTCATTATCACTGCACCGCTGTGAAGATGATTTCGTTTTTATGGTAATTAAATTATTTCAAAATCGAATACAAATGATTCGTCGTCGCTGGACTGACCTATCCAGAGCTTGCATTTTCCGCTCTCGATAATCTTCTCCATACGGAAATTGTGGAAAGCCATATCGGATGCCGACAGAGTGAGTGTTATCATCTTGCTTTCTCCCGCTTTCAAAAAGACCTTTTCGAATCCTTTCAATTCTTTAACGGGACGCACACAGCTTCCCACAAGATCGCGCACGTAAAGCTGAACGACGGATGCGCCGTCAAAATTGCCTGTGTTGCGTACTGTGAGGGTAACCGTGAGCTTTCCGTCCTTTGTCATCTTGTTATCGGAAACCGTGATGTTATCAAGGCTGAAGGTCGTATATGACATACCGTATCCGAAGGGGTAAAGTGGTGCTATCTGACAGTCACGGTATTTTGATTCAAACGGCCAGCGTCCCAAAGCAGGGCGTCCTGTATTTGTGTGGTTGTAATATATCGGCACCTGGCCTGTGCATACGGGCATACTTGTTGTAAGATGCCCCGATGGGGATACCGTGCCTGTGAGAATGTTTGCAACAGCGTTACCGACAGAGCTTCCCATCTGCCATATAAGCATCATCGCCGCTACCTTGTCTTTGTAGGGAGTAAGCACCAGAGGTCTTCCCGATGTGACGAGCAGAATGACAGGCTTGCCTGTTGCGATAAGTGATTCGATCAGCTCGTGCTGATTACCTGTGAGCGTAAGATCGGAACGGCTGTTTGCTTCACCCGACATACCTGCTTCTTCGCCAACGACAGCTATTATAACGTCACATTGAGAGGAAGCTTTTACAGCCTCGGTTATTGTGATATTATCATCCTCTGACGCTGTTATTCCGCAGCCTCTTGAATAAACTATTTCACAACCGCTTAAAGCCGCCCTCAATCCTTCTTCTATTGAAACGGTATGATTGTGGTCGGAAAGACACGACCAACCGCCGAGAAGATGTACCTTGCCGTCATATCCTGCCAAAGAGCCTACCAATGCCACACGCTTGCCTGTGTAATTTTCAGGCATAAGAGGTAAAATGCCGTTATTTTCAAGAAGTACGGCACATTCTTCGGCGGCTGTGCGTGCTGCATCCATGTGTTCATCACAGAAGAAGCAGTCCTCACCGTCCTCGTCAACAAGCGGTTCGTCCATAAGACCGCACAGATATTTGAGTGTCAAAACAGAAAGTACGGCACGGTCGAGCTGTTCTGTTGTTATTTTGCCTTCGTCAATGAGCTTCGGCAGAAAATCATTATAAGGATCACCTGCCATTATCATGTCGCATCCTGCATCAAATGCAAGTCTTACGGCATCCTTCAGATCCTCCGCAAATCCGTGGGGAATAAGTTCCACAACACCGCCCGCATCTGAAACGACGAAGCCTTTAAATCCTAATTCATCACGAAGTACATCGCTCAAAAGGTACTTATTACCCGTTGACGGCACTCCGTTTACATCCTGAAACGATGCCATCACAGTTGCCGCACCTGCATCGATACCTGCCTTGAACGGGGGCAGATATACGTCGTGAAGCGTTTGAAGCGAGAGGTCGGAGGTGTTATAATCACGTCCGCCGATGCAAGCACCGTACGCAATGTAGTGCTTCATACAAGCATAAATGTGATCCTTTTCTATCTTCTCGCCGTCGCCTTGATAGCCTCGCACGGCAGCCTCTGAAAAACGTGAGCAAAGATATGTATCCTCACCATATCCCTCCACTATTCGTCCCCAACGGGGATCTCTTGCGATGTCAACCATGGGGGAAAATGTCCATTTTATACCTGCTCTGTATGCTTCCTTTGCCGAGATCTCACACGTTTTGCGTGTTACTTCGGGATTCCATGAGCACGACTGCGCAAGCGGAGTGGGGAATGTTGTTCTGTAGCCGTGAATTACATCATCTGCAAATATTGCGGGAATGGGCAAGCGGGTTGCTTTAAGCAGATCACGCTGAATACTGTTGGTGTGAGATGCGCCCTTTATCGTAAGATAAGAACCAACCTTGCCCTCTGCAAAGTGGTCTGAAAATGTTTGCTCATCATCTGAATATATCGACGTGCCGAACTGCGAAAGCTGACCTGTTTTTTCGGCAAGAGTCATTTTTTTAAGCATTTCTTCTGCACGCTTGCGTGCTTCATTGTATGCCGAGGAGTTAAAAATATTGCTCATTTGAAATTCCTTTCTGCATCTGACGGTGTTCGTTTTTAAGGATTATAACATATCAGATACTTAATTTCAAGATATAACATAACAATGTTTCGGCATGCAGGATTTTTTTGCACATTAAAGCTGTCTTGTTTCCTCAACTTCTATTTCGACTTCCTTCAGCGTGTCATCGGGAAGATTGCCGAAGCTGAAGCTTACGGTGCGTTTAACGGTTGTTATTTTGCCGTTGTCACGGGTTATATCATATGTTTCGGTATATGTAAGTACATACGGAAATTCAAAATCCACAGGTGTTTTTATCAAGCTAAGATTTTCAAAAACAAGGCTTGATGTGTTGCTGCTGTACACGGTCATCATCGTGTCGGAACCTTCATCGGGCGTAAAATCAAAGCAAAGGTTTGATTCAAGACCGATTTTGGCAAAAGCATCTTTTGCTGTGTCGGTGAATTTTATTCCGTAGGGAAGCTCCAGCCCTTCAAGCTCCGTTCGTGTGAAAAGACTGTTTGAATATTTTGCGCTCTTTCTGTCGTCTGATGCCGTGTAGTCATTGTAAAATCCGAAAAGTCTGTCAGATAACTGCCAGCCTCCGCCGTGCAGTCCGTCATAATGAAGACCTGCGATGATATCCGTAACGGGGGTGCCGTTGTATTTGTATTGTTCTATCTGCGAAATAAAGTCTCCTTGCGACAGTTTCGGTACAAAATTGATGTCTGTCAGATATTCGGAAAAATATTTCAGTACCTTGTTTTCGTTTTCTTGCGCTGAAGTGCTTGATTGTGTATTTATAGGCGATGATGTTATTCTTTCACTGAAACAAAGATGCTCATGGTCGATACCGCATCCGCCCTCTGCGTAACCGTTTTCTTCTGTTGAAATAGTAATGTCGATTTTTTTGATAACCTCGGCGGCAAGGCAAAGATAACCGTCTGTCACTTGCAGATAAAATCCCGAATTGTTGCTGTATTCTGAAACAGTATCCGTTATTTTATTTTCAGCATCCTTGACAAGAATATCGGAGATAAACGGAACATAGAGCCGTTCTTCGTTTTTAAGTGTTATTTTTTCTCCGCTTTTCGGTAAAGTGAGAATGTATGCACCGTTTTCCGGCGATATACACGATGCGGTCACCTCAGAGGTACTCGGTACATCCGATATATGCGGTGCGGTCACCTCAGAGGTACTCGTTATATCCGATATATGCGGTGTGGTCATCTCAGGGGTATTAGTTGCTTCGGTGTTGCTTGAATCTTCACTTGATGAATCACATCCCGATAAAGCTGAAAATATCATAATAAGCGTTAATGTCGCAGAAAGTATATGTTTCATAGTGTTGCCTCTTTTCAATTTTTGATAACTTCTAAATAACAGCTGCTACAGTTGTCTGATGCGCTGAGACGGAATTTTATTTCGTCTTCAATTTCATATCCGGGATAGGGAATTGAAAGTCCCTTTTGATATGCGTATACGTCTTCTTCAAGACGTTCAAAGTAATATTGGTATAAGCCGTCTGCGGTTTTGAAAAGAAATACGAGCTTGTTGTCTTCTTTAATGTAACTGCCGTCAATTACAGAGTTACCGTTTATCATCAGGGAACAGTAATTGCTATTGGCATCAAATTTAAGCTCCGCAGTTTCAGTTTCAACAGTACCGTCGATGCAGCTGTCGCCCGTATCCGTTTCCGTAGAGTTTTGCTCATCATTTGAGGGCGGTTCGGGAATAGGGCGGTTTGATATACCGTCGTATACCATTTCAAATACAAGACCGTCGGGCCAGACAAATCCCGATAACGCGATGGATTTTGAATCCTTTTGTATATAAACATACTTGTCGCCGTTTTTGTGGAATACGTACGAATACGTACTTGCCTCGCCTGCATTTTCGGGATAAAGCTTCAGAACATCATCATATTCCGTAAATGATCCCACAAGTGCGAAGGAAGTGAGTGAGCTGGCACTCATTGCAAAGGTTTTGTCTTCTCTGTTCAAAGAAAATATTGGTTTGTTGGAGTTGCCGAATTCTGTGATCGATTCGTAATAAATTTCACGACGAGGGGTCATATTTTCAAGTTCTGACGGAGGATATACGACTTGTACCGTATTATCGGTATCGTATATGACAAACGTAAATTCCATAGGCTTGCGTTCATCGTTCATGGTTTTCGTTGCCAGAACTTTTGAGTTTAATTTCGGAAGCTCTTTATCGGGGTCAATGTAATTCGTTGATTGCTCGCGTTCCCACTGCACGATCTTCTCATATTCGTTTATCAGCTTTTCTTCGTTTTCGAGCCCTCCTTCGTTTGAGCTGTCAATTGCAAGTATCTGGTATATTACTTCAGGATCTGCGGTTGCATAGGAGCTCTGTCCCAATATTGTGTCGTCGGAACAGCGGTATATTTTTGCAAAGCCCGAATCGTGTAGATAAATACGGTAATATATTATTGCATAAATTTCCTGAATAACTCTGTTATATGTATTCTTGGCATCGTAATAATTTTCAAATTCCGAATAATCTCCCCGATACGGATTTATAATGCACGCACTTGTGCTCTGAATCATTGCGAAAGTAAGCGAGGAGGGGAGAATTCCGTCGGTATTTGCGTAAGAAAGACTTATTTCATCGTATGAAAAATACATATTGATGGAGTCGTTTATAAGAAAAAGTATTTCCTCATACGTCAAAGGATTGCGCTTTGATAATCTGCGTACGTTTTGCAGTTCTCCGTATTGTTCTTGTGAACATACGGTGACCTTATTTCCGTCTTCGTGCAAATAAGAGTGAAATTTCTTTTTCATAAAAAACTGCGATGTGGGAGCGTTGTCAACGATCTGTTCAAGCTCGTTTATATCAGGTGATGCATCGCCGTCGGTAATGTCGTCACCTTTAGCCGTATAATCGTAAGGTTTCGTATCTCCCGTGTCTGAGGTTATTGAAAGTATACATCCCGTAAGAACGATTGATGATATGAGCAGTAAAGATACTACGACTGTAAAAAAATTCAATTTTTCTTTCATTGTACCGCATCCTTTCTTTTTTGTTTTCTGCCTTACGGTTACATTATAGCTGTTTTGATTTACCGACTTGTCGCCAACTTGTTATCAAGTTGTAAAACTGATGGATATTTTAGTGCCTTTCATCGGTTCTGAATCAAAATGCATTTCAGCACCGTGCGTTTGCACTATCCGCTTGCAAAGGGCAAGTCCGAGACCTGCACCGCCCTCGGCGCGTGAACGTGATTTATCCGTTCTGTAAAACGGCTCCGTTATGTGTAACAACTGTTCTTTGGTCATGCCTTTTCCGTCGTCCTCAATAATTGCTTGGTTGTTTGAACACGATATTTTGACCGTGCCACCTGCAGAGCATGCCTTGATGGCGTTTTCTGTAAGGTTGTAAAACAGCATCGAAAGCAGGGTTTCGTTACCTTTTACAGTAACGGGAAAGAGGGAGCAGACTATTTGAACATTTGTTTTTTCTGCTTTGGTGCTAAGCTTTTCGGAAACGTCTTTAAGAACGGCATCAAGACGTGTGTCTGCAAGCTCTATTTCGTTTTCACGTATAAAAGCACCGTCAAGAAGCATTTCTGAAATTTTTCCGAGACGTTCGGATTCCGACATAATATATTTTGCCGCAATGTGGCGGCGTTCTTCTGTGGTATTGGCTTTTTCTATATATTCTGCGTATCCGTGTATGCTGGTGAGCGGAGTACGGAGTTCGTGTGCCATATTATCAACAAGCATTTGTTTTTTCTCAGCTTCCGCTTCAAGTGCCGCCATTTGTTCGTTGATCTTTGAAAGCATGGAATTGAAGCTTTTTGCAAGAAGCGTAAATTCGTCGTTTCCTTTTTCTTCAACCGTTACGGAAAAGTCACCTGCTTCAATTGTTTCGGTGGTTTTGCGAAGCTTTTCAAGAGGGCCGGATAGCTTTTTGAGAATAAAGTGAAGACAAATCGCAAGAAACGCGGAAACACCCACGGAGGTGAGTATATACGTGAGTATCAGGGATCTGAACTCTGTGTCAAGCGACTGTACATTTTTTGCAAATATCATTTCGTATTTACCCTCGCATATTTCCGAGGAAATAATGATATGCCGTTTCCCGTCGTTGAGGTCTTTATGTATCATAGAATTTTTTTCTGCTTCAATGTCACTTGGAAAATTCGTATAAATGATGTTTTCACCCTGACGAAAAGCAAGATATAAACCTTTGTCTTCGTAATACGTTCCGAATGATTGCATAAGAAGTGATGGATTACTGTATGCGCTTGATTGTGTCATATCCTCATAGTCGCGTTCAAAGGACATAGCGACGAAATATTGCTCTGCGGATACGGAGTTTTCGGTCGCATCTACGTTTTTTTTGTATGTGTATACTGTTAATGAAAGAATGCTGACGTTCAAGCATATAAGAAACAGTATCAGCGTAAATACATAAGTTTTTTGCCAGAATCTCATTTTCATATTTCGAACCTGTAACCTGTTTTGTATACTGTTTGTATTCTTCCTGCAATACCCAATTTCTGACGCAGTCTTTGTATGTGAACGTCAACCGTACGGGTATCTCCTTCGTAATCAAATTCCCAGACCAGACGCAGAAGCTTTTCGCGTGAAAGTGCAAGATTGCGATTGTTTACCAGGACTTCAAGAAGGTCGAATTCACGCGGCTTAAGCTGTATTTCTTCACCGTTTTTATATACACGTCGGTTATCAAATTCAATACGTATATCGTCAAATTCAAAGCACGATGCATCAGCTTTCGTCCGACGCAGAACTGCTTTGACACGTTCTACAAGCTCGATAATGTCAAATGGTTTGGTGATATAGTCATCCGCGCCAAGCCTAAGACCTTTTATTTTATCCTTCGGCGCGGACTTCGCTGTTACAAAAATGACCGGAGTTTCTTCGATATATTCCATAATTTCAAATCCCGAATATTCGGGAAGCATCACGTCAAGTATTATCAGATCGTATTTGGATTCCAAGGCTTCGTCAAGCCCTGTTTTACCGTCTGATACCTGGGTACATTTGTGACCTACAAGCTCAAGATTGAATCTTATAAGATCATTTATTGCTTTTTCATCTTCAATGATAAGTATTTTAGCCATATTTTCACCCCGTCTGAATTTAAGGAGGAGTATCCTGTTGTGCTTTTATTTTATCACATGTATGTTTCCAAGTTGTAACCAAAGTAAACGTTTAAGATAAAATTAATTGTCGATGTTGACAATCGTTTTTTTTTATGATAACATAAAAATATAATCAGAAAAGAGGTATTGTTATGCTTAAAGGTATTCCGAAGATATTATCTCCCGAACTTTTGAAGGTTCTTTGTGAAATGGGACACAGCGACAGAATCTGTATTGCTGACGGAAATTTTCCTGCTGAAAGTATGGGACGTGACTGTATTGTTCTGCGTATGGACGGCCACGGCGTTCCTGAAATACTTGATGCGATCCTTGAGGTGTTTCCGCTTGACACTTATGTTGAAAAGCCCGTAACGCTTATGCAGCTTATGGATTGTGACATTGGTAAGGTTCCCACACCCATCTGGGACACGTATGCGGAAATAGTTGCAAAGCACGACGAACGAGGCCGCTCGGCTGTCGGAAACATCGACAGATTTGACTTTTACGATGAAGCAAAAAAGTGCTACTGCATAATCGCAACGGGTGAATCTGCGGTATATGCAAATGTTATGCTTCAAAAAGGCGTAGTTAAATAAGGTGCGTATATGACGGATTTTATCGTTCAGGCTTTGAGTGTTGTCGGCCTTATCATAATCGTGCTGTCATTCCAATGCAAGAAAAACCGTTTATTCTTTCTTATGCAGGGAATGGGAAGCTTTGTGTTTTTTCTGCATTTCATTATGATGAGTGCGTACGGCGGCGCATTGTTCAATCTGACAAATCTTTTGCGCGGACTTTTGTTTATGAAAGACGGCAAGAAAAAATGGAAGCTTGCTGTAGTGGAGATAGCGTATACAGCGTGTTTTGCTTTCTCGGTGTATATGGATCACAGTCTGAAGAATATCGTTTTGGTTGCGCTTCCTTGTTCAGCGCTTCTTATTTGCAGCGTGCTTATGTGGCTCGGAAATGCAAAGCATATAAGATATTTCCAGATAGCTTATATGTCGCCGACTTGGATAGTACACAATATTTTCAATTTTTCACTCGGCGGTCTTATATGTGAATGTTTTAATATTGTATCAAGCATCATATTCTGTGTACGCACAAGAAAGAACAAATAATTGTAAAAATGCCGGGATTTTTATGGCATTTTTAAAAAAAGAACCGCAGATGCGGTTGTTAGGAGAAGTATATGCGTATTAAAAAAGTCTTGTCTTTGCTGCTCTGTGTGACCTTGCTTGTATCGTTTGCCGTTTCATTTGTCGGATGTGACAAGAACGGTCAAATTGAAGACGGTGTCAACGAAACAGCGATGCGTTCCGGTACGTGCGGAGACAGCGTTTTATGGAATCTTGACGAAAACGGTGTGCTTACCGTAAGCGGTAACGGTGCTATGAATGATTATTTTTCATCTGAGCATACGCCGTGGGCGCAGACAAGAGACGAAATAAAAAAGATAGTTATATCACAAGGTGTTACAAAGGTTGGTGCATGGTCATTTGCTGAGTGCGAAAATGCAACCGATGTAACGCTTGCTGACAGCGTTGAAACAATAGGGAACAGCGCATTTGCAAAGTCAGATGTTAAAAATGTTTATTATGACGGTGAAACAGGTATCTGGGAAGATGTGACTGTGTGTGAGGGTAATTCCTCGCTTCTCGATGCCGTACTCCATGTTACACATACACCCGAATACTATGCCGCAGCTACGACAGGCACTTGCGGTGACGGTGTTACGTGGTCGCTTGATTCAACAGGTAAGCTTACGATAAGCGGAAACGGTACGATGGCGAATTATACGCATTTATCGTCTTCAAGAGCTCCGTGGTTTGAATCGTACAGCTCTGTAAAATCCGTTGTGATACAGTCGGGGGTTAAGAGTGTAGGTGACTATGCTTTTTACTACTGTATTAACCTTACGTCGGTAACGATTCCGGAGGGGGTTACATCGATCGGTAAATTTGCATTTGATGAATGTAAAGCGCTTACGACACTTATTGTTCCGTCAAGCACCTCGACAATATCCGGTGATGCGTTTTCGGGAAGCTCGTTAGCATCTGTAAAGGTAAATTCAAGTAATGCGAATTATTCGAGTGATACAAGCGGAGTTCTCTTTAACAAAAACAAGACAACTCTTATAAGATATCCGCTTAACAGCAGCATATCATTGTACACTGTTCCGAATACGGTCAAAACTATCGGCGATAAAGCGTTTGATTCTTCCCGTAATCTTAAATCATTGACGGTTGGAAACGCTGTTACGTCGATCGGAAACGGTGCATTTTCGGGATGTACAGAGCTTTCCAAAATAACTGTTGCACAGGGCAATAAGTATTATTCGAGTGACGATTTCGGCGCATTGTTCAATGCAGATAAAACGACACTTATAAAATATCCTTCTGCCAATACAGCCAAAACGTATGTTGTGCCGAGCACGGTCACAACTATCGGAAAAGAAGCGTTCTGCAACGCTGACAAGCTTACAAATATAGGTATAGGCCTGGGTGTTTCGAATATATCGGAGCGTGCGTTTTACGACTGTTCGTCTGTCGAGGTCATACTGATACCCGACAATGTAAAGAAAATAGGCGCAAGTGCATTTGATTCGTGTACAAAGCTTACTGCGTTAAGTATCGGTAACGGTGTTACGGAGATCGGTAAAAATGCCTTTTCGTTCTGCTTTGCTCTGCAGCATATTTCAATAGGTTCAAGTGTTAAGACTATCGGTGATTTTGCTTTTGCCGAGGCAACACGTGCAGTTAATATAACTTTGCCCGTATCGGTCACTTTAATAGGCTACGGTGCATTTGAAAACTGTGAAATGAGAAATGTATATTATCAAGGAACGGAAGCTAAATGGAATTCTGTTTCCGTAGGTGAGTGCAATGATTCCTTGAATGATGCGAAAAAGTATTATCTTAACGGTACTCATTCACACTCATATGGCAGTCTGAAAAAATTAAGAAATGCCGATTGCACCGTATACGGAGAACAGTACAAGATATGCTCCGTCTGTTCGTACGTATTTGCTGAAATTACGAAAACATCGGGACACTCGTTCGGCGAGTGGACAGAAACGGGAGAAATATCCGCAAACGGCAATCCGATATTTGAAAGACACTGTTCTTGCGGATTTTCACAAACAGCGGAATATCTTGGGCTTACTGTTGTAACCTCACCGAAAAAGACCGTTTATGAAAAAGGCGAAGCGCTTAATCTTGACGGACTTACTGTTGCAAAAGAATATTCGGGCGGTATATTTGTAAATGTTGACGGTTATACTGTTTCCGGGTATAATGCCGATAAGCTTGGGACGCAAACGATAACCGTAACATACAAATCGGAAACATGCAGCTTTACCGTTACCGTTAAGTCAAGCGGCGTCAGCGGATTTGCATCTCCCGTAGCAGAGGGAACTACAGCGGTGCAGATAAAGAAAATGTATACAGCGTATTCCGTTACCGTATTTGATAAAGACGGCAAGACAGTTCTTTCTGATGATGCTGTTTTGAAAACGGGACAGATGATACAGCTTTCAAACAGCAGCGGTGCCGAAACGCTTTATATCAGAGTTGCAGGCGATGCAACAGGCGACGGCATCGTGAACGGAAAAGACCTTATAAGAGTAAATAAACAAATAAAAGAAGGATATGCTGTCGCGCATCCCGAATTTGCAGATGTGAATAATGACGGCGCGGTCAACACTGCCGATCTTGCGTTTGTTGTAAATGCCATTATTATAAAGTAAATAAAAAAACTGTTGCAAGGCTTAAAGCTTTGCAACAGTTTTTTGTTTGCTTACATTAAGTGTATATGTTCTTTTCTGAAGGCGATAGGTGTTGAACCAACTGACTTTTTGAATGCCTTGAAGAACAGCGTGTGATCCTTGTATCCGCACATCTCACCGATCTCGCAGGCGGAAAGATCTGTTTCGGAAAGCAATTTCTTTGCATATGCGATTCGTTTTCCGGTAACGTACTGCATCGGAGGTTTACCGATATATTTTTTGAAAACGTGGGAAATATAATATTTACTTACGTTAAGCTCGTTGCATATTTGATCCATAGATTCTATGTTTGTGAAATTTGTATTCAGATACTGATATATCTGCGTGAATATTGCGTTCGTTACAAATTTTGCTTCCGAGATGTTTGCCAGACGGAGAATTCCGATAAGAATAAGACGTGCCCAATATTTTATAATAAGGTCACTATACTGCTTATTTTCATATACTTCTTCAACGAGTGATGAAAAATATAAATTGAATCGGTCTTCGTCGTCTTCGGTGTGTAAAATCGGAGATGCTTGCTTATCAATGAGAAAATCTGACGGCAGATCGTTTATCTTGAAATTCGTTATTCCGAAAAATGCAAGTTCAAGCCCTGTGGGACTTAACGTCGATTCCTCGTGCGTTGTACCCGGATTGTATATGACGATGTCACCTTTTTGAATATCGTATTCAACATCATCAATAACGGTTTTTCCGTTTCCCGAAATGACAAACAGTATTTCGCAGAACGGGTGGTTATGTGGTTTTTCGCTCCACTGCTTGATTCTTTCAAGCTTTCCTGCGTAAAGACATTTTGTGTCGAGTTTTATGACGTCTGCCTTTGAATATGCCACGTTTCTGTGCTCAGAAAAGGTATTGTAATCTTTTTCTTTCATATTTCCCTCCAAAACGGAACTTTAGAATTTTAGTATACTATGTTGATTTTTGCTTTTTAGAGAAAAACGTATTTTATATAGTTAAAATCGTATTGTTTGGTTAAAAATACTCTTTTTGTTAAAAAACAAACTTAAATGTTGTGCAATTATTATAACATATTTATTCTGAATATGCAATACCTTTTGCGAAAAAATGTGTTCATTTTTGTGATTTTTTTTATAATTTGTACTATTGTAAAAGTGGTTTGGACAATGTATAATGAAGTCAAGGTAAAGGGAAGGAGGTATTTCATAATGCAAAATGTTTGTCTTGAAATGAACGGCATACACAAGCGTTTCCATGGTGTACACGCATTGAAGGGTGTTCATTTGGACTTAAGAGCGGGCGAAATACATGCACTTGTTGGTGAAAACGGTGCGGGAAAATCTACTTTGATGAAAGTACTGACGGGTATTCATCAGGCAGACGAAGGCGAAATCACATATCTCGGTTCACCGTATTCGGTGAAAAATATAGGTGAATCTCAGAAACTCGGCATCAGTATGATACATCAGGAGCTCAATATGATGAACCACCTGACTGTTGCCCAGAATATTTTTATCGGCAGAGAGCCTATGTCGGGAAAAGCGTTTATAAAAGACGGCGATATGGTCAAGGAAGCCGAAAAGCTTTTTAAATTAATAGGAATAAAAATAGATCCCAGAGTAACGCTCGGAAGCCTCACGGTGGGTAAACAGCAAATGGTCGAAATTGCAAAAGCAATTTCCAGAGAATGTAAGATACTCATTCTTGATGAACCGACAGCGGCACTTACTCAGTCGGAAATAGACGAGCTGTTCAAAATAATGTTTGACCTCAAGCAAAAGGGAATCGGTATGATATATATCTCCCACAGAATGGATGAGATCAAGCTTATCTCTGACAGAATAACGGTAATGCGTGACGGCGAGTATGTAGGAACGGTAAACACCGCTGAGGTCACAAAGGACGAAATCATCAACATGATGATCGGCCGTGTTGTTTACGAGGACCCCAAAACGCACAGTGAAGTTGCACCCGATGCAGATGTAGTTCTTGAAGTTAAGAACCTGTGCAGCGGAAAGTCGATAAGAAATGTAAGCTTTAAGCTCAGACGCGGCGAAATACTCGGTTTCTCAGGCCTTATGGGTGCAGGAAGAACAGAGGTCGCACGTGCTATCTTCGGCGCTGACCCGTTTGACAGTGGCGAGATATATGTAAACGGTAAAAAGGTAGATATAAAAACTCCTGCTGATGCCGTTAAACACGGTATCGGGTACCTTTCTGAGGACAGAAAGAGATACGGTCTTATGCTTATGAAGTCAGTTGCCGAAAACACGGCGATAGCTTCAATGGACAGATATATCAAGATGGGAATTATAGACGACGGTATGCTCAAGGATGAAGCCGAGACCTATAACAAAAAGCTCCGTACGAAAACTCCTTCGATGGAACAGCTTTTGAAAAATCTGTCCGGCGGAAACCAGCAGAAGGTTATTATTGCAAGGTGGCTCATTCAGGACTGTGATATACTGATATTTGACGAACCTACACGAGGAATCGACGTAGGCGCAAAGAGTGAGATATATACACTTATGAATGAACTTTCCAAACAAGGTAAGTCGATTATTATGATATCTTCTGAACTTGTTGAAATACTTCGTATGAGCGACAGAATAGTTGTTATGTGCGAGGGCAAGAAAACAGGTGAGCTTGATATTTCCGAGGCTACACAGGAAAACATTATGCAGCTTGCCACTATGCGAGAGGAGAATTAAGGTACTATGAAAAATCAGAACACACCGTTCGGTGCAAAATTGAATCTGCGCGGAAGCGTACGTCAGAGTGGCGTTAAGCTTACTAAATATCTGAAAACAAGCGGTAAACAGAATATCGTTATAGTTTTTGCTACTATCGCACTTTTCGTTATATTTACACTTATAAACCCCGGATTTGCCGATAAGTCCGTGCTTCTTACAATGAGTAAGTCGCTCGTTCCTTACGCAATACTCGCTCTCGGTGTTACGTTCGTTATCGCCACAGGCGGTATCGACCTTTCGATAGGTACGGTTTGTATCGGTTCATCGGTTCTCGCAGGCGCTATATGCAGCACAGGCGTTACACAGGATGAAGGTACACTGTGGCTGACAATACCGATAATACTTCTCACCGGTCTTCTGTTCGGTCTTCTCAACGGTATACTCGTTGCAAAGTGCAAAATAGCACCCTTTATCGCAACACTCGGTACAATGCTTGTTTCCCGCGGTCTTACAGCGGTTATTTCCGAAGCAGTCAGAGAAACATCCTCTGCTGTTAAGTACCCCACAACAGGCTGGATGCAGAAGGTGTTCACAAACTACAACGGCTTCCCTGTAGGTATCATCTGGGTTCTCGGTCTTCTCGTTATCTGTATGATCGTTATGTATAAGACGAAGATAGGCAGGTACATTCTCGCTATCGGAAGTAACGAAGAAGCAACGCGTCTTTCCGGTATCAATGTTGATAAGTATAAGATAATCGCTTATGCTATCGGCGGTTTCTTTGCAGGTCTTGCGGCACTTTTCTATACAGCTTCAAACCCCTCGCTTACGATTGCGGGCGGTAACGGTATGGAGCTTGATGCTATCGCAGGTGTTTATATCGGCGGTACAAGTACAACAGGTGGTTCTGCATCCGTTGCAGGTACACTTCTCGGCTCTATGATTCTCGTTGTTATCCGTCAGGGCCTCAATATGGCTCTCAGCAGCGGAAGCGTTGTTTCGGCTACAAACATCACATATGCCGTTACAGGTGTTATCGTTGTAGGCGCGGTTCTCCTTGATGTTCTCAAGAAGAAGTCGGCTGCAAGAGTTAAGATAGAAAAAGATTACGAAAAGCTCGCAAATGAAACAAAAGAAAAGATAGAAGCGCTCAAGGTCGAGCAGGACTACGCACTTTCCGCAAAGGATAATGCAGAGGCTGTTGCAAGAGCTGCTGAGATCGAAAAAGAACTCGCAGAGCTTAAAAAGGTTCTTAAAGTAGATGTTCCCGCAATGAAAGCGGCAAATAAATAATTAAGTATAAAACCTGAAAGGTTTTTATAAATTAAATTTGGAGGAATTTATCATGAAAAAATTGACAAGACTTTTCGCACTGGTTATGGCAATCGTTTGTATGTCCTCACTCGTTGCTTGTAACAATTCATCTGACACATCAACAGGTGACGAATCAACTGACAGTAAGGGCACAATCGCAGTAGTTGCAAAGGGTGAAACCCACGCATTCTGGCAGGCAGTTAAAGCCGGTGCAGAAGCAGCAGGCGCAAAATACGGCTACAAGGTTACATTCCGCGGCCCTACAGCTGAAAGCGAAGAATACGTAAACCAGCAGCGCGAAATGGTTCAGACAGCTCTCAATAACAAGGACACAAAGGCGCTCGTTCTCGCTACTATCGGTCTTGGATTTGCTGATGAACTTACATCCGCATTTGACAAGAAGCTCCCCGTTGTTGAATTTGACTCAGGTCTTTACGAAGGCGGCGCTGATATCGTAGAAGGCAAGGACCCCACAGTAGGCGGTGTTGCAACAGATAACAAGGCTGCAGGCGGCGTTGTTGCTGAAAACTTCTATGCATACCTCAAGGCACAGAACGTACTTGTTAACGGCTACAAGATCGGTGTTATCCAGCACGCCTCTACATCTACAGGTATCGACAGAGCTGAAGGCTTTATCGAAAAGATCAACGCTCTCGCAGCTGCTGACAGCATCACACTCGATATCAACAAGCAGGTTAAAGCTAACAATGCAGGCGAATACAAGCTCGGTCTTACAGCTCTTAAAGACTGGGGCGCACAGTCCATCTTTATGACAAACGAAGGTGTTGTTAACGAAGTATTCCCCGAAATCTCCGACAATGCAGCAGCATACAAGGATATCCTCTTCTGCGGATTTGACGCAGGTACAAACCAGTACAACTGGATCAAGGATGCAGGCGCAACATACGCACGTCTTGTTGGTTCCGTTGCTCAGGACTCCTACAGCATCGGTTACAAGGCAGTTGAACTTGCAGCTAAGAAGCTCGCAGGCGAAGAAGTTACAGACGTTGGTATCGCAGGTGTTTGGTACACAACCGAAAACATCGATACACTTAAAGACCAGAACATTTTCTACATGGGCTAATCTTTGACCCGCATAAAACTTTTCAAGGGTGAAAGTTTAAATTCAAATACGATCAAATCAAATTTGATTAAATAAGATTTAAAAGTCTCTCCCTGATATAAAACAGGGAGAGACTTTTAAAAAAACAAACGCAAACCAATATTAACTTTGAAAACAAATTCCTTATGGAATTGCATATAGATATGTCGGGTGTCCGACCTTTATAAAAATGTGTAAAATTATATTTATATATACGGAGGAATAATTATGGCAAAGAACAGACTTATCGGCGATTATCCCGTTATCGGTATCCGCCCTACAATTGACGGCCGTAGAGGCCCCCTCAAGGTGCGTGAAAGCCTTGAAGATCAGACAATGGCTATGGCTCAGGCTGCCAAAGAGCTTTTTGAAAAGAACATTTGTTATTCCAACGGCGAACCCGTAAAGGTAGTTATCGCTGATACAACTATAGGCCGTGTGGCAGAATCTGCTGCTTGTGCCGCTAAATTTAAAAAAGAGGGTGTTGATATAACACTCACCGTTACACCGTGCTGGTGCTACGGCTCCGAAACAATGGATATGGATCCTATGACTATCAAGGGTGTCTGGGGCTTCAACGGTACAGAGCGTCCCGGTGCTGTTTACCTTGCTTCCGTTCTTGCAACACACGCACAGAAGGGACTTCCCGCATTCGGTATCTACGGTCACGACGTTCAGAACCTCGATGAGGTTACAAACATTCCCGAAGACGTACAGGAAAAGCTTCTCCGTTTCGGCCGTGCCGCTGTCGCGGTTGCAACGATGAGAGGAAAGTCGTACTTGCAGATAGGCTCTATCTGTATGGGTATCGGCGGCTCGATAATCGATCCTGCATTCATTGAAGAATACCTCGGAATGAGAGTTGAATCGGTTGATGAAGTTGAAATTATCCGCCGAATGAGCGAAGGCATCTATGATGCAGAAGAAGTTGCAAAAGCAAAGGCTTGGATCGCTGAAAACTGCAAAGAAGGCTGGGACAAGAACCCCGACTTCGTTAAGGCATCTGACGAAAAGAAAGCAGAGCAGTGGGACTTCCTTGCGAAGATGTACTGCATAATCAAGGATCTTTTTAACGGCAACCCCAATTTGCCCGAGGGCAGAGAAGAAGAAATGGTAGGCCACAATGCTATTGCAGGCGGCTTCCAGGGCCAAAGACAGTGGACGGACTTCTATCCCAACTGTGACTTCCCCGAAGCGCTTCTCAACTCCACATTTGACCATAACGGCGCACGTGAGCCGTATATCCTCGCAACGGAAAATGACGTTCTCAACGGTCTCGGAATGCTCTTTATGAAGCTTCTTACAAACCGTGCGCAGATGTTCTCCGACGTTCGTACGTATTGGTCTGCTGATGCGTGCAAGAGAGCATCCGGCTACGATATAACAGGTATCGCAAAGGAAAACGGAGGATTCATCCACCTTATCAACTCAGGTGCTACAGCACTTGATGCTTGCGGAGAATGCCGTGACGAAAACGGCAACCCCGTGATGAAGAAGTGGTGGGAAGTTACCGACGAAGATATCAAGAAGATGACGGAAGCTACAACCTGGCCTGCGGCTGATAACGGCTACTTCAGAGGCGGCGGTTTCTCCTCATCCTTTACAACACGTGCGGAAATGCCCGCAACGATGATCCGTCTTAACCTCGTCAAGGGTCTCGGTCCCGTGCTTCAGATTGCTGAAGGCTGGACGGTACAGCTTCCCGACGATGTTACAAAGACACTTATGATGAGAACAGACCCCACATGGCCTTGCACATGGTTCACACCTCGCTGTGACGGTGTTGAAGGAAGCCCCTTCAAGACGGCATACGAAGTAATGAACAACTGGGGTGCAAACCACGGTGCTATCTCCTACGGACACATCGGTGCTGATCTTATCACAATGTGCTCTATGCTCCGTATTCCCGTTTGTATGCACAACGTACCCACGGAAAAGATCTTCCGCCCTGCCGCTTGGAATGCATTTGGTATGGATAAAGAAGGTCAGGATTACCGTGCTTGCCAGGCATACGGCCCGCTTTATAAAAATATCAGATAATTTATACAAAAGCTATAAACACCCGAAAAGTACCGTCTTTTCGGGTGTTTTATTTTAATGAATAATTTGTAAATTACACATCAAAGGTGTTTACAAATGTCTACACACATGCTATATTGATTGCATAGTAAACAAACGTCGACAGCTGGAGGACTATATGGGAAATATTACATTATCCGATGGCGAATGGAAGATAATGAAGCTTTTATGGGCATCACCGTCACTTTCGCTACGTGAAATAACAAATGCGCTTGATGAAGAAACGGGATGGTCACGTCCGACAGTTCACGTTATGCTCAAGCGGTTGACGGAAAAGGGTGCCGTAGGACTTGACGACAGTGGAAAGCTTCAGAAGTATTATCCAATCGTTGAGCACCGTGATGTAGCACCGAATGAAACGGAATCGTTCTTGAACCGTGTATATAACGGCAGTATCGGTATGCTGTTTACAGCACTTACCGACAGAAAGAGGCTTTCGGAAAAAGATATTGCAGAGCTTCGTCAGATACTTGACGATGCGGAAAAGAAGGAAGAAGATTAAACTATGATAGAATATCTTTTGTCAGTATCCCTGCTCATCATAGCAGTTCTTGTCATACGTGCTGTTTTTCGTAAGACGGTATCACCGAGGGCGATATATGCGCTGTGGCTTCTCGTTGTAATAAGAATGGTAATGCCTGTAACGCTGTTTGAAGTCGGTATTACAGTTCCCGAATTTTTTAAAGATGAACCGGAGCAAACGGTGCAATCGGAAAATAATCAAGATAATCAGCAATTTAATAACGGTATTGTACAAAGACCAAGCGGTAATTTGCAAAACAAGGTGCCTACAACACCGACAGCACCTGCCATACCCGGTACCCCCACAACACCTGTAACCCCTACAATACCCATGACACCTACGGTTACACCCGACACACCGTCAGTGCCTAATGAAACAAAGCCTGTTACACCGACGGTGACAGTGACGGAGCCTGAAAACACCGTTTCACTGACGCCTATGCAAATTGTAGGTATAGTGTGGCTTTGCGGCTCGGTAATTGTGGCGGCTTGCTTTATAATCGCAAGTGTTACATACAACAGACGGCTTTGCAAAAATCGCAAGCTGTATAAAAACGTGCGCGGTACAAAGGTGTATATTTCAAAAAGCGCCGATGTTCCGTGTATCGCAGGGTTCATTCCCTCTATCTACATTACGCCCGAAGCGGCAAACAGTGATTCTGAAAGACTTATTATCATTCACGAGTATTTTCACCTCCGCCACGGTGACCATATATGGTCTGCTGTCAGAGCACTTGCACTCATTGTCTTCTGGTGGAATCCGCTTGTGTGGGTGGCGGCTACTGTATCAAAGCGTGATGCGGAGCTTGCGTGTGACGACTCCATATCATCAAGACTTGATGCCAAAGGGCGCATCAAATACGCAAACATTCTTATTGACACTATCCCGCAAAAACGTATATACGCTGTCGGACTCGGCAGCGCACCTATGAA
>JAZRTS010000176.1:0-31037 GCA_045652135.1 Eubacteriales bacterium | reverse complement strand
AGTATGCTCTGTTTTATTAACCCAAAATATTAGTCTCTCTTGAATATATCTCTTGTGTAGACCTTTCCAAAAACATCATCAAGGCACGCATCGTATCTGTTAGCAATAATTGCATTACACATTTTCTTGAATTTTACAATATCGTTCACTATCTCGCTTCCGAAAAACGTTTCTCCATCTGTGAGAGTAGGTTCGTAAATAACAACCTTTGCACCTTTCGCTTTGATACGCTTCATAACGCCCTGAATTGCTGACTGTCTGAAGTTATCAGAATTTGATTTCATAGTAAGACGGAAAATTCCAACAACAACCGTTCTCTCTTTTTCGGGATCATAACTGTCATTTGCATTATATCCACCTGCAATTTCAAGCACACGATCTGCGATAAAGTCCTTTCTGGTGCGATTCGATTCAACTATCGCAGACATCATATTTTGGGGCACAGATTCATAATTGGCAAGAAGCTGTTTTGTGTCTTTCGGCAAGCAATAACCTCCGTATCCGAAAGAGGGATTATTGTAATAGTCTCCGACTCTCGGATCAAGACAAACGCCTTTGATGATTTGTTGGGCATCTAACCCCTTCATCTCCGCATATGTATCAAGCTCGTTAAAGTAAGATACACGGAGCGCAAGATACGTATTTGCAAACAGCTTTACGGCTTCCGCCTCAGTATTTCCCATAATGAGCGTTTCAACATCTTTCTTTTCAGCTCCGTTTTGCAAAAGCTTTGCAAACGCTTCGGCAGCCATTACAAGCCGCTCGTTTTCAAGGTCTGTACCAACAATTATCCTGCTTGGATAAAGGTTATCGTAAAGCGCCTTTGATTCACGCAAAAATTCAGGACTGAAAATGATATTATCACACTTATACTTCTCCCTGACCATAGCTGTAAAGCCCACGGGAACAGTGGATTTTATAACCATAACAGCATCGGGATTACACTGAATAACAAGCTTTATCACCGATTCAACCGCCGACGTGTCAAAAAAATTCTTTTTGCTGTCATAATTCGTCGGTGCTGCAATCACAACAAACTCAGCATCTTTATACGCATTCTCCCAGTCAAGCGTAGCTGTCAGATCAAGCGTTTTTTCAGCAAGATATTTTTCAATATATTCATCCTGAATAGGTGATTTTTTATGATTTATCATCTCTATTTTTTCAGGAATGATATCAACGGCTGTTACTTTGTTATGTTGCGCTAAAAGCACGGCTATCGACAATCCTACATAGCCGGTGCCTGCTACTGCAATCTTCATTATTTTTCTCCTAACGGATCAATATTAAAAGACTTTATCAATAATACCGTAGTTCTTTTTCTTGTTTGTATCGTCGCCGACATGGTACATTCCCTCTACAGTGAAATCATCCCACGGGTGTTCTCTCTTACGCAAAAGTATCTGCAAACCGCGAAGTACGCTTCCCTGGCTGAAAAGAAGTACCTTTTTACCTGCGCAATATTCATTTATAAAATCTATTACATCAGAGCAGTTAGCGATAACCGTTCCCCAAGATGTACCGTCGGGAGTTCTTGCGAACATATTGTTTTCAAGCTCACGGGCGATGAAAGTATCTGTATTTACAAGCTCGTCAAAAGACTTGTATTCCCAGCCCGTATTATCTATTCCGTGAAGGAACTGAAGACGGACAGCCTCAAACTTCTGAGGTCTTTCCATAATAATCTTTTTCGTGTTGACAACTCTTGCAATGGGACCGTAAAATGCGATATCAAAATCATATTTGTCAAGCTCCTCAGCTTGCTTTTTTATAATCTCAACTCCGCCTTCGGTAAATCCGCAGTTATTAGATGTGTCGCTCATAAATTCGTGCTTTGCAACAGCAATAGTTTCCGCGTGTCTGATAAGATGGATAGATTCGCATTTAACTTCAGGGATAGTCGTTCCCTCTATGTAGTCGATCTTTCCTGTTTTTTGATCAGTAGAAATGCCCCATTTAAGCAAAGTTTTTGTAATTCTTTCTCTTTCGGTGGCAGGTATTGTGTTTACATCAAACATATTTTTTTCCTCTCTGTCACTTTATTTTTTTAATAATTTGATTACTTTTTCGGTCAAGCCGTTTTCGGTAATATATTCATATACCGCATTCGGCACCATATCCTTCCAATCATCACCGTCAACAATCTTTTGTCTGATTTCCGTGCTGCACATTGCTTTCTCTCGTTTGTCGAAAAGAACGTGTGTGCCATATCCCAATTCTCCGAGTCTATGGAGCTTTTCGTAGCCCCAATCATCATAGATTGTGAAAAAAGACGTAGCGTGCAAAGGAACATAATTGTAAAGTATCTCAGGACGCTCGATAGGATACGGAACGATCTCAAAATCCTCTCTCGCAATTCCCGCCTCCAGCAGGGCAAGCTTTACCATATTGAATCTTTCATAATATGTAAAGGGGTTAGATGCCGCTTCGCTTCTGTGCGGGTCTACTTCCTCACGAATGAGTGTGGCATTTTCGGGGGAAGTAATACCGACAATGAGCTTTTTGCACTGCTGTTTTGCAAGCAATGCGTAGTTCAGGTGGTCATTGTGAAATAACTGAAATCTGCCGTGAATAAAACCTAATTCTATCATTATTTTAACCTCCGATAATTTTCAAAGTATAGTTTTTTTTATAATTTCTTTTCTTAAATACGCAATCTTCGTTTTGGCTACATCAGACTCAAAGCACACGTCAAAAAGCTTTTCTATCTTTTTCTGACATCTCTCACAGTTACATACGAAATAACTGCAATAATGCTTTATGTCTATGATATTTATCATAAATTTTTCAGATAATTCCGAAAAATACGTCCTTATTTCAGGAAGTCTTTCAAGAACGCTTTCCGCATCCCATACGCAAAGCTGGGCGACCTTTGATGGTAAAAACTCATTATCTCGTACCGTTTTCAAGTCCTTAAAAAGAGCGTTTTTTAAGTCTGCCTCGACGTTTTTCTGAACAGCCTTAAAATATTCCGCACACCACTCAGCGCTGACATTCGCCTTTTGGCAGAGTTTCTTAAATGCTTCAGCATCCTCATCAGTCGTATTGGCAGACGTGAGATTTAAAGTATTGTCAAGTATCGCCGCAATAAGTAACAGCGCTGTATTTTGCGACATTTCACTGACAAGCCCTGCCTTTTTCCATTCACGGTATATAAGAGTCGCTGCAGCGCCGATAAACTCAATGTGCGCACCGCAGCCGATACGACTTGTCCAATACTCCTCAAATCCTACGTGATGATCGTATATTTCAACGACTTTATCAAGAGGAACAGAGTTTTTTAAAAATTCCGGATCCGACACGTCAACTATAATATACCTTGTTTTTTCAGACAGATATTCTTGTGGGAGTTCCCTGTTTATCTGTCCGTTTTTTATAAGTGACTCGCAAATACTATAATTACACGAAGCTTCCGAATACGCTATCGCATTCTTACCTTTCAAATTCAAAAGCTCTGCCAGAGCAACTGCACAGGCGTAAGCATCAACATCAAGATAAGTCGAACCTGCGGTAATGACAAGCATTTCGTGTTTATCTGAATTAGTTTTCATAATACTTGATTTTAAATTCTTTATATAAACTTATTGACGAGTTTTTTCACGATTGGAATGTGTTTAATCGTAATTATTATTACGAACGCAACACAGCACGTCGCAAAGCACCATACAAGCGATGCCAAAAACGAACCGATTATCGGTGACGTCATCAGATAAGCAGATTTTGTAAGCGAACGACAGAACTTTTCAATGAGATAAACTCCGAATACCGATGCGCCCAGCATGGATATGATCTTCTGAGATTTTGAAAAATTCTTGTTTGAAGTTAAATATTTCATCAGAAAATATGCCGTCATCGCAGGTATGCAAATAAATGAATTAAAAAATCCTTCAAGCTGTTCTATACTGTCTACATTTGCACTTATCATCTGATAATGCGTCATAAAACAAGTTACCGAAATCGAAATAAAACTCAATATAACACTCACAATTACAGTTTTTCGCGAGTAATATTTTTTATCCGAAACGTGCTCAAGATAATATCCGACAAGCGCGAAGAATACGTTTTGGGTTACGAATATCACCGAGGAAAACGACTCGTTCAGCGTAACGTTGCCTTTCCATATACAATATTCAGCACACGGAATTATTCCGGTAAGAATGATGTGACCTGCGATAAGATAAACAAAATCGTTCGGCTTCATATTTCTGACCATACTTCTCAAAAACGGAAGCAATAGCAGAAATCCGATATAACTGTAAAGATACCACAGCGAAGTGGAAGCGCAATTACCGTAAATATACGTAAAGAAATTCAGAATACCAATACCTTCAGCACGATGCAGCCAAAAATAAAACGGAACCGAGATCAGCAAAAGAACTACCGCCATGCGGAATATTCTTTTTGTGAACAGCTGTTTCAGGGATTCATCCTTCGGTAATAATAAAGCACCCGAAATCATAAAAAATATCGGAACTGCAATCTTACAGAAAACAGAAAACATCATATACGGAAAATATAAAAATGAATCTGTCGAATTTGCAAATAAAGTATATCCACGTTCGGCCGTATGATTAAAAACCACTAAAAAAATCGCCAACACACGCAATATATCCATATGTAAAAGCCTTACCGGCTTTCGATTTTGCACTTGATTTGTCATATTCGATCATCACCTTTTCTGTAGGAAGTCAATTATTATACCGCACTGTCATTTACCGATAAACGTAATTTTGTTTAACAGCTTATCGTTTTTTCAAAAATCCGGAAACCAACTCTTTCGTAATTTTCGGATTCAAGCTTTTAAGCATTAAGTGATTATTATATCGGATAGGTTTACAAATAAATCCGATAACAACGTTTGTGAAAAATTGCGTCACGACCGAGGCTATTGCCGCGCCGATCGCTCCACATAACGGGATCAGACAAAAATTCAAAACAACGTTACACGCAGCGCCTGCAATATTTATACCTGTCAGATACTTCTGTTTTTTCTCAGCTAATATCCATATGTTTCTTACGGAACCGTAATGTCCGAACGTGATATACCATACCGCAACCGCTAAAATCACTGCAGTCTTTGAATACTCCTCGCCGTACAGCACGTACACTATCGGCTTTGCAAGCAACGTCATTCCGACACTTTGCGCAATCGACAAGCACGCAACGATGTTGTATAGCTGTATCAGACGTTTTTCGTACAGTTTTTCGTCGCGCTCCTTTTCCTGCAAAATAACGGGACGCGCGGAATCTATTATTGCAGTAAATACAAAGGCAGTAATTCCTATACACGTTATCGCAGCCGAATAAAGTCCCGTTTCGGAGTCTCCGATCATGAGTTTTATCATGATCTGATCAGTATGCTGAAATACCATAACCATAAGACTGGGTATAATATAGTATTTACTTTCGGATAATAACCTCTTACCCAACGACAGGTCAACAGATAAGCGTTGACCGTGACATACTTTTACATATATCACCATCAGAATGACGGAGATCAAAAAATAGTCTATTACGTTTGATAAAGCAAACCAAACGACGCTTTTTCCCGTTACAAGCAAAAATATTTTATAAAACGCAACTATGGTATATGCAACGAGAGCCGCAACAGACGGATATTTTGACATCAGCTTCGCTTGAAACCAATACTGTGTCATTTCGGTTGCATTGAATAGCAGTGTAAAGCTATACAAAATGCATACAAGAATCGTTTCCTTTTCGCCTGCGTTCGCAATCATTACAAACGCTACGGAACCTATCATACAAAAAACGCTCGAGATGACGTTTAACAGTAAAGAGGTTCCCAATACTGCACCTTCAATGTCCGGTGAGCGAACAAATTCCTTGACCAGCGTGTGCTTTAACCCCAGCTGCATAACAGGCATTGCAAATGCAATGACTGATGCAACGTAGTTTATAACACCGTAGTTGGATGTTCCAAGATAACGGGCGGTAATAACTCCTATCACCAAGCCGATAAACGACTGTACGATCTTTGCGCCTACGATCCAACCCGCATTTTTTAAAACTCGGTTATTCATATTTTTTTCTGTTCTTTTTTTCTATCAGTTTTGATACTGTTTTTGGAAAAAACGCAACCGCTATCAATTTGATCTTATCTTTTTTGCTGAAGTACGGTGTTTTTAATCCTCTTAAAACGTTCTTCCTCAAATATGCCGAAACTTCACCGCAAAGAGGATCTTTTTTTCTGTCGTAATCTGACGGACAAGCCAACATAAATTTCATATGCTGGTATATCTCAAACTGCTCTGTTTTTTGTGCAAGTGACGGAAAATTGCTATCCACAAATTGTCTTACTATCTTTGAATTTCCGACCATATCATGCACGGATTTACCAAACACACGGCTCAGACTTCCATCTGATTTGTAATAATAATATCCCATAAACGAAGAATATGCAACTTTATCAACACGGCAGATAACTGATATCCAGAATAAAAGCTCCTCATTGAGCCTTTTTTCATCAAATCTTTCGTTCCCTATCACCTCGCGCGGAAACAATCGATTCCATACCGCACTTCCGTCTTTACGGCATAAAATATTACTTATAAATTCTTCTTTTGTTATCAGCTTATCTGAAAAACTGCGTTTAACGGTAACAGAACCGCTTTCATCGAAGTTATGCACCCCGATTGTCGCCACACATCCTTTTTCTTGGCACAAATACAACAGCTGTTCATACATTTTGGGAGCAATTTTATCGTCACAGTCAACAAATCCTACATATGAACCATTACATGCATCAAGTCCTGCGTTGCGCGCACTGCACACACCGCCGTTAGTTTTGTGTATGACTTTAATTCTCTCATCTTTAGCAGCGTAAGCATCGCATTTTTCAGCAGAGGTATCTTCAGAGCCGTCATCAACAAGAATAATTTCCAGATTTTTATACGTCTGCGACAGTATTGAGCTTACGCATCTGTCCAAATATTTTTCTGCATTGTATACGGGTACAATTATACTTATTAACGGATCCATTTTATCTCCTATATAATCAAATCAGCCGGATATCTCCGTTGCCCGCCATGCACCGCGCGGAGGTTTTGATCTTGCACAGCTCCCCCACCCGCATACGGGCGAATGGGGGGTATAAAAACGTATTAAGTATAAAACGTAATTATTTTTCAGGTGTCATCTTACCGTTTTCGTCGCAGTAGTACCAACCTGCCTTGAGGGATGTTCCTTCAAGAAGTCTTGCTTCAACGAAAACTCTCTGATTTACAAGATATTTATTGTAGTTACCTACATAGTAGAAAGCATCTTCAAATTCGACTACCTGATATGCTCTCTGCTTTACACCGTTGATGTAGAAGTAACCGTCATCTTCGTTAGGACCATTAAGAACTTCCATCTTACCGTCTGCACCGAATGTGAAGTAGCCGGGGAGGAAAGGTGTGCCTTCGAGAAGTTCTTTTTCAATAAATACTCTCTTATTTACGAGGTACTTATGGTAGTTACCTACGTAGTAGTAAGCACCTTCAAATTCGATAAGCTGATATGCTTTCTGCTTTACACCGTTGAGGTAGAAGTAACCGTCTTCTTCGTTAGGACCGTTGAGAACTTCCATCTTACCGTCTGCACCGAATGTGAAGTAGCCGGGGAGGAAAGGTGTACCTTCGAGAAGTGCCTGTTCTATAAATACTCTGTTGTTTACAAGGTACTTATTATAGTTACCGATGTAGTAGTAAGCACCCTCAAATTCGATAAGCTGATATGCTCTCTGCTTTATTCCGTTAATATAGAAGTAGCCGTCTTCTTCATTAGGACCATTAAGAACTACCATCTTACCGTCTGCGCCAAACGTAAAGTAACCTGCCTTGAAGGGTGTTCCTTCGAGGAGTCTTTCCTCAACGAAAACTCTCTGATTTACAAGATACTTATTGTAGTTACTTACATAATAGTAAGCGCCCTCGAATTCAATTATCTGATATGCCTTCTGTCTTATACCATCAAGATAGAAATGACCGTCTTCTGCAGGGCCCTGAAGCAACGTTGCAACACCATCAGCTGCGCAGTTATAGTAAACGAAGCTTCCTGATGTGGACGCGCCGCTTGCGCTACCGTTATTGAATTTAGCAACTGTATTCGTCTGCATCCAACCGTTTCTGTTGAACAGATACGTCTTGCCATCAATAACGTAAGGTCTTGAAGAAGTTGTATCAGGTGAGCTGTCTCTGTAGAAGCCGGGGCCGTACCAATAACGTGAACCCTTTTCTACTCTTTCCCACTCACCGCTTACAAGTCGGCCGTTATCAAACATATAGCTTACGTTAGTACCTGCGAAACGGCGACCGTCGTTACCTGCGAACGTTGTCTTGTCGAAGTAATACCATTCGTCGTCTATACTTATCCATCCGCCGGTAAGTTTACCGTTAACAGCATAATAATTTACGCCGTCTACATTCTGAAGACCTGTAGCACCGGATTCTTTGCCACAATCGCAAACGAGTTTGTCACCCACTACCTTGAAGTCGTGGCCGATCATAGGAATTGTTGTACCCCATTCAACAACGGAGTTACAACCGTAACAGAACGTTCTGCATTCATAACCGTTTACAGCACATTCGGGATCTTTGTCTACCAAAGCAACAGGTGTGTGAACGTGTGTTGAGCCGTGAGACAAGAAATAATCCTTGTCGATAGCCTGGTTTGTTGTGTACATTTCCGTATCAACATGGAATTCTTCATTGGAGAATGAAGAAGTTGTGCCGTTAATGTGAGTGATAAGACCCATATCAACGTTCATCTTCAAGTCCTGAGCAAAGAAGTTGTACGTTGTCCAATATGTTTCTGCTGTAAAGTCGGGAACCTTGATATCCGTATCAAAGTAAATTATACGAACGGGAAGCTTTGCAAGAACTGCATTACCTGTCTGGCTATTATCGCCCGTACGGGTAATAGTAACCGTAGCATCGTTCGTTTCAGCGTTTATAGTATATTCTGCCGTAAATCCGTCAGCAAGTTCCATATGATCGAGCTGCCAGTGGTTTACACTGTTAAGATCGAGAACAGCTGTAACAGACTGGATAGTTTCAATCTTGTTTGCTTCAAGGTTCATCCAATAAATAGAACCGAAAGGAATTCTGTCGAGTGTAGGATCAGCAGGAACGAGCTTGATCGTTGAATCCTGTGAACCGGATTCGACCTTAACAACTCTGATAATAACGGACTTATTACCTGCGTTGTCGCAGATCTCAAATTTAACGCGGTGATAACCGTCTGCAACCTTTATGCCTGTTGCGGAAATAACACCGTTTGCAAACGTTGATTTAACTTCAACGCCATCAATATAAACCTTAGCCGTTTCAGCATTGAGGCCGGAAACGTTGTAAAGCGGCTGTTCAATACCCATAGCATCTGCAAGAGTTGTCTTGTCGGCTACTGCCGCAGAAAGATTGAGAATATTGCTTGTAGTTGTGATAACATCACGCTTTACAAGAGCTGTAGTACCATCAAGATAGATCTTATCGAAAATGGGGTTTTCTCTGTCATCTACCGCATCGGAGTAATCTACCGTAAAGTTGTCCATATAGTAAGTGTACGGACCGTTGATAGTACCGTTTGTCTGCCAGAGAAGGTTATTCTTCGTTCTGTGCGTAATGATCGCAATGAAGAACTCACCCTTTTCTGTCAACTGACCGGTTGTCTGACCGTTGCTGTCCTGCTTATTGAACTGGTTGGAATACTTAAGTGCAACCTTTTCAAAATCGCTGATATCCATAGACATATAATGCCAGCCGGATTCGTCGATGTTGTAGTATACATTTTCGGATTCCATCATGCTGACCGTAGCCAAAGTATCATATACTCCGTCGCCGTTTGAATCGGTCATATAGTGGCCCTGTACCCAACACTGGATATTGTCTTCGGGAACGTAGAGCCAGAAGCCTACTCTGCGGGCGTTTTCAAGCTCAACTGCATCACCGTCAACACCAAGTCTTATCCATGCGTAGTCACTGGAGTCGGATTTTTTGGATGAAAGACCGTTGATCTGCAGACGCATGGAGTAATTGCCGTCATGCACCTGACCGTTCGTGCGGTCAGCCAAAGAAAGTTTAAGATAGTAATCGCGGTAGTCGTTAGTTCTGCTGTTGATTACGTTCCATTCGTCAATATCGATCTGGCCGTCTTCAAAGTCCCAGAGAACTTCAGAACCTTTACCGAGGTTAAGCATAACCGTTGCGGTAGGATTGTTACCCATCATCAAAGTTGCGGTAACCGTACTCGTAATATCAGCAGGAGCATTCGCTTCATCAACTGCAACAAAGTCAAGTCCGTCAAATGTACCGAGAGCTTCATTCGTAGTAGTAAACGTTACGTCACTTGCACCGAGACCGATCTCCTGCGCAACACCGTTAATTGTAGCCGTAGCCTTTACGGGAATCTGCGCTGTTTTTCCGAACGGAACAGTAACAACGGGCTGGTTGAAGAAAAGCGTATCGGGAGTTACAACAGTAATTGACTTTTCGCCAACGATGTTTCCTTCATATACCATCTGAACGGTTACTTTTCCTTCAGTGCCATTGGAAGTGAATACGCCGTTTGAAACGGTACCCATACCGTTTTCTTTGATTTGCCATTCTACGTTTTCGGGGATTTCAACCTTCGTACCAACAGCATCAGTACCGAGAGCGTTGAAATTCACGGAGCTGCCGGGAGTATAATAGTCATAATCTGTAGAAAGCTGCGCACGTGCAAACTGACCGTCTGCGGGAGCTGTTGAAACTACGAGGATAGTATTCGATGTAGGTCTTTCACCGCCATCGGAAAGAGAGCAGTTTACTTTAAGATCCTCGCCGGGACGCTGAGAACAGAACGTGGTCGAACCGCCGCCGTCGCAGTTAGCGGCAATAACACAACCCATCTTTATCATATATTCAGCCATTTCATATCTGGTAAAACCTGCAGAATACGGTGCCTGTTCTCCGTCTGATACCGCAATAACAAGCTCACCGTTAGGTCTTACGCCTACGAAAGTTCTGGAAGCATTATCCGATGTACCGTGATTTACAGACGATGCATAGGATGTCAATTTTGGTTTTCCCTCTTCGTCCGGAACCACCAGATGTTCAAACAAAACAGGAATTGCCTGTTGTTCCCAACCTGTCAAAGGATCGGTAGCCAAACGAATCCAAACCTTAGGCATGTCGGAAGGACGGGGTTCGCCGGAAATGGGGTGGTTATCATAGTTGATAACGATAATAGTCTTAACACCACCACCGTTTGTACCTTCAACAAAGCGGCTGTTTGCATAGAGCTGACCGTCAAGAATCGAGTAGCCGAGAGGTTCACCGATCAGATGGGGGTTATCCACATAGTACTGTTCGGTATACCAGCTCAAAGAACAGTTTGTAGCAACAACTACGTTACCGTAACCGAGCTTTTCAGCTTCAAGAGCTTGAGCAGAGGTAGACTGTGTACCGTAGTTACCGGGCTTAGGCCACATACCTTTCGTTCCCGGGATGACCTTAACAAACGGGTTGTTAACGTCAACAACTGCAGTATGAAGAACCTGTCTGCGAGTACCGTCATCGTTATTCAAAACCTGTTCGTATTCTGTAACACCGGGAGCAATAGCCCATTCTTTTTCGGAAATGACATTATAATAATCACTTCCGCCGTTGCTGTCATCGTAAATGCTTGCCGCTATAACACTCATAGGAAGCGTTCCGACAACCATTATGGCAACAAGCAACATCGCCAAAAATCTTGTAGATTTCTTCATTCATTTTCTCCTTAATGTTTTTTTAAAATCTATGTCAACAGCTGAAAGCTGAATGTTTTCTCTGTGCAAATCAATTACGTACATACAGATATTACAATCTGTATGCCTTGAATCTGTGATGCGTTTTCTGTTTTTCCTTGGGAGGCTCAGGCAGATAATCGCCGTAAAGACAGGTGAGATATTTATCCCAATCAACGGGAGCCGGGAACATTTCGCCCTCAAATTCTATATCGACTGTATCAGCGAACACCTCTGCAGGTATAATACCCTTCGCGCCGTAAACACACCACGACTTACAGCCTAAATATCTGCTTCCCTTCTGGTCTTCTCTGTTGCTGGCGCTTATAACTTTCTTTATAAAGTACGCGCTTCCAAACCTCTTGTATATGACCATAAGGATCGCCTTTACAAATCTCTTTACGGGATTTGCCGAATCTGATTTTCTGAGTTTAGTCAAATCAAGACGGAACATATTTTTGCGTATGTATTTTACTTCTTTTTTTGCCTTTTCAATATCGTCATCCCAGAAATCAAGCGGGAACAGATCTATATCGACTCCGAGCTTAACGCCGTTATCATAGTTGCCTTCAAACTTGACCGTGGTCATATCGCAAAGCTTTGCGATGGGATAAAGATAATTCGGATCCTTTTCGAACGCAAACAGATGATACTTTTCAGTATCCTTGAAAAGCGTTATCATTCTGTTGTAATCATCACGCGGTATCAAAAGATCCACGTCATCATCCCACGGAATGAATTTTTTATATCTGACAGCACCAAGAAGTGTACCGTGAGAAAGATAATACTTAATATTATTTTCTTTGCAAAATGCATCAAACATTTTAAGTATATCAAACTCTATATCCTTAAGTTCCTGAAGTGTTAATTCTTTCATATAACTCCAAATACTCCTTAAATCTTTCGTTTTTATCAAATTCGTCCGATTTTGAAATACACGCCGCCTTTGTATACGGCTTGTCCTCGCATATTCGGATTATTTCTTTTTCAAGCGCATCAATATCGTCACAGTCAACAACCGCACCGCAAGTGTCATCAAGCATTTCGGGACTTCCTCCCGTGCGGAACGTTAAAACAGGCGTACCGCAAGCAATGGCTTCCATATTGACCGTCGGATAGTTTTCTTCCCTTGTGGGATTAACGAAAACGTCAGCAGATGAATATATCTGTGCAAGCTCTTTCTGATTATTAGTACGGTGTACCGAAATAATATTGTCGGGTAGTTTTTCATCTGTTTTATCACTCGTTCCAACAAGAACGATCTTATACCCATCGGGAATACTTTTTGAAAGCTTTATAAATACGTCAAGACCTTTTCTTTCATCCCAACCAAAGGAAACACCGAGAACGACTTTTTTGTTTTCCAAGTCGTATTTTTTTCTGAAATCTCCTTCCGTTGGTTTGAAAACATCGAGATCGATACCGTTATTAACGACTACAACGGGATAATCTTTCAAGAAAGAACGTTTTACAAGCTCCGAAAGCCATACAGAAGGCGTTACGATAACAAGATCAAGCCCCTGAAACAATTTTCTTTTCTTTTCAAAAAGCTCTCCGCTTTTATCGAAAAACCACGAGTAGCACCGTTTTTGCACGCAGTTACCGCACTGTGAGGCCCATTTGTCACATTTCATCATAGTGAAGTGAGGACAGTACCCTGTAAATGCCCAACAGTCGTGAAACGTCCAGATCAGTTTGATTTTCTTTTGTCTGAAATAATCAAACAACATCTGCAAATTACAGTCGTGACCGTGTATATTATGCAAATGCACGATATCGGGATTTATAGCTTCAAGCTCACCGATCATTTTACGGGTAGCCTTTGACGAATTGAATCCGTAATTACCGAATATCCTCGACTTCAGTGCCTGTAATTTGATGTATTTACCATCAGAGCATCCTATCCCGTGCGCATCTCCGTTTGTTTTGCAACTGTATAAAATATAGTTCTCTATATTCTTGGTGTCCAGCACTTGACTGATACCGACGCATATTTTCCCCGTGCTCCCTATTCCGCAGGTCGTGTTTATCTGAACTGTTTTCATAAAACGTTCTCCCACAAAAAATGATAAGGAAATACGCCGAGGTTATTGCCAAAGCCGAGACTTACGAAGAAGTACATCGCAAAAAATGCAACCATTACATACCGCGCAGTCACGGCAACCTGTTTCCATCTTTCGCGTTTACACAAAATTATTCTCGGTATCAACAACGGAATGAAGATTATGTAATAATAATTCATTCTCATCGCTATTGTGTGAAGCGGCGCAAACATCTGAAGCACCAGTGCAAACAGTAAAAAGTTACGAAGTCCCACCGTTTCCTCGTCCATTCGCTTTTCATCAGGTATGATAAACGAAAATACTGAAAATATCGTAAACAATATGAGCATCGTATAAGCGCCCGTTTGCGTTATTACACCGTCGTATTTTGTAAATCTTGAGAGAATATACGTAAGTGCAAAGAATATTTGCTCATTAAACAAAAACACGGCAAACATTATGGGAACAACGAATTTCAACCATTTTTTCGTTATCTTCGCATAATAAATCGGATACATAAATATAAGCATCAATGCACTTGCATGGCAAAGTGTTGCGGCAAGTACACTAAGTAAAAACAACCACAGCTTTTTATTACGCGTACATTCGTAAGCCAGAAAGCCTACAGATATTGCCATCATCTGTCTTATGCCCGAAAACATCATAACGAACGTTGCCATAGTGCAGAAAAGCACTATTGTAAGGGAAGCATCCGAGCACTGTCTTCTGTACGTAGGGTACATAAGCGCGCAGGTAACAAGCGACACTACAGCAAGGAACAAATGTGCGTTGTCAGAGATCATACTTAATATTTTTGTTAAAAACGTAAAACCCAATTCAACAGAATATTGAGCAGCTTCGCCCCAGCTCATATATGAAATTTTTTCAAAATAACGTATGTAGTTACTTGTATCGTATCCTACGCTTTCGTGTCGAAGCATAAGAGCAAGCGTGAGAATCAGGAAAAATGCCGTTATTGCTCTTTGATTCTTTTTCTTATAATTTATATTGGCATCTATTACCCCCAGATGCTGCATCAGTATCGGAACCAAAAGCAATATAACGAATATTACCATAAACTTTCTCACCTGCCTCTCAGTCACGTTTGTCGTATAGGATTAAACTCTGATCATATACACCGTCTGCTTTTAATCAAGCTTCACGAATAATTTGTAATATATCTTACGCAGTAACGGGCGCACTTCTCCGTACAAGAGTCCGAGCTTCAGCCTGAGCTTATGCCAAGCGTTAAACAATTTCATCGGCTTTGCTGCATCAACACACGCCTTTACGGCATCACCGTTGCCAAATTTTGCATTTCTTTTTGCATACAGATAAAGATAATTTTCATTTTTACTGCTTATACTGACAAGATCGGGAATTACGAGATTTGCGATTTCAAAACTGTCCTTTTTAAAAAGATCTCTCGATGTCTGCGTAACCTGTTTTCCGTGTATGCGGCTGTATACATCTTCATCCGAATTATATATAAGCGAATATCTCTTAAAAAAGATATTCATCCACATCAATGCGTCTTGACTGAATCTGAGTCCTTCATGGAATTTTCCGCATTTATCGAGCGCTTCTTTAGGTATTAGGAGCGCACATCCGGAAAACGCGCCGTTACGTAAAATTTCAAGAATTACGTCATTCCAAGCGTGTGCCCCGTCGGTAAATCTTTTAGGGGCGCTTTTGGATAGCTTTTCTGATCTTTCATTGATAAAAGCGTGCGCGCACAGCACAACCGCATTTTTGTCGTCTGAGGCAGAAAGTGCATCGATCTGATGCTTTATTTTATCGGGTGTGTATACATCATCGTGCGACAGCCACGAAAAATATTCGCCCGTCATATGCGCAATACCGCAGTTCAACGCAGACGACACACCGCCGTTTTCTTTTTTTATATATACTATCTTATCACCGTACGACATCGCTATGCGATCAGTCTGTCCATCATCTTTAGAACCGTCATTGACAACGATTACCTCGACATCAGAATAAGTCTGCGCCAAAGCGCTTTCGATCGCCTCACGCATATAATTTGCGCCGTTATACACGGGAATGATAACGGAAACCTTAGGCTTCCACACGGTATTCATATTTTTTATCCTCCAAAATTTCCAACCGACGCATCAACACACAAAGCGTACTTTACTTGATTTTTCCGTTATTTGCTTCGGGAAGAATAAACTTCTCTCCTGCCTCGAAATCAAATTTATCGGGATCATACACGACATATCCGCTCCAAGGAAAGAATGTCATCTCTCCGAAATATATCTTTCCTTTTACCATATACAAGTCAACTCGTACGGCAGGAAATCCCTTTGCAAGCTTCTTTGCTATCTCGACCATTTCGTCCAGCATTTCCGGTTTCGCAATCTCCTCATCACTGCAGGGGCAATCGCTCGCTACGCGCAGATCATTCCATTCCATATCGTATATATTGCGGCGATGGTTTACAAATCTTGCAACGTCACAAACAACGTAATGCGGAACACCGTCAAAGCATATGAATTTATAATCGTGTATACCGCCGACCTGCTCAGGGTCCTCTAAAAATCTTTCCGCAACAATAACGGGCTTTTTATCCGTATGGTACACCCATTCTCTGCCTGCTTGCGCACCGCTTTGTTCATAAAAAGAACGAAATTCTTTTTTTACCGCATCAATGTCAAGCTTGCCTTTGTCACTGCACAAAAGATTTGTGCCGCTTCCGTTACTTAGTTTCATAACAAATTTCTCGGGAAGCTTTTCAAGGGAAATATCCTCAGGAGAATCGAATTTCGCATAAAGCTCATTCAACGTATCTTCAAGCCCTCTGGATTTTATAAATTCCCTGACATCGTATTTATCGGCGCACTGCATCATCAAAGGATCTCTGTAATAAAGCTTGTACCACTGTATTTTTTCGCTGTATCTTACGGGATTCTTTAAATCCAGTTTTCTTTTCGTTTTTATTCTGTATTGCAGTCTTATCATCTTCTCATCGGGAATAAAGCGCAATGCAGAAAGTATTTTAAATCTTAATTTCTGGCTTCTTATGATCTTTTTATAAAAGTTCAAAACAACATACTCCTTTTAGTGTTCAACCATAAAACTCCGTTATTACAGTTCGTTCATATAGAATTCTTTATACCACTTAGCAAAGCAAGCCAATCCCTTTTCTATCGGTGTATCGGGCTTGAATCCGACCTTTTCGGTAAGAGGTGCAACGTCTGCATATGTCTGATATACATCACCTTTTTGCATAGGAAGAAATTCCTTTTCTGCAGGCGCTGTAATTATCCCCTCATTCATAAGACAGTTTTCAAGCACCTCGATGAAATGAAGCAGATCTTCCGGCTTGTTGTTTCCTATATTGTAAACATCCGACGGCTCATCGCCTTCCGGCGGAAGTACCATCAGCTTTCTGATTCCCGTAACGATATCGTCGATATACGTGAAATCACGTTTCAAGTCACCGTTATTGAATACCTGTATTTTCCGGCCTTTTATCATTTTATCGGTAAATCCGAAATATGCCATATCAGGACGTCCCATAGGGCCGTAAACCGTAAAGAAACGGAGCCCCGTCGTTGGTATTTTATACAAGTGGCTGTATGTATAGGCAAGCAACTCATTCGATTTTTTAGTTGCGGCATATAAGCTTATCGGTTTTGAAACATCATCAGACGTTGAAAACGGCGTTTTCATCTGATTGCCATATACCGAAGAACTGGAAGCATACACAAGATGCTCCACGGGATGATGGCGGCAAGCCTCCAAAATATTGTAAAAGCCGATTATATTCGACATAATATACGCATCGGGATTAGTAATTGAATAACGCACCCCTGCCTGTGCCGCAAGATTTACGACAATGTCGAATTTTTCCTCGGCAAATATACCGTCGATGAGCGTTTTATCGGATATATCGCCCTTGATGAAACGAAAATCGTTATATGCATTAAGCTTTGAAAGTCGATGTTCCTTCAGACGTACATCGTAATAGTCATTAAGATTATCAACGCCTACTACGGTATAACCGTCATCCAAAAGGCTTTTGGATAAATGGTAACCGATAAAACCGGCAGCACCTGTCACAAGAATTTTTTTCATTCTCTTTCCTCGTTTTATCTTTGAGTTATTTTTTCCTTTTCGGCAAGATCATTCACCTCATTGAGATAATGATCTACAACTATGTTACGGTCAAATTCTCTCTCGACTTTTTTCCGTCCGTTAAGTCCCATTTCCTTTTTTTGTTCGTACGGAAGAAGTAAAAACTTTTCTATCTTTTCAACGAGATCTGCACTGTCCTTTTCGGTAACTACATATCCGTTCACACCGTCATCGACCACCTCACGGCATCCCGGACGGTTCGTGGTGATTATCGGTCTTGCCGACGCACAGCTTTCAAGAAGAACGTTAGACAATCCCTCCGGGTAATACGTCGGATGAATCGTGCAATGAACATTACTCAAAAATGCGCATATATCACGTACCATTCCGTGATATACGATGATGCCTTTTTCCTGAAGCTCTTTCAATTTTTCCTCATATGCCTGCTCGCAGAAGCCGCACACGTGGAAGACGGTATCGGGATATTTTTTCCGTATGTATTCAGCCGCTTCAAGATACTGATCTATGCCCTTTTCCTTCATAATACGCGAAATAAAGGCAAATTCCGTTTTATTCTCATCCGGATATTCAAGTGGAATAAATCTTTGCAAATTCACCCCTGAACCGGGAAGTAATCCGTGTTTGCCGATAGCGATTTTATGATCTATGAAAAATTGCATATTGGACGTATTCTGGAAAAATACTTTTTTGATTTTTGTAAAGGCATATTTATAAAGCAGAATGGCAATTTTCTGCGTCATACCCGCATTTTCTACAGCTGTTCCCAAACCCGTTATATTGGCTACGCATGGAACCTTCATGGCTCTGCAAGCTATAGCACCGTATATATTCGGCTTTATCGTATATGAAAATACAATATCAGGAGACACATCTTTTATGAGTTTTTTATACTGACGTATAAGCGTAATTTCTTTTATGGGGTTCATTCCGTGACGAGATATTGAAATTTCGCGATAATCGCATCCGAGTCTTTTAAGGTCTTCTATACGTTCTCCGTAAGGAGAAGAAATAACGACCTCATGCCCCTCTTTAAGCAATCGTTCAACTATTTCCAGGCGGAAATTATATATGACAACTTCGTGGTTAACAAGAAATAAAACCCTGCTCATATATCCTCCGTACGTTTGATCGATTCTTTAAGATCAGCTACTATGTAATTTTCTTTATATACACTCAGACTTCTGTCATAAGAAAGCGAACCAAAGGCTTTGTTTACAACACCCGTAAAAATTCCGAGAATCTTCAACGCCCACGCAAAACCTTTTACAAGCAAAACTTTTTTGCCATTTACCTCTGCGATAAGCTTTACAAGCTCACTCGTACTGCTATATTCACCGTTCTGAGGCCAGAATATACCGTTTTCATTGTTTTCAACCATCAGACGGACAAACTCACACAAGTTTTCAACGTATATCATTGAACGTTCGTTTTTCACATCAGGGAATAACGGAAGCTTTCTTGCTATCTTTGAAAGAAGCGGATAATTGCCTTTGCTTCCTTTGCCGTAGATCATAGGGCTGCGGATAACGACAACGCCAAATGAACCGTCATTCAAAGTCAAAATTCCCTTTTCGGCCTGAACCTTACTGTCACCATAACAATTTTCGGGATTTGTGGGAGTATCTTTTGTGATAACTTTAGATTTTCCGATAGAAGCACTTTCGCCGTACACTATTGCGCTGCTCATAAAAATAAACTGCCCAACACCGTCCGCCTTCGCTTTTTGCGCCGTCTGAACAGTAAGATCCGTATTGACAGAGTAATAGAGTTTAGATCTTTCCTCGCTTATCTTTCCACTGTCGGAATGTGCGATTCCCGCAACGTGAAAAACGCAGTCGTATTCTGAAAAATTTACGTTCTTCCAGTTTTCATTCTGCATATCAACTGTGTCGACCGTATAATTTTCGGGATAATTCTTCTTTATATAGTTTTCAAATGAAGTACCTATAAAACTGTTTGCCCCGGTAACTAATATTTTTTTCATTTCGAAATAGTTTCTTCCTTATTTTCCGTTTTTTCGTTGATCTCCGTGACATTTCCTTCAACGAATCCGTCAGCCTTGACTACCGCCTTTACAGTCCTGAAAAGACACTTTATATCCATAGCCATTCCTTTAAAAAAGCCTGAATTGAGTGCCGCTGTATATTCCCCGTCAAATTTAGCCTTAACGGAAATTTCAAGCTCATCTCTGCCGTTTATCTGCGCCCATCCCGTAATACCCGGAATTGTATCGTTAGCACCGTACTTTTCTCTTTCTGCAATGAGATCGTACTGTGACCAGAGCGCAGGGCGCGGTCCTACCAATGAAAGCTTGCCTGTGAATACCTGATATATCTGAGGAAGCTCATCAATGCTCGTTTTGCGTATAAACTTACCGACACGCGTTATGTACTGTTCGGGATTTTCCAGAAGGTGTGTGGGCGTATCGTGCGGTGTATTCATTTTCATACTTCTGAACTTCCAGATCATAAAGTACGTGATCTTCCCGTTTTTCTTCTTGCCCACTCTTTTCTGCTTAAATAAAACAGGACCGGGATCATCTATCCTGATTGCAACAGCAACCGCCAACATAGGCAAAGCCAACAGTATAATGGCAATGCTTGACAGGATAATGTCTATTAATCTTTTTATAATAATCTTATACATACAAAATAAAATCTCCCATGAGAATTTCATAATCTTTAATTTCTCAAAACATACGTATGCACATATCACTGCATCGGCAAAATGTGCATACGTACGGTCTGAGTAAATCTTCAAAACGCAAAATTACTATCTGTTAAATGACCGATAGAGGCTGGTTCAAATAAACAATTTGAACCAGCCCATAAAACCTATTGTAACTGCTCTACGCATTCATACAGTCGGGGCTCTTTTCAAACGCAATTATTTAAAATAACCGTAATTGTCAAAACGAACCGTTTTCTTTAGTAGTATAGTCATAAAGCTTCAGAGTTTGTGCAGACTTGCTCGTATCATTTTGTTTTCGGTACGTAAAACAAGTCAGTCACATTTTTAAGAACAGAATCTTCATCGGCATAGAATTCAAGGAATTCTTCACCTTTCTTTGATTCGCCCTCTATTTCTTTTATACCTATAAATTCGTATTTTTTAAATTTATCGGCATATTCTTGCATTTGTGTATCCGATGAATCGTAAACAAGATACTCATCCATCTCATCTGCAAGTCTTACCGAAAACTCAGCATCGGATTCAAGACGTGATATCGCTTTTTTATACAACGCATCGACGTACTGACGCTGGCGCGCCATTCTTGCAGTATTGTCACTGTTTTCAAGACCGTATCTTGCGCGGACGTATTTCAATGCCTGTTCACCTGTAAGTGTAACGTTTTCACCCTTTACAAGCGTATCGTCAACGCCTGTGAAATCATCAAGCACCGTAACTTCAACACCGCCCAAAAGATCGTTCATTACAGCCACGGAATCCATTGTAAGTGACAAATAATGGTCTATACGTATCCCTTTCAAAAAGCTTTCCACGGAAGCTTTCACGTTTCCGCATTTCACCTTTTCGTTGTCATCCTCGACGTAGTTATACGAAAGTGCTATTTGCTTTGTAAACGAATCAACCTTCATGCCGCCGATAGCAAGCTTATTGACATTTACCATCGTATCGCGGTTTATATGAAGCGCTGTGAACTTCTGCTCATCGTTATCAAATACGAAAAGCATAAGGAAGTCTGCCTGCACTCCGCTTTCATGAGATTCAGATGATTCTGAACCCTGAAATTTGTCAACTCCGAACACTAAAAACGTTTCAACGTTTTCTTTCAGAACGTACTCTTTACCGTCATACGTAATAACACTGTTGTCCACCGTATCAGGAGGAGAGAAGCTATCCTTGTCCTTAAATTCCAATACAAACAAAACGGCGGCTATGATAAAAATGACTGTCAAAGCTATAACAATATATTTCGTATAATTTCTTTTTTCCATAATTTTCAACCGCCTCTTTTAATTCAAGAGTGATTAACCTCTCTGCTTTTTGCTCTTAACAACAACTACAGCAATTGCTACTGCAGAAACAAGCATAATGCCTGCGTAGATGTAGAGCTTACCGCTGTCACCTGTTTGGGGTGTATCGCTGCTTGTGTCAACAATTATTGCAAACGGTGTAAGTGAGTCAACCGTAAATTCAAGATGCTCATCGTTATTAGTTACCTTTGCATTATCAACCAATACCCATTCGCCGTTCTCGTTCATATGGATAAGAGCAACAAAACGGTGAAGTGTATCTGCATCTATAACAATATCGCAGCTGTAATGTCCTTCGTGTATCTGACACCCCTCGGGGCTGATATCGAACAGATCGCTTACTGCAAGGGCATTACCCTTGATGTTCTTATCTTTTGCAAGCTTTGCAAGCGAATCGTTAAGCTTTGTCAGGTCGGAAGTTCCGGAAATATCCTTATATGCCTTTTCTATCAAAGCTTTAGCTGCATCGTCAAGATCGCCGCGTTCGGAATACGGTGTGATAACGAGATTCGCTGTGCAATCATCGGATTCGAAATCGAATGAAACCAACTCGGGCGCAGAATTTCCCGAGGGACTGTTCAAAAATGCGCCGGGGGCAGCAAATGTACTGATGCTTGCTGCGAAGATCATAACTGTCGTCAAAATAATTGCCAATACTTTTTTCATTTTAAAATTGTCCTTTCAAAATAATTATTTTTTATAACTAAGCATGGATTTTCCATACTCATTCATCTGATTTAAAAAGTCAACGCCAAATTTTTTACAAATGGTATCAAACGCTTTTCCGATATTAGGCGGTCTTGATGCCGTATTATGGCAATCAGACCCGATAAAGTGAACGTATCCTTCGCCTAAAAGCGACAATGCGCGCCGTTTTGTCGAAAACGAACTAAAGTAATCCGCGCTGACCTGCATAAGAATATCGCTTTCAAGAAGCCGTTTGTAAACTTCCTTGCTCTGTATCTTAATATATCTTTCGCTGTGTGCAAGTATTATCTTCAAACTGTTTTCGCTTGACAGTTCAACAAGCTCGCGAAGCATATACTCACTCCATACAGACATCGGCATTTCCAGAAGAAGAAGCTTGCTTCCCTCGATACAAAATGACTTCAGCTCATTCATTTTGCTTATTCCCTGGTAGTACCGAACTTCAGCACCCTGAAGTATCCTCGGTAAACCTGCGTGCATTTTACTTTTTAAAGTTTCAAACGCTTCGCCGCGTCTTTGAAAAAAAGATTCAGCAGATTCATCATTCGCATAAAAGTGCGGAGTGGCAATAACGGTATTCACCCCTTGTAAGGCTTGCATTTCAAGCATATGTATGCTTTCAAAGTTGCTGCTGCTTCCGTCATCAACACCCGGTAAAATATGATTATGCCAATCTATCACTTTTTCGCACCTTTGGAGCTGCCGCGATAATTATAATATTTATAATACTTACGCCGCTTATATTTACCGTATGACGAATGTACAAATTTTGCATCGTTCAAAACGCAACCGAGAATGTTAACGTTTGACATTTCAAGCTGTCGGAAACAACGTTCAAGCTCTTTTTTTTCTGTATATTCCTCACGTATAACCACTATCATACCCGAAATAAAGCCGGATACAGAAACGGCATCAGATACGATGTTTACCGGTGGTAAGTCAAGAATTATGTAGTCATACATCGCTCTCAGTCTATTAAGAAGATTTCCCATTCTGCTTGATCCGAGAAGCTCAGACGGATTAGGCGGAATATATCCCGAAGGGAGAATAAACCAGTTATCAAGCAGATACGAACGTATATCGGAAATCTGCATTCCGTTTCCTCGCAACAGATCTGCAAGACCCGGAGCGTTTTCAATATCAAGTTTTTTTGCAATAGACGGTATTCTCAAATCTCCGTCTATAAGTAATACCTTGCTGCCCTTTTCCGCGAACACGTATGCCAGATTAAGCGCCGTCGTACTCTTTCCTTCGCCACGCATTGAGCTGGTTACCCCGATAACGGGACACATTTCATTTTCAGGCAAAGTAAAATCAAGGTTCGCACGGATAAGCTTATACTGTTCTGTCGCGGTAAATTCCAGATTTCTGTGAAGCGTTTTTTTATTCTTTTCATTTCCCAGCACAAACTGGGTGTTTTTATTCTTTCTTCCAAACAATCCCATAATTCAAACCGTCCTTTCCTTGCCTATTTATTTTTCGTTCGCTTAGGAGGGTAAGCTCCGTAGGACACGGTACCGACGTTCAAAAGGTTGGGAACCTTACCGAGTATAGGATAGTCGTATGTTCTGAACAAATATTCCTCATCGTGTATAGCATCATCGAGCAACGCTGAAATAATTATTACAACAGCCGAAATAAGCACGCCGAGTATAAAACCGATAACAGTATAACGTGTTATACTCGGAGCTACCTTCTGTAATTCAGGTATAGCAGGGTCCACTATTTCCATAGAAGCGCCGTCAATAATCTCTGAAATACGTGCGGGGAGTACCTCCGCTATCGTATTGGCAATTTTACTTGCCTCATACGGATCTTCGCAGGTGACTGTCACCATCATGATCTCCGTGCCGTTGGACGGTGAATATCTGACCATTTTAGACAGTTCTTTCCATGTGTAATTAACTTCTGCCTTTTCTATCACGCGCTCATACGTGCTTCTGCTGTCGAGAATATTTCCGTACGTTTTAACAAGTCCCTGTGCCGCCGTAAGTTCAGACGCGCTTATGCTGAAGCTTGTATTTCCCAAAGAAAATGAGCTGTTGTTTACATAAAGTTTAACATGTGACGAATACGTCGGAGCTATCAAAAAGACAGCTATCAAAAAACCTATCACACCTGTCCACAAACCGCTGAGCACAATGATCCATATTCGTTTCCACAGCGCTTTGGCAATATGTATCACATCAATGACATGATATTCATCTATATTTTTTTCTTGTTTTTCCATTTGTTTTTTTCGCTCCTTTAATACAAATATGTAAAGATGCGCTGTAAACGTCGGCACACCAAAGATGACAAAACAGCATGCTTCGAAACATGTATTTCAGAAAATAATAGGTTAACGTTTTTGAATTATCTTTATGACAACAAAACTACCCCATTTTTCATTAAATTATATCATATACCTCGTGATTTTGCAATACTTTTTCGGATATTTTTCAAAAAAAATTAATGTTGGATATACACTTATTGTAATATTTTTCCTTTTTCAAATTATCGATTGATTAGTTTCGCACAACTGTAATACTTAAAAAATCAAAACCAACAATTACTTATATATCTGCCGCCGCGATGGTGACGGTCGATAGTCACGCCGAGAGCTTTCATACGTGAGCAAACTTTCCAATCGATAAGTCCGTTCCGCACACAGTATTCTCTTATTTGACAGGTGTTTGTAATACCGATTTTTTTCAGCATTTCTGCATGCGCGGTATAAAGCATATTTTCACATACGTTAAACCAATTGATTATCTTTTTTGCTATTTCGTCGATGATCTTTCTTCTTTCCTCGCTCAAATCGCTCTCGTAATTATCGTGTTCTATTACCGATAATATCATTTCTCTTTCTTTTTCAGAAATCCTGCCGCATCCGCAAATGACGCTTTCCGCAATTTTTTCGAGAACCGAACGGTCTATACCATACGTCTTTGCAAACTTCGACAAAGAATATTTGAATTGAAGATCGCCGCCGCAAAATCCGTTTGCTCTGTCAATTATCCATTCTTTTTTAAATGCGTAACAGTATTCAAGTTCATCCATAAAACGCCTGTGCGCATCGTTCATTTCATCATATGTGCAAAAGCCTTCTTCCGCCAATTGCTTTTTCGTTTTTTTATTTTGGAATATGTATGTAAGTATCTGTGCCTGTTTATCGCTGATTGCCTTGTGCATATGCACCCTTTTCACAATACTTTCCATATTCGAATATAATTTTTCCCGCGTCACAGAGTCAAACTTGCTGACTGTATCGTCCAAGTCTGTTATTTCGTTATATGACTCGAATAACTTTTCAAAAATACTGACCGCGCCGCAGCTTACATCATTAATAAACACTGTTCTGTCAGCACTTGCGGAATATTCATAATTTACTTTGTAAATTATCGGAAACGAGTCAAACCTTTCTTTTGTACGAATTATCACGCCGTCTTTACATTTCGGTTCCGATTGATAATAAATGATCATATCTCCGCATTTCCAACCATCTTGTATCGGAATTACGTAAGAACCGCTTTTAACCAACCGAATAAGATTTTCATCATTAATCAGGTGTATACGCATACTGTATCCTCCTCTTAAACATTTTGCGTTTTCACGCAGTGCAGTTAAACGTTCAGATTTGTCAATAATATACTCATTTCACCATCATTATTCTTCTGAATAGATCGAATTTTCACTTTTTCCCGATTTTATCAATACCATTATTCCCTGTCATACAGCTTGTCGGCATATTCAAAATAATAATCCTGCAGAATTTCGTCGATGTAGTTCAAAGCCTCTTGCTGAAGTTCGTACGGGATGCCGTAAAACGCTTCCGCTATAGCGCCCGCAATGCAAGCCTGAGTATCACCGTCGCCGCCGAGCGAAACGGCGTTTCTGACAGCATCTTCAAAATCTTCGGAATCAAGAAAACAAACGATAGCCTGCGGAACACTGCCGTCGCAGGTCATATCGTGACAATATCCCGGTCTTATTTCTTCGACCGTAAAATCCAGATCATAGTATTTTTCTTCAATATATTCTTTAATCTCGCGCTTGCTTGATCCGGTTCTTGCCAAAAAAACAGACGCTGCAACAGCCTGCGCTCCCTTGATGCCTTCCGGGTGATCGTGCGTTATCTCAGCACTCCACTTTGCTAACTGTTCAACGTCTTCAAGCGTATCCACCGCCCATGCCGTAGGCGATACCCTCATGGCAGAACCGTTTGTATTTCCGCCGTACGGTTTATCTTCATCACATATCATCCACCGATAAAATCTTTCACCGTATCCCGCATCAGGATATTGAAGTCCTATTTCTTTCATTTTTTGAGCTAAAACTCGCTTGAATTCGTATTCGTCATAGCAATTCGCTTCAACACAAGCGCACCCGACGGCAATGGTGATCACGCTGTCATCAGTCGGTCTGCAGTTTGGTGCAAAAAGCATAAAATCCTTTGTCTTATCCGATTCGAATTCATAAGGCGAGCCTACTATATCCCCTATAATTGCGCCTAACATAAATTCACTCCTTTACACTTAAACAAGGTGGTTTGAATATTACCTTTCTTTCATACCGATTATATCATATCAAATAAAACATGTCAACAAATCGCATATCGCTGAATGCACATAATTCAACCTGCTTAAATAATAAGATCTCCGTTTTTTCAAACGGAGATCTTATTATTAATTGACAACTAATCGTTTATTTGTTTAACTTTTAAAGATAAACGTAAGTGTATATAAATCTTCATTTCGGTAATAAGAAACTCTCATATTATTTCCGATTATCTTGGAAAAATTACCCGATTCACAAAGATCTTTTACAGCCTTATTAAGCTCTGATTTTGAACCGAACATAATATATGCGGCGTCGTTTTTCAACTGCTTGGATATAATTGATGCCGCAGAATTAAAATCATATTTATTTATGTAATAACCACTCTTGATAAAATAGTTATACTCTGTTTCCGTACACTCCGGCATTTCAAACGGCATGTCTATCCTATGTGTGCGAGAAAGCATATCGTTAGTTATAAATGCGTAGTTGTAAAAAGGAATTTCTTTGCTGAGGTCAGGATCGTCCCACGTTATGTCTACGAAATATCCCTCACCGTTAAGATAAACGCAATTCCAACCGTGACGTTCTCCCGCATCACCGACAACATACGTGGAATCGTATCCCATTTCACGCATAATAAGCTGAAACGCTTTGGCGTATCCGGAGCATACCGTCTTACCGTTGACAAGACATCCGTAAGCCGAGAAAATATATTCACACGAGGGCGAATGTGATGTTTTATAATATTCATCCAATGAATCGTGGTCATATATTGCATTTTTTATAAGATAATCGTGAACGAAAATGATGCGCTCATAGTCATCATTTGAATGCTGCTCAGCAAGAGAAGCGATATTTTTGACAGCTTTCTTCAAATCATCGGATTTTCCTTCTTCATCGAAAAAGCTCGATACGTATTCGTAATATATCGGCTCAATACTTATATTTGAAAGCGTACTGCCTCTTGAATAAAAATATCTGAACCCGCCTGTAAACCAAAAATATTCGGGGTAATCATACTGAAGTGCTATGGCGGCATCTGCACATTCTCTTTCAAAATCATCTACATTGACATTTGAAAGAGTAAGCTTTTTCTCCGCTTTCGACACGGCATTTTCCATAGCGATATATATTTTTTTCTGGAATTCCGAAAGCTGATCGTAGTATACGGTAAATTCGCTCGGTTCCTTTTCTTTAAAATCCGAAGGTTCAGATGTGCCGGAGCTGTCATCATCAGAAGAATCATCTGCATTGTCAAGAAGACCTGAAGGAAGATCATCAAGAAAATCAAAATCCTGTATATTTATGCCGTCCATCTTCGATATAACAATCGAGACAATTAACGATATTACAGCAATAACGATATATTTAGTATTTAATTTTTTCATTACTCTGCATCCTCCTTTTCATTTTCACCTTCGGATGTCAAAGCGTTATTAATAATTTCGAAAGAAAGCTCGGGATGTCCTTTTGCTATGATCTTATACAAATATTTTCCGTAACTTCCATCCTTTGATGCCATCTGATCGATCGCAACAAAAGAAACACCGAACACAACGAAAACCGAAGTGTAGAACACGATCTTGACAATATCACTGTATAATGATCCCGCCAAAGCATATACACCGCTTGTAACAAACGGAATAACAATACCTGCCACAAGCCACAAAGCGGATGATTTTATGTTATCCTTTTCAACTATGCCCTTTTCTTTAAGTGCGTTTTCTATCCTATTGGCATTAAAACGCATATGCCACATCGTATAATAATAACCGATAATAATACCGACAAAAAGCTGGCACGCAACCGATGTCAACAGCTTGGGCAAAAGCAGTTCAACATCATTTTGCATAAGGAAATGTACATTTTCCGCAACTGCAAATCCAAGCGACACAAAAACGGAATAAACGACACCGTCAAAAAGATAATTGAAGTTTTTATTCTTGTGTGTCACAAGGAAAAGTCCAAGCCACTGAAAACATATTCTTATAAGCGCAAAGCCTAAAAATGAGCAAAGCGTAATATAAAGCACCTCTGATTGCGAGCTTTCAAACATAATTCTACCTTCTGCTGATACCGTTATCAAATTTTTAAATCCCTTATCGATAACACTCAATATCAACCCTTCAATAAAAACAGAAGGTATATACGCAAGTGCGCCGACACCAAACAAAGCGGCAAGCAATCCGAACGGTTCTTTTTCCGCACGGTCTTTAAAAAATACGTATACACATAGTGCCAAAGCGGGTAGCACGGCAATAAGCGCAATTTCGAATGAAAAATGATTCATAGTTGTCATCATCCTTTGTCTTTTTTTCAGAAATTATATCATATACCTACACTTTTGTCAATGTTTCATGACAAATATATGTCATATTTATTTCATTTAACAAAAAACGCAACCGCCATTTTTCAGTAAAGTTTTGGCTCGCTCAGGTGAAGTCATGCTTCGCATAGTGATGTTGCTCCCTGCGGTCGCAGTGAAGTGATTCGTTCCTGATCTCGTGCCGGAGTTCGCTTGTGAACTCCTTTGCACTACTTCACTTTCGAAGGAAGCTTCACATTCCGCTTGCGCAACACATCGTTGAGAAAAGGACTTGCGATTGCAAGTCCTTTTTTCTGAGTTGACACAACATTTTTGAACCTTAATATAGAACACGCTATAACATTTAACTCGTAAGTCCCATTATAAAACCACGAAAGAAATGAAAAAGCAAAAAAGTCACAATTAGTGAAACGATTAAAATCAATATAATTTTCAATATTTTTCTTACCTTGACATTGTTCTTTTTTCTTTCCAATTTATCCTGCTTCTTCTGTTGTTTTTCTGCCAATCTGCTTCTCTTAATCTCTTCGCCCTGTTTGTCGTATTCTTCCTGTGTAACTAAAAATTTTTGTCGCGATTTTATCATCCACCATAAAGCAAATAGCACAAACCCCAAGAAGAACAATGCAAATATTAACCAAAAATATCCTACACTAACAGATCGCGGTGATGCAATGATTTCCGGATTTTGAGGATCATAAAAAATTTGCACCTTTTCACCAACCGAATAATGGGCGCCGCTGCCTGCTCTAAAAGATATTGCTGTATCGGTTTTTAATTCTCTATTATAAACAATTCCATCAACAGCGTATTCTATATAGATCTCCTGCCAATTCAAACCTCTGCGCCGAACATGACTGTCAACATCAACAATAGTAGCTTCAAGCGGCTCCATATCAAATACGAGCTGATCATATTGAATTTTGGATACAATAAAAAATACAACTATAGAACTGAACAATACGGTGCAGAACAAAATGGCTGCCAAGCCTTTCTTAAAAACCCTATTATATCTCAAATCAGACACGCAATCACCGCCCTTCTTAAGCTGTATTATATCACAAAATCTCTATAATTTCAATATATCTCCATAAAGTCGCAGATTCAACTACAAAAGGTAGTAAAAAGGTGCAATGTGTTTTTATCCACAAAAGCATAAAAAGCCCCGAAATCAAGGGCTTTGCGATTTTAGTGAAGTTTTGGCTGTGCCAAAGTGATGTTATGCTTCGCATAGTGATGTTGCTCCCTATGGTCGCAGTGATGTGATGTGTTCCGTATCACGTGCCGAAGGCACACTTCACGCGCGAAGCGCACTTCACTTCCGAAGGATACATCACGTTCCGCTTGCGGAACACATCGTTGAAAAAAGCCTAACGCGATTGCGTTAGGCTTTTTTCTGGCTCCCCCTGCTGGGCTCGAACCAGCGACATCATGATTAACAGTCTTCTCTTCCTAAAACATAGTCGCCTCACCGCCTCGGCACTCGGTGTTGACGCTCCTTGTTTTAGTTATCTCCCGTCGAAAAACGATTATCAACC